>JAICKA010000124.1 GCA_025928185.1 Gemmatimonadaceae bacterium
ACGTAGCGGTTGATTATCTTCACGACGTATGACGATCCGAATGCCGATCGCGGAACTTCAATAGTTTCACAGGGTTGTACGGTCCGGCCCAATCTGTATATTCCACCCGCCGGCCACCCGAATTCAAGGCGCCGCGCGCCGCCGGACCCTGCTACACCGTCCACTGGCGTTGGTGCGGGCAGCGTGCGCGTTTCCTCTCACATCACGAGTCACGCCGTGCGCATGCCTTTCCTTCCGCTCGTCTATGCCGCGCTCGCCGCAGCCGGCGGCTGTCAGCAGATCCATGACCGGTTCGGCGGCGCCAAAACGGCCTTCAACGGCGACAGCGCGCTGGCCTATGTGAAGCCGCAGCTCGCGTTCGGGCCGCGGGTGCCGGGCACACCCGCGCACGAGAAGGAAGCGGACTGGATCATCGCGCAGATGAAGCAGCGCACCGACAGCATCATCGTCCAGAGCTGGACGCAAACGACCGCCAGCGGCAAAAAGCTGCCGATGCGCAACATCATCGCGCGATTCAATCCGGCCGCGACTCAGCGCGTGCTGTACCTGACGCACTGGGACACGCGGCCGACCGCCGATCAGGATTTGAACCTCGGCGCGCGCGCCGGCTCCTTCCCCGGCGCGAACGACGGCGCCGCCGGTGTCGGCCTGTTCATTGCGCTCGGCGACGTGTTCAAGAAGACGCCGCCGTCGGTTGGCGTCGACCTGCTGTTCGACGACGGCGAAGACTGGGGCAGCTTCGATCCCGACAGCTCCGGCAACTACCCGGACGCGCTGTTCGGCACCCAGTATTTCGCCGACCACCTGCCCTCGACGGACTACAAGCCACTGTACGGCGTGCTGTTCGACATGATCGCCGACAAGGATTTAGAGATCTATCAAGAGGGCAACTCGGTGCAGAACGCGCCCGAGGTGGTGAGCAAGGTCTGGCAGACCGCGGCGGACCTCGGCTACGGCAAGTATTTCATCAATCAGGTTGGCGACTACGTCACCGACGACCAGCTCCCGCTGCAGAAGAAGGGACTGCGCGTCATCGACGTGGTCGACATCCAGTACGGGCCGCTGGCGCCCGGGTATGGCCCGGGCACGCTATCCAATCCCAACTATCACCACACCACGCAGGACACGTTCGACAAGATCTCGGCGAAGAGCCTCCAGATCGTTGGCGACGTGGCGGTGACGCTCGTCAAGTAACCCCGTGCGGAGTGCAAAAAGAGCCCGCGACGGTGTGCGCGATTGCGCGAAATGCACCAGTTTGCTAATGAGAGAACTGCTCCGCACTGGCGTGGTCTACGGGTGCGCGTAGATTCCATCGCATGCGTCCCGTTCTCACTGCTGCCGCCTGCGTGTTCGGGCTTGTCGCCTGCGGGGGTCAGAGGCCTTCAGACTCGCCGAGTCCGCGCATGGCTCTTTCGCATTCTGTCTTCACGGACAGCGCGCTCCACGCGAAACTCTGCGAAGCGCCCAAGGCTGGTGAGGATTGGCGACACGTGTGCACGCCGAAGGATCAGTCACTAGTCATTCGGCAGAAGGATCAGCCACTGGTCATTCGGTAGCAGCACATTACGCCTTCGGCTTCGACGCGCTCAACCGCGCAGCCATCTGCAGTGCCTTGTACGCGTTCACGATCCCGCCCGACTTTGAGAGCTCGCTGAACGATACCTGGCCGGCATCGTCGCCCGGCCGCGCGACGGTCTGGTCGAAGCGCGCGACGCTGCCGACGATCACCTGCCGCACGTCGGTCGCCGTCAGATTCGGATAGTAATCCATGATCAGCGCCGCGAGCCCGGACACGACCGGCGCGGCCATGCTCGTGCCGCTCAAGCGCTGATACTGGCTCCCCGGGGTCGTCGACAGAATGTCGACGCCGGGCGCGAACACGTCGACCAGCGTGTGGCTGTAGTTCGAGAAATTCGCCGCGAGACTGTCGCCGCCCTTCCACGACGACGCGCCGACCTCGATCCAGTTCACCGGATGCCCACCGTCCAGGTAGTTCGGCGTCGGGAAGTTCTTCGCCGAGTCGAGGTTCGCGCCGTCGTTGCCGGCGGCGTGGATCATGAGCACGCCGTGCGCGTCGGCGTACTTCACCGCGTCGTCGACCGCCTGCTTGTACGGCGAGTAGCCCTTGCCGAAGCTCATGCTGATGATCTTCGCGCCGTTGTCCGTTGCGTAGCGGATCGCGTTCGCCACGTCCTTGTCCCGCTCGTCGCCGTCGGGCACCGTGCGGATCATCATCATCTTCACCGCCGGCGCGATGCCGTCGACGCCGATGCCATTCCCGCGGATTGCGCCGATGATGCCGGCCACGTGCGTGCCGTGCATCGCGTCCTGGCCCATCACATCAGAGTTTCCATAATAGTGCTGCGTCGGGTCCGCGTAGTTGTCGCCGACGATCGTGCGCGGATTGAACGACGGATTGAGCCCGTTCTGCAGCTGGCCCTGAAGCGACTTGAGGCCCTCCTCGATCATCGACAGCGTCGCCCCCTGCGACGCCAGCTCGAGATAGATCTCGCGCGCCTGCGAGAGCTGTGGGTTCGACGGCGCGATCGCCCGCACGTTCGCCTCGGTCAGCGAATCCGTGCCGGCCGCCCGCTGCAGCATCGGCGTGATCGCCTTGAGCACCGTTTCCGCCTGCTGGTAGTTCGCGACCGAGCTCTCGATCGACTTTCGCTGCTTTTCATACGCCGCATCGATCTTCGTACAGTACGCGGCATCCGTGATCCGCGGCGTGCCGCTCGCGGCCGGCAACCCGTGGCAGCGGGCGTACTCGCGCGTCACCTCGAAGGTGTCGAAGTGCACGTCCTGTCCGTTCGCGCCGCCGATGAAATTCCAGCCGTGAATGTCGTCGGCGTAGCCGTTGTGATCGTCGTCGGCGTGATTGCCGGGCACCTCGTGCGGATTCACCCACAGGTTCGCCCGCAGATCCGCGTGCGTCGTGTCGACGCCGTTGTCGATGATCGCGACGAGCACCGTCTGCTTCGGCGACTGTCCCGCCAAAAGCTCGCGCATCGCCCGGTTCGCACCGATGCCCGGCACGTGGTCCGTCGCTTCGTCGAGCAGCTGCCAGTCTCGCGGCGCTTCCGTGAGCGTGACGGTTGGCACCGTACTCGGCTCGACCGCGGCGCCCGGTGGCGTGGCCGGCATGGGCGAGGTGGCCGGCGCCGGAACCGGTGACGGAACCGTGGTGGCGACCGTAGCCGGCGTTCCGCACGCGGCCGCGAGGAACGAGACGAGAACGAAGGGGGCGAACGGCTTCATGGAAGGTTGGTTGGACGAATGGGGAAGAATAGCAGCGTATCTGCCGCGGCGTACTGGCGGTTTGTACTGATCTGGTTATCGGCCGGTGAGGGCCGGCAATGATTTGATACCAGGCGGGTCGAAACGATGTCGTGCGTCAGATTCCGACCGTCTATGCTCTTCCCATGCCGCACCACTCCGATCACAAGGTGCTCCTCTTTCTGGCCGCCGTCGCCGTCCTCGGCACCGGCGTCCGCGTCGCTCGAGCGGCGCGAGGAAATGGGGAACACGGCCCGTCCGCGCAACCGGCGCTGGAGCATCAACGCTCGGTGACCGCACAGACGGCACAACGCGCTTCCGGGCGCGGCCGGGCCACCCACCATACGAAAGCGCCGGCGGATTCCGACAGCACCCGCCGGTCACCTGGAGACTCCGCCCGAAAGCGCCGGCGCGTTGCCGGGCCGCTCGACCGTCCCGGGTACATCGCCGGCAAGCTGGATCTCGACGTCGCCACCGCCGCGCAGCTCGACTCCCTCCCGGGCGTCACCCCGACGCTCGCTCGGCGGATCGTTGCCGACCGGCTCGAACGAGGGCCTTTTCTCACCCACGAGGGCCTGCTTCGCGTATTCGGCGTCGGCGCCGCGTTCGTCCAGAAGATCGACACGCTCGTAACCTTCTCTGGCACCGTCAAGTTTCCCGATGCGCGCGACACGGTGATCGCCCCCCGCAAACGCCGCGTCCGAAAGACGCCCGGCACCGGCTAGAGCTGAAGGTTTCACGCGCTCAAGTCTCGGTCCCGAGCCCCGCAACGTGCCGCAAGTCACTACTGAGTCGTCTGTTTGGACGGTGAACCATGGACTATGACCATGGACGATGGACCCACGGACTACGGACCACGGATCACGGACCCAGATGGCCGCCGCTCCAAAGCTCAGCGCCGAACGCATTGGTGATCTCCTCTATAGAGAGGGATTGATCACCGCCGATCAGCTCTCCAAGGCCCTGCAGGAGGGCCAGCAGAACGGCTCGCGCGTCGGGTACAATCTGGTGAAGCTCGGATTCATTCAGGAGATCGAGCTCACCAAGATGCTGGCCAAGCAGCACAAGATGCCGGCGGTGGACCTCTCGCGGTTCGAAGTGGATCCGAAGATCGCGCACATGATCCCCAACGATCTGGCGCGCAAGAATCTGGTCGTGCCGCTCAAGCGCGACGGCCGCACGCTCACCGTGGCGATGGCCGATCCGTCGAACCTCGGCGTGCTCGAGGACCTCAAGTTCATCACCCGGTACGACATCTTCCCGGTCATTGCCGGCGAATACACGCTGCGCAACATCATCGAGAAGACGTACGGCGGCAACGACGAGGCCGAGATGGCCTCGTTGATGGACACGATCAGCGAGATCGAGTCGGTCGACGACGTCGAGGTGATGGAGGAGACGGAGGACGAGCTCAATGCGGCGGCGCTCCAGGCGCAGATGGAGGACGCGCCGGTCGTCAAGCTGATCAACGCCATCCTCACCGATGCGGTGAATCGCGGCGCGTCCGACATCCATTTCGAGTGCTTCGAGCACGAGCTGCGCGTGCGCTACCGCATCGACGGCGCGCTGCTGGAAGTGATGAAGCCGCCGATGAAGCTCAAGGCGGCGCTCATCTCGCGCTTCAAGATCATGGCGCAGCTCAACATCGCCGAGCGTCGCGTGCCGCAGGACGGCCGCATCAAGCTCAAGATGGGCAACAAGGTCATCGACTTCCGCGTGTCGACGCTGCCCACGCTGTTCGGCGAAAAGATCGTGCTGCGAATTCTCGACAAGGGCAACCTGACCTTCGACCTCGAGAAGTTCGGCATCGAGCCCAGGGCCGAGCACGACCTCATGGAGGCGGTGTCGAACCCGTACGGCATGGTGCTCGTCACCGGCCCGACCGGATCGGGCAAGACGACGACGCTCTACTCCGCGCTCTCCAAGGTCAACTTGATCGACGTCAACATCATGACGGCGGAAGATCCCGTGGAGTACAACCTGTTCGGGATCAACCAGGTGCTCGTGCGCACCGATATCGGCATGACGTTCGCCGCCGCGCTGAAGGCGTTCCTGCGGCAGGACCCGAACATCATCATGGTCGGCGAGATTCGAGATCTCGAAACGGGCGGCATCGCCATCAAGGCGGCGCTCACCGGCCACATGGTGCTCTCGACGCTGCACACCAACTCCGCGCCGGAAACGGTGACGCGTCTGCTGGACATGGGCCTCGAGCCGTTCAACGTCGCGTCGGCGCTCAACCTCGTGCTGGCCCAGCGACTCGTGCGCCGCATCTGCTCGAACTGCAAGGAGCAGTATCAGATCTCGCCGGAAGAGCTGAGCGCGGCCAAAGTCACGACCGAGACGACCCTGGGCGAGCTGCGGTTTACGCAGCAGGCGCTGAACGACACCAAGGCCAAGGCGACGAAGGAAGCCGTGCCGTTCCTCCAGAACGTGAGCCTCAACACGAAGATCGGCGAGCTCGGTTTCTTCCGCGGCAAGGGCTGCGATCAGTGCAACGGCACGGGCCTCAAGGGCCGTCAGGGCGTGTACGAGGTGATGGTGATGACGCCCAAGATCCGGAAGCTCGTGATGCAGAATGTCGGCGCCGTGGAGATCCGCGACGGCGCCGTCGAGGAAGGCATGCTCACGCTGCGGATGGACGCGTGGCTCAAGGTGATGAAGGGGCTCACGACGACGGAGCAGATGATTCGGGAGACAAGTGCGTAGTCCGGAGTCCGTGGTCCATCCATGGACAACAGCACCGCGGGGAAGGTTCCGGGCATTGTCGCAATGCTTCAGTGAGGCAAGGTGGCTGTCGGCGCGCGTTTCCGCGTGACGAACGGTTCGGCCTCACGTCGCAGCTTCGGGATGTGCCGCCGTCTCGATCCCCTCGAACATTGCCGACGGGAACGAGCGCCGCACGGACGCCGACCATCTGCGTCTCGTATCCTACGCGCGTGCTTCGCTGGCAGAAGTCGAAACGCAATTGGAGATCGCCTGGCGTCTCGGCTACGCGGACGAATCGGCCCTCGCCGAGTTGATGACTCTGATCGCGATCGGCTCGGCCGAAAGCTGAATCGCTTCAAAGCCAGCATCGTGAGGCAGTCTCGACGCAAGCCTGTCGACCATGGACCAGGGACCAGGGACCATGGTTCATGGATCCATGGACCAGTTTCCCCTCTCGTGTTCGCTCGTCCTACCCGTGTGGTGACCCGTCCCACTGCTCCCTGGATGGTACGCGGACTATGGATCATGGTCTATCGGCCACGGTCCATCCACACCACGGACGCGGCCCATGGTGCCCCAACCATGGACCATGGACCATGGACTATGGACTTAAGGACTAGATGACCGCCCCCAACACCGGCGCCCAAGCTCTCAACCTGCGCGTGCTGCTCGAGGAGATGATCGAGCGGGGCGCGTCCGACTTGCACATCAGCGCCGGCGAACGCCCGAAGCTCCGTGTCGATGGTGACATGACGAATTCGAGCGTCGACGTCGTCATGCAGCCCAAGGACACGCTGCAACTCGCCTATTCCGTCCTCACCGAGAACCAGAAGAAGCGGTTCGAGATGGAGGACGAGCTCGATTTTTCGTTCGGCATTCAGAATCTCGCGCGCTTCCGCGGCAACTGCTTCAAGCAGCGCGGCTGCGTCTCGATGGTGATCCGGCAGATCCCATTCGATATCAAGACCTTCGATCAGCTGAAGCTCCCGCAGGTCATTGCCGATCTGTCGGACAAGCCGCGCGGCCTCATCCTCGTCACCGGCCCCACGGGATCGGGCAAGTCGACGACGCTCGCCGCGATGCTCGACAAGATCAACAAGGAAATGAAAGGCCACATGATCACGATCGAGGATCCGATCGAGTTCATTCACAAGCACCAGGGCTGCATCGTCAACCAGCGCGAGGTCGGCGCCGACACGAAGAGCTTCTCCGCGGCGCTCAAGTACGCGCTGCGACAGGATCCCGACGTCGTGCTGATC
>JAICKA010000275.1 GCA_025928185.1 Gemmatimonadaceae bacterium
GGCACCTCCCGGCGCGGTCGGCGCGCGCCCATCGATCAGACCACCTCGCGGACCTTGTCCTCGAGGACCGTCTTGATGATCTCCATCCGGTCCTTCTCGCCGCGCCCCAGCGACTCCGCAAAGTGCAGCGCCTGCTTCATCGAGATCTTGCCGGGCAGCGGCGGCTCGTTCGGATCGACCACCGCCTGCACCACGGCCGGCCCCGGATGCGCGAGCGCCTGCTTCAGAATCTTCTCGGCGTCCTTCGGCTTTTCGATCGTGAACCCGCCGGCGCCGCACGCGCGCGCGTATGCCTCGAAGTCGATCGGTTGCAGCTCGACGCCGTACTGCGGATTCCCGTCGAGCACCATCTGTTCCCACTTGATCTCGCCAAGCACGTTGTTCTTGATGATGATGACCTTCACCGGCAGCTGGTATTTCACCAGGGTGGCCAGCTCGCCCATCAGCATGGTGAAGCCGCCGTCGCCGACGATGCACACCACCTGCCGCTTCGGATACGCCACGGCCGCGCCGATGCTGTACGGCAGCCCGTTGGCCATCGTCGCCAGCGAACCGGAGAGCGAGAACTGCATCTCGCCGCGCATGTCGATGTAGCGCGCCGCCCACGTGGCGATCGTCCCGCTGTCGGCGGAGACGATCGCGTCGTCGTCGAGCAGCTTGCTCAAGTGATACGTGACGACCTGCGGCTTCATCGGCATGTCGCCGCGCGTGCCGCGCTTCTTCATCAGGCCGCGCCAATCCTCCATGCGCTCCTGCGCCTTCTTGAGAAAACTCCGATGGCGCGTCCGCTTGACGAGCGGCAGCAGCTCGCGGAGCACCGTGCGGCAATCGCCGACGAGCCCGACCTCGACCGGCCAGCGAAGGCCAATGCGCGACGGATCGACGTCGATCTGCACGCCTTTCGCCTGGCCCGGTTTCGGATAGAACTCCATGTACGGGAAGCCGCTGCCGGCGATGATCAGCGTGTCGCATTCCTCCAGTACTTCCTGTGACGGCGCGGTGCCGAGCAGTCCGATGCCGCCCGTCGTGTACTCGCTGTCGTCGGGCACGACGGCCTTGCCGAGCAGCGGCTTGATGATCGGCGCCGCGACACGTTCGGCCAGCTCGAGAATCTCCTCGCGCGCGCCGAGACAGCCGCGGCCGGCGAGGATCGCGACCTTGGACCCGTCGTTGATCAGCCTGGCCGCGTTTTCGAGCACGGCGCGCGGCGGAATCGGATACGACCCGGCGAACAGATCGGCGCTGTGCTTCGAGATGTTGGCCGACGAGCGATGGTTGTCCGACGTCCAGTCCTGGATGTCCTTCGGAATCGTGATGTGGGTGACGGTACGCCGCGACAGCGACGTCTTCACCGCTTCGTCCACGACATTGTGCACGTGGGCCGGACCCATCACCCGCTGATTGTACGCCGCGACGTCGATGTACAGCTTGTCCAGATCGACGTCCTGCTGGTAATGCGTGCCGATGAGATCGTGAAAGGTGTGTCCGGTGATCGCGAGCACGGGCTGCCCGTCGCACTTCGCGTCGTAGAGTCCGTTGAGGAGGTGAATTCCACCGGGGCCCGACGTCGCCAGACAGACACCAAGGCGGCCGGTGTACTTCGCGTAGCCACACGCCGCGAACGCCGCTGCTTCCTCATGCCGCACCTGGATGAACCGAATCTGCTTCTGGCGTGTGCGCAGCGCCTCGAAGATGCCGTTGACGCCGTCACCGGGAAATCCGAAGATCGTGTCCACGCCCCATGCGACGAGCCGCTCGA
>JAICKA010000280.1 GCA_025928185.1 Gemmatimonadaceae bacterium
GTTTTCGGTTGGTTCGTCGTGCAGCGAATCGAGGCGAAGATATCTGTAGGTCGGGCCAACGCCGGGTACGGGCAGTGCGGGCTGCGTGCGTTGGAACCGTCGGACTTCCGCGCCAATTTCGGCATACGTGCGCCCGCGCCGCGCATCGAGCTCGCCGACGTCGACGCGCACCGCCGCCGGTGCTTCGCTGTCGACGAGCTGGTAGAGCGCATCCGGCTGCCACGCGCCAACCAGCGACGTGCGCGCCGCCGGCAGTCGCGCCGTGTCGCCGCCGAGCGCATACGCCTCGCGCGCCAGCCGGCCGGCCGTTCGATGCTGGAGATCGCGTTCGGTGCTGTCGCCGGCGAACAGGGCGATGATCACCTGCGGCCGGAACACCCGCATGACGGTCGCGACGTCGTCGAGGAGAGAATCGTGCGGCCACGCGGCGTCCAGCACGGAATCGTTCTTCGCGTGCCCGAAATCGTAGGCGCGGGTGAAGAACTGCCGCGCGCCGTCGCGCTTGCGTTCTTCGAGCATCTCGGCCGTGCGCACCATGCCGAGCAGCGACTCGCGTTCGCGGCCGAGCACGTTGAGTCCGTGCTCGCCGCGCGTGAGCGAGAGGTACGCCGTCTCGACGTGCCGCCCGAGCGAGAGCCAGGCGATGAGCGCGTTGTCCTCGTCGTCCGGATGCGCGCCGATGACGAGGACGCGGGCCGTCGTTCCTACGCTGGCGATCTCGCCGCGCTGCGCCTGGAGCGGCTCGCCGAGCGCCGTCGCAAAGACGGCACTCGCGAGCAGGGCGGCGATCGGGAATCGGACGATCATAGTACTATGATCGTAGTAGACCGCCAGCCCGCCGGCAAGAGGTCAGGCCGGCGCTCGCCCGCTCAGTACTTCCACCACGGCGTTGTCGTGCCGGCGGGCATGTGCCGCAGCCCGTACTCCGCCATGTCGCGCAGCCGGTCCGCGCTCGTGCCCGGGCCGCTCCAGCAGTGCGGCTTCTGGTCCCCGTAGACGAAGTAGCCCTCGTAGTGCGGGTTCTGCGTCGTCTTCATCCATGCCTCGAGCTGGCGCGTGGCCCGATCGAGGAAGAAGCTGTCCATGTTGCCGACGTAGACGTGGATCTTGTCGACGAGCTTCGGCCCAACGGTCGTCCAGTTCTGCTGGAGATAGTTGAGCAAATCGTAATGGTCGTGCCAATACTGCGTCACGCTGTGATCGATCACGCCGGTCCGCGAGTCCACCGCCGGCTTGAAGTAGCCGTCGGCGCCGATCGGTCCGAAGACCGCCTGCCAGATGTCCTGCTGTCCCGTGCCCGACCGGCCATGGGTGCCGTTGACCAGCTCCATCCAGTAGCGCTGCTGCGCCGTTTGCCGGATCTCGCCGTTCACCTCGCGCGAATTGACGGTCGGCGTGAGCTGCCACTGGCTGTAGTTCTTGTAGAACGCATTCGCGTCCTTGTACATGTTCACGCCTTCGACATCCGTGAACGTCACGGGGTCGGGACACGACGACCACGTGCCGCCGAAGAAATCCGGATGGAAGATCTGCAGCGCCAGCGACTCCCAGCCGCCGGTCGATCCGCCGGACAGCCAGCGCGCCCACGGCTCCCTGATCACCCGATAGCGCTTTTCGATTTCCGGAATCAGCTCGTTCATGATCGCGTCGCCGTACGGTCCCATGTTGACGCTGTTCACGGCGTACGAATCGTCGAAGTA
>JAICKA010000258.1 GCA_025928185.1 Gemmatimonadaceae bacterium
GCGTGACGCCGGCGCTCGGCCGCGACTTCGGCGCGGACGACGAGCGCGGCGAATCGAGCACCACCGTCATCCTGAGCTACGGCTTCTGGCAGCGTCGCTTTGGCGGCGATCAGAACATTCTCAGCAAAAAACTATCAATCGACGGCCGAGTGCGGACCGTGATCGGCGTGCTCCCGGCGAATGCGGCGCTGATCGGGCCGGCGTTCATGGGCAACCAGCTCGACGTCGTTACGGTGGTGCCGTTCAGCAGCTTTCCGGCGGTCGAGCGCCACAACC
This sequence comes from Gemmatimonadaceae bacterium, assembly GCA_025928185.1. Classification (GTDB taxonomy): domain Bacteria; phylum Gemmatimonadota; class Gemmatimonadetes; order Gemmatimonadales; family Gemmatimonadaceae; genus JAQBQB01. Next base: position 277 of record JAICKA010000258.1, read on the forward strand.
AGCACCTGTTCGGCGCCCTGGGGCGACTGAAGCCGGGCGTGACGCTCGCCGCGGCGAGCCGCGACCTGTACGACACGGAGGTGCAGATCGCCGGCGAGAACGCCGACATCGCCGGCTGGACGGCGAGCGTGTTCATGCTGTCGGACGACCTGTCGCAGGGCGTGCGCGGGCCGCTGCTGCTATTGCTCGCCGCCGCGGCGCTCGTGCTGCTCATCGCCTGCATCAACGTCGCCAACCTGCTGCTCGTGCGCGGCACCACGCGCGCTCGCGAGCTGGCGGTGCGGCAGGCGTTGGGCGCGTCGCGCGGGCGGCTCGTGTCGCAGCTTCTCGTCGAAAGTCTCGGGTTCGGCGTGGTCGGCGGCGCGCTCGGCGTGCTCGTCGCGGCTGGTGCGATCGGCGGCATCCGCCGCCTGCTGCCCGCCGGCGCCATCGCGCGGGCGGGCGACATCCACCTCGACGCGCGCGTGCTCGCCTTCGCGGTCGCGTTGAGCATGCTGTCGGCGCTGCTGTTCGGCCTCTGGCCGGCATTCCGCGCCAGCACGTTCAGCCTCAATGCCGTGCTGCGCGACGGCGGCCGAGCGCAGTCCGGCGGGGTGAAGTCGCAGCGGGTGCGCAAGTCGCTCGTAGTGGCCGAAGTGGCGCTGGCGGTGGTGCTGGTGATCTCCGCCGGCCTCGTCGTGCAGAGTCTTCAGAGATTGCTCGAGGTCGATCCGGGGTTCCGGCCCGAGCACGCGATCGCCGCGCGCATCACGCTCACGCCGGAGCGCTACCCCGACTCGACCACCGTCGCGTTCTACCGGCAATTGCTGGCGAACCTCGACGGACGCGCCGGCATCGTTGCCGCCGGCGCGACGGACACGCCGCCGCTCGGCGGCGGCGGCATCTTCACGCCCATCCGGTTGGTCGGCCAGCCGCCGCGGCCGCCCGATCAGCCGCTCATGAGCACGATCCGCGTCGTGACACCCGGATTCTTCGAGGCGGCCGGCATGCACGTGCTGGCCGGCACCGGCATTCAATGGAACGAAGCCGGTCCGTCGATGGTGCTGAGCGCGGCCGCGGCGAAAGCGTTCTGGCCGAACGAAAGCGTCGTCGGCAAGCAGATCGCGTTCGGCACCGAGCCGCGCGGTCTCACCGTCGTAGGTGAAGTGAACGACGCGCGCGAGACGAGTCTCGCCACGCCGCAGGGACCGGTCGTCTACATCTCGTTCCGCCGCAGCATGCGGTACGCGCGGGCGATGACGGTGATCGTCCGCGGCACCGGCGACGACGCCAGCCTCGTGAACGCGCTGCGCGCCGCGGTGCGCGAACAGGATCCGACCTTGGCGCTCTCGAACGTGCTGTCGCTCCGCGACATCGTGAATCAGTCGACGGCGCAGACGCGGCTCGAAACGCTGCTCCTCGCCGTGTTCGCCGCGGCGGCGCTGCTGCTGTCCACGCTCGGCATCTACGGCGTGGTGTCGTACTCGGTGACGCAGCGCTATCAGGAAATCGGCATCCGTGTCGCGTTGGGCGCGCAGCGCGCGAACGTGCTGCGGCTGGTGTTCACCGAGGGCGCGGTGCTGGCCTGCGTCGGCGTGGTGATCGGATTCGCCGGCGCGCTCGCGGCGACGTCGCTGATCCAGTCGTGGTTGTTCGACATCGGCCGGTTCGATCCGGCGACGTTCGTCGCGACGGGGTGCGGACTGATCGTCGTGTCGCTCGCGGCGTGCTGGGTGCCGGCGCGTCGCGCGCTGCGGGCGGATCCGCTGGCGGCGATGCGGGCGAGCTGACGGGATTCACGATTGCGCACGCTTGCCGACGACCTGATCCTGCTGCTGATCGTCGTCTATCCCGTTTGGGAATATTTCGTCAGCTGGCCGCGCGCCAA
>JAICKA010000283.1 GCA_025928185.1 Gemmatimonadaceae bacterium
ACCTGCAAGCGAACGAAGAACGCGATCGTCTTGCCGCTGTTCGTGAGCGTCACGGTCGTCTTGCCGGTCGATGATGTCGTCGTCGCGCGCACGCGCGTCTGCGGCATGTTGCGCAGCGCCGTGAGATCGGCGAACGACTTCACCGGCGTCATGTACCACGTGGACGTATCGGCCAGCACGTCGGGCGTCGTCGACAACCAATAGAAGTTCGGGCTGCCGCCCGTGACGCGCACGTCGGCGAAGTACGCACCCGTGACACCCGCCAGCTCGGGCAGCGTGAAGAGCTTCATGGTGCTATCGGCCGGCAGGTCGAACGTCGTATCGCGCGAGAATTTCCGCGAGCCGTCGAGACCGTACAGCCGTGCGCGCAGATGCACGCCGCGCACGCCGTGCTGCGTCCCGTTGATCACGGCGACGGAGCGATCGTCGTACGAGAACATGGCGTGGACGGGCTCGTTCGCCTTCTTCGAGCCGAAGTAGCCGCCGGCCGGACGCAGATACCAGTCGAACAGGTGCCAGTAGATGCCGGGCCACGCGTTGTTGAGCATCCACTGAATCACGCCGGTCGACGTGTACTTGTTGCGGCGGTACGCCTCGAACATCGCGCGCTCGCCCTCGTACGTCATCAGCTGCGACACCTTCGTGTAATCCTCGGCGCTCGTCGGCGGGCCGAAGCGCGTGGAGAGCGCGGTGTTGAACCGATCGAGCAGGTGCGTGAACTGTCCGCCCGCGGCGTGGAACATCCACACGGTGTCGAGCGGCCATTTGATGTCACGTTCGGGCATCATGCTGCGGATGCTCTCGATGGGAGGCACCGCGGCGCCGGGGCTCGTTTCGGTGTTGTAGGCCCACGCGCCGCCGTGTGTGGAATCCTGCAGCCAGTAATTCGGCGGCACCCAGTCGTACGGACCGGTCATCTTCACGCCGCTCGCGCCGGTGACGGTGGTCGGCTTGGCGCTCGCCGACGAGATGACGGGATTCGCCCAATGCTCGTCGCGCTCGACATTCAGATACGTCTGCTCGACGTCGGCCGGCGGCGGGTTGTCGCTGCCATTGAGCCAGACGAAGACGCTCGGATGCTGGCGCAGTCGGCGGATCTGGTCGCGCAGCGACACGGCGGATACGGCGTGCTGCTCCGGGCCCCACTTGGCCCATTCCTCCCACGCATCGCAGCACACCCAGCCCGTCATGACGAGCACGCCGAGGCTGTCGGCGCGCTGGAAGAACCGATCGTTCTCGTAATTGCCCTCGAGCCGAACCGCGTTGAGGTGCATGTCGAGCACGTACTTGAGCTGCGCATCCTGGCGCGCGGGCTGCGGTCTGAAGAACATGTCCGGCGCCCAGCCGCCGCCGCGAATGAGAATACGCGTGCCGTTGACGCTGAACAGCCGCCCGCCCTTCGGCGTCATCTCCGACGTGACTTCGCGAATGCCAACGCGCGAACGCTGGCGATCGGACGTCGTGCCATTGACGGCGAAGGCGACGTCGAGCGTGTAGAGCGCCGGCGTGCCGAGCTGCGCGGGCCACCAGAGTCGCGGATTGTCGACGTGAATCGCCGGCAGGTCGACGTAGGTGCTCTCGTGCGGCGCGAGCGTGACCGA
>JAICKA010000127.1 GCA_025928185.1 Gemmatimonadaceae bacterium
CTATCTCCATGTGCGGCCGGATCGCTTCGACGTGCTCGCTCGCATGTTGCGCGACGGGCAGCTCGAGGCGGGTCCATGGTACGTCCTCGCCGATGAGCTGATTCCGAGCGGCGAAGCGCTCGTGCGCAACCTGTTCGCCGGTCGGCGCGCGCTGCGTCGATTCGGCGCCGAGCCGCCGCAAGTGCTCTATTGCCCGGATTCCTTCGGGCATCCGGCGGCACTTCCGTCGATCGCCGCCGGATTCGGGCTGCCACTGGTGATTCTGTGGCGCGGCTACGGCGGTAAGCGTTGGCCCGCCGGCGACACCGTGCGCTGGTCGTCGCCAGCCGGCGACAGCGTGCTGCTCTTTCATCTGCCGCGCGACGGCTACGAGTTCGGGTCGCATCTGCCGCCTGACGACGACGGCGCTGTGGCGCGGTGGACGCGCATGCGCGCCGAGCTGGCGCCGCGTTCAGCTACGGGAGTGGTGCTGGTTCCCAACGGAGCTGATCATCACGCTCGGCAGTTGAATCTTCGCGACGCACTCGCGGCGATCGAGCGCGCCGGCGCCTCGGACGGCGTGCATCGAAGCTCGCTGCGCGCCTTCGCCGCGGCAGTCGTGGCGCGCGGATCGGCGCAATCGCTCCGCGCGGTCCGCGGCGAGCTGCGCGATTCGTACGGCTACGCCTGGACGCTGCAGGGAACATTCGGAACGCGTGCGCACGAGAAGCGGCTGAACGCGCACGCCGAGCGAGCGCTGGTGCGCGAGGCTGAGCCATGGAGCGCGCTGGCGGCACGCGCCGGCAGATCGCGACGCCCGCTTGTCGAGGCCGCGTGGCAGACGCTGCTCACCGCACATCCGCACGACACGTTGTGCGGCTGCTCGATCGATGCAGTCGCCGACGCAATGGAGCTGCGATTGCGGTCCGCGATCACCCAGGCGCACGGGATTCGTGACGATTCGATTCTCGACCAGATCGGTCACGATGCTGCGAGCGCCCGAGTCCATCGCGACGCCTGGCAGCCGATCGTCATCGTGCGCAACGCTTCGGCACGGCCGCGTTCCGGCGTCGCGATCGTCGAGCTGGAAGAGTTTCTCGCTGACGTGCCGGTGGGTCCCGGATCGGCCACCGAGCCGGCGGACGCTCCGGCCTCGCCATCCGCGATCGGCATCCCGTCGCTGGGCGCCGTGCAACGACTCGCGCGCGAGACCGTGCACTCGCTCACCGAATCGCCGCGGCATTATCCGGACAACGATCTCGTGTTGATCACGCGCGCCGCGGTGTGGATAGACAATGTGCCGGCGTATGGGCTGTCGCCTCACGCAATCGGCGGCGGCGTCGGACAGCGCACGCGCCCGCCTGCGCCCGTACGCGTCGACGCTCGGACGATGAGCAACGGGCTGCTGACCTTGGAGATCGAAGACGAGGGCGCCGTTGCTCTCGCGCATGATGCCACTGGACGCCGAATCGCTTCGCTATTCGAGTTCGTGGATGAGACGGACCTCGGCGACCTGTACACTCCGTCGCCACGCCCGCGCGCAATAGACGTGGAATATCGCGGCGCGCGGCGCGTGCACCGTGGACCCTTGCGCGGCGAGATCGCGCTCGGCTTCCGGATCATCGACGCCGAGAGCGCGCGCCGCCGAACGGATGCCGAGCTGACCGTTCGGTTGGTGCTCGATGCCGGCGCCGCGTTCCTGCGCGTAGAGGTCGCCGGCGAGAATCGCCGCGAGAATCACCGGCTTCGCATGGGGTTCGCCAGCGACGTTGAATCGGCGGCCGTGTGGGCGGATGCCGCATTCGGGCCGGTGCAGCGAAAGCCGATCGTCGCGAGCGACGACGAAGCTGCGGTCGAGCGCCCGCCCGCGACCGCGCCGCTGCACCGCTACGTCTCGCTCTTTGATCGGCGCGCCGGATTCACGCTGTTCAGCGATGGACTTGCCGAGTACGAAGCACGCGATGGATCGGTGCTCGTCACGCTGGTGCGGTCGGTGGGCCAGCTCTCGCGGTCCGACATACCGGAACGTCCAGGCAACGCGGGCTGGCCGCGCCCCACGCCCGGCGCGCAATGTCTCGGGCCGTTCGCGGCTTCGTTTGCCGTGATGCCGCACGGTCCGCGTGTGCCGCAGACGGTCGACGCCATCGAGCGCGCAAGCGACGACGTGCTCTGCCCACTGGTCGGCAACACGCTGCGCTCGGCGTTGCGCGTTCCGGAGCCGGTGGTCGGTGTCGAGCTGTCCGGAACCGGTCTCGCATTCTCGGCGATCAAGGAGAGCGACGACGGTGAGTGGTTTGTTCTCCGCTGCGTCAATCTGCTCGACGCTCGCGTGTCCGGCCGCTGGTCCGTGCCGTTCGGCATCCGCGACGCGAGACTGGCGCGTCTCGACGAGACGCCAATCAGCGATCTCTCATATCGTGGTTCCTCGGTCGAGTTCACGGCGGAGGCGCGCGCCATCGTCACCATGCTCGTGCGCTGATCACACCCGGTCGCGCAACGTCGATCCCGCATCGCCGGCGACGCGATCGCGGAACGAGTCGCCGAGCAGCGTACACGCCAACACCGTCGCGACGAGCGCCAGGCCGGGCGCGATCGCGACCCACGGCGCGGCGACAATGAGATCGCGGCCGCCGGCAATCATGTTCCCCCAGCTCGGCTCGGGCGGTTGAATGCCGAGTCCGAGAAAGCTCAATCCGCTCTCGAGCAGAATCGCATTGCCGACGCCGAGCGTCGTGGCGACGATCGCCGGACCGAGCGCGTTCGGCAATGCGTGACGCCAGAGCACGCGGCGGCTCGACGCGCCGAGGGCGCGTGCGGCGTCGACGTACGGCTGGGCGCGTACACCGAGCACTTCGGCGCGAATCATCCGCGCAACACCCATCCATCCGGTCGCGACGAGCACCACGACCACCGTCGTAAAACCTGGCCGCCAGAGCGCCGCGCATACCAGCAGCAGTACGAGGCGTGGAATGGCGAGCAGCGCGTCGGCGATGGCCATCAGCACGCGATCGACCGCGCCGCCGGTCCATGCGGCAATCGCACCCGCCATGGTGCCGACGCCGCTCGCCAGCAGCGAACCGAGAAGGCCCACCGCGAGCGACACGCGGCCGGCGAGCATCATGCGGACGAACAGGTCCCGGCCGAATCGATCCGTGCCCAGCCAGTGGAACACGCCGTGCACGTCGCGCGCGCCGGGTGGCAGCAGCCGAAGCGCGAGCACGTCTCCGATCGCCAGCGGATCCTGCCGCGAGAGCATCGGTACGAGAAAGGCGCCGAGGACCAGCAATACGAGAAGTATTACGGACGCTCGATTGACCGCGCTGGACCGTCGCCAGAAGCTCATGCCCGCCGCCGCGGATCCACGAGCGGCAGCGCGACGTCGGCCGCGAGATTCGCCAGCAGCACGAGGGCCGAGTACACCGCGGCCGCGCCCATCACGACCGGATAGTCGCGCGCGATGATCGCGTTCACCATCAGGTGTCCCATCCCGGGCCACGCAAAGATCGCTTCGACGAAGATCGAACCGGCGACGATGCCGGGCAGCGAGAGCGCAAACAGCACGAGCAACGGCGGCAGCACGGTCGCGAGCACGTGCCGGAAATAGACCCGGGCGGGCGAAGCGCCCTTCGAGCGTGCCGTGCGGACGAAGTCCTGCCCCAGCGCATCGACGATGCTCGAGCGCGCGTATCGTGCGACACCTGCCGCTCCGACCGCGGTGAGGATCGCCACGGGAAGAATCGCGTGACGCACCAGATCCGCCGCGGCCGCCCAGCCGTGCAGCTCGAGGCCGGGCGCGCGAATACCGAACGCGGGCAGCCGCAACGACTGCGGCAAGCCCCAGGTTGCGGCGCCGTACGTGAACACCGCAACCAGCGCGAGCGCCAGCCAGAAGCTCGGCGCCGCGTATACCACCGTCGTCAGCACCGTGAGGATGCGATCCGTCGGACGTCCGCGGCGCACGGCCTGCCACATGCCGATCGGCACGCCGATCAGGAACGTGAGCGCCAGCGAGGCAGCGCCGAGTCCGAGCGATACCGGCAGCGCGTCCGCGAGCGCACGCGTGACGGGTTCGTGCAACGCGAAGCTCTCGCCAAAGTCTCCGTGCAGCACGCCCTCCATCCATCGTGCATATTGCACGGCGACGGACCGATCGAGTCCAAGCTCGGTGCGCACGCGCGCAACGTCGGCGGCCGATGCCGACGGCGGCACCAGAAACGTCGCGGCATCACCCGGAGCCATGCGGATGAGCGCGAAGGTGATCGTGAGCACCAGCCAGAGGAGCAACAGCGCGTCGGCGAGCCGGCGCAGCACGGCGGGAGGATGCACGCGTTGAACCTGCACCGGCTTGCCGGCCTGTCAACTCTCGTCGCGGCGATCGGGCTCGCCACGACGACGTGCTGGAGCGCACCGCGCCCGGCGAACGTCGTCGTGTATGCATCGGGCACGGACCTCGAGTCGGGAAATCCGCTCGTGACCGTGCACTCGTTGTCGCGCCAGCTGCAGCGCTTTGCGCTGTTCGTGACGCTCGCCAAATACGATACGGCGCTCGCGCCGATGCCGTACGCCGCGCGAGCGTGGGAGTGGTCGCCGGACCGGCGGCGGCTCACGTTTCATCTCGTGAGCGATCTCACATGGGATGACGGCCTGCCGACGACGGCGCGCGACGTGGCATTCACGATCGACGCGGCACGCGATCCGGCGACGGGGTATCTGCGCGCCGCCGATCTCGCCTCCATCGAATCGGTCCGCGCGCTCGACGACTCGACCGTCGCCATCGCGTTCCGAACGCCGCAGCCCGCGTTTCCGCTCGTGCTGTGTGAGCTGCCGATCGTGCCGCAGCATCTGCTCGGGCGCGTGCCACGCCGCGACATGAAGCGCGCGCCGTTCGATCTCGCGCCGGTCGGCAATGGACCATTCAAGTTCGTGGAGCGGCGCCCGGGCGAACGCTGGGTATTCACACGCAACGACGACTTTCCGCTCTCGCTCGGTGGCCCGCCGCGGCTTTCGGGTCTCGTGATCACCGTCGTCGACGAGCCGACCACGAAGTTCGCCGGCCTGGCGAGCGGCGATCTCGATGTCGCGGGCATCGCGCCGGACATGGCGCAGCTCGCCCGGCGCGATCCCTCGCTGCGCGTGATCGAGTATCCCGTGCTCTACGTGACTGGACTCGTGTTCAACGTGCACAAGCCGCCGTTCGACGATGCGCGCGTTCGGCGAGCCATCTCGCTGTCGATCGATCGCGATCGCATCGTGCGTGCGGCGCTCGCTGGATTCGGCGTGCCGGCGGGTGGCCCGGTACCCCCGGAGAGTCCGTACAGCGACCACCGCGCTCCCGAGCACGATTCGGCACGCGCCGACTCGCTCCTCGACGCGGCCGGGTGGAGGCGCGGTTCCGACGGCCTGCGCCGTCGAGGCGGACGCCCATTCGCATTCGATCTGCTCACCGTCGGCAGCGGCGACAACGCGCTCGAGCAGCTCATCCAGGCCGATCTCGCCCTGCGCGGCATTCACGCGTCTATTCGCCAGGTGGAGCTCGGCACCTTTCTCACCACCGCACGCGCCCGCGACAAGAAGTTCGACGTGCTCGTAGCCGGGGTGCCGGGCGACGTGTCGCTCGCGTACGTCGGCGCGATGTTCGATTCGCGCGAGGCCGGTGGTGCGCTCGACTACAGCGGCTATCACACGCCGCAGCTCGACTCGCTGTTCGGCGCCGCGCGTCTCGCGCGCAGCGATTCGGAGCGGACGGCCGCCTGGCGCGCGGTGCAGAACGTCCTCGCCGCGGCGGCTCCGGTGGCGTGGCTCTATCACTCGCGCGGGATTCAGGGCCTCTCGGCGCGGCTGCACGGCGTCACGATGGACCTTCGCGGCGAGATGGTGACGGTTGCTCGATGGACGCTCGGCGATTCGGCGGCGGGGCACCAATGAGCGTTCTCATATCGATCTCTGCGCTCGAAGCGCGGCGGCAGGTCGCGGCCGGGCCGCTCGCCAGCCTCGCGGCCTCACTCACCGCTGATCTCGCCGTGCTCCGCGGGCGCGACCTGTACTTTCCGCGCGACAAGGCGCGGCTCTCGCGCGAGGGCGGCCGCTGCGCGCGCGACGGAACTTTGCTGACGTTCGACCCCTTCGAGCCGCACGTCCATCGCTGCCCGCGCTGCGGCGTCGAATACCGCGGCGAGGCGCACGACCGATTCTGGATCTACTGGTATCAGCTCTGGCTGGCCGAGCGCGCGGTGCATGGGGCCGTGCTCGCGCGGCTCGGTGGCGGAGACTGGTGCGCCGAGCTGGCGGCCTCGATCCTCGAGGGCTATGCCGCGCGCTATGACGACTATCCGAACGTCGACAACGTCCTCGGGCCGACGCGGGTCTTCTTCAGCACCTATCTCGAGTCGATTTGGCTGCTGCAAATCTGCATTGCCGCCGATCTCGTTCGCACCGCCAACCCATCGTTGTTCGGTCGCGTGTGCGATCGGATCATCGAGCCGTCGCGTCGAATCATCGCCGAGTTCGACGAAGGCGCCTCGAACCGCCAGGTATGGAACGACGTCGCGCTGCTCGCGGCCGCGCGCCTGCTGGACGACGGGCGAAGCGCCGAGCGTGCCGTACGCGGCAGCTCGGGCCTCGTCGCGCTGCTCGCTGGCGGCCTCCTGAGCGACGGAACGTGGTACGAAGGCGAGAACTACCACCTGTTCGCGCACCGCGGTCTCTGGTACGGTGTCACGATGGCGCGAGCGGGTGGCCTCGAGCTTCCCGGCGCCCTCCTCGAGCGGTTCGATCGCGGCTTCGCCGCGCCGTTCGCGACGGCGCTCCCCGACTTCACGCTGCCGTCGCGCCGCGACTCGCAGTATGCGATCTCACTCCGGCAGTGGCGAATCGCCGAGCATTGCGAGCTGGGTCTTGCTCGCATTGACGACCCGGCGCTCATCGGCGCGCTGTAC
>JAICKA010000217.1 GCA_025928185.1 Gemmatimonadaceae bacterium
GCCCGCGCGAGACAGATTCCCATCGTCGTCGATCCAAAGTACCGAAATTTCTTTCTCTATCGCGGCGCCACGATCTTCAAGCCCAACCGCCGCGAGCTCGAACAGGCGCTCGGTGCGGACGTCGATCTCGACGATCCGCGCGCGCTGCCCTCCACGTTCGAGCGGCTTGGCGTCGACCACCTGCTGTTGACGCTCGGCGAGCGAGGAATGGTGCTGTTGTCGGCGGGCGGTCGGATCAAGTCGGTGCCGACCGTCGCCCGCGAGGTGTACGACGTCGTAGGCGCCGGTGACACGGTCACCGCCTATCTTGCGCTGGCGCTGGCGGCTGGGGGCACCGCGGACGAAGCCGCGGTGATCGCGAATTGCGCCGCCGGAGTGGAAGTCGGCAAGCCTGGCGCGGCGACGGTCACGCCGGACGAGGTGCTCGAAGCGTACGATGCCTCGGCCGGGAACTAGCTCGCGTGTTGCCGGCTTGCGCAAGCGTTACGAGAAGTCTAAGTAATGGAGCATCGGTCCCGTAGCTCAGCCGGTTAGAGCAATCGACTCATAATCGACAGGTCGTGGGTTCGAGCCCCACCGGGACCACTCGTGAAGGCCTACCGCGTGCGAACGCGGTCGGATAATTTTTGAGGCGCGCGGCTCGCCCGCGTGTCATGGTCGCGTAGCTCAGCTGGTTAGAGCGCTGCTTTCACACAGCAGAGGTCCACGGTTCGAGTCCGTGCGTGACCACTCCGTCAGCGTACCGTCTTCAGCTCGCTGACTTCGGCGCCAGCGTGGCGCAGTCGGCCCGCAAGCGCCTGATCGACCCGCGCGTCGACCACCAACCGGTCGCCATCCATTCGTTGGCCGACGACTTCCCCGCCGCGGTGAATCTCGGCCAGCAGTCGTCCGTCGGCGGGCGACATCCGGATCTCGGTAAGCGGCCGGCGCACCCGGAGCGCCGTCGCCAATGCGCGGCGTAGTGGTTCGAGTCCGCCGTCCGTCACCGTCGACACGAACACGGAGGATGGCAGCAGCGCGGCGATGCGTTCCTGCAACGCGAGCAACTGCTCCTGCTCCATCAAATCGATTTTGTTGAAGACGAGCAGCTTCGGGCGGTCCGACACCCCGATCTCGTCGAGCACCTGATCGACCACGATGCGCTGCTCTTCCCACGTTGGCGCGCTGGCGTCGACGACGTGCAGCAGCAGATCGGCGTCGCGAGTTTCCTCGAGCGTCGCACGGAACGACGCCACCAGATGGTGCGGCAGCTTGCGAATGAACCCGACGGTATCCGTCACCAGCGCGTGGGCGTGCTCGCCGAGGTCGACGTCGCGTGTGAGCGGGTCGAGCGTGGCGAACAGGCGGTTCTCGACGAAGACTTCTTCCGCTCCGGACAGCGCGCGCAGGATCGATGACTTGCCGGCGTTGGTGTACCCGACGAGCGACGCCTTGAACTCGGATTGGCGCGACTGGCGCTGCACGGCACGTCCGCGCTGCACGTCGTGCAATCGCTCGCGAAGCACGTTGATGCGGCTGTTGATCAGTCGGCGGTCCGTCTCGAGCTGGGTTTCGCCGGGTCCGCGCACGCCAATACCGCCGCGGAATTTCTCGAGGTGGCTCCACATGCGCGTCAGGCGCGGCAGCATGTACTCGAGCTGCGCCAGCTCGACCTGCATCTTGGCTTCACTCGTACGCGCGCGCGTGGCAAAGATGTCGAGAATGAGCTCCGCGCGATCCATTACGCGGATGCCGATCGCGTCCTCGATGTTCTTGCCCTGGCTCGGCGACAGTTCGTCGTCGAAGATGACGAGCGATGCCTCGGTCTGGCTCGCGCGATCGCGCAGCTCGTCGATCTTGCCTTTGCCCAGATACGTGCCGGGGTTCGGACGATCGACCTGCTGAGTGACCTCGCCGACGACGGCGGCGCCCGCGGTATCGGCGAGCTCCGAGAGCTCGCGGAGGTGGTCGTCGCTGGTGCGACGCGCGCCCGGCCGCTTGAGCGGCGCGCCCACGAGGAGCGCGCGCTCGGTCGGCGGCGTGATGACGATCGGTTCGCGGCTTATGTCAGGATCCTCATTCGGGAACGTTCAGCGGCCAATGCCCGTGGTGGTGAACCGGCCCGTCGACGAATACGGCACGGTGAAGTTGCCGACGACCGTACTGACGGTGACGTCGCCCAGCACGTGATAATCGACGGCGCCGGAATTCAGCAAGCTGCGACCCGCCGCGCCAATGCCGGCGTACGTGAAGCTGACGGGAATCGTGACGACCGTCGAATCGTTGTCCTGTACGGAGAATCGACTGTCGATCGCTCCGTTTGCCAGCGTGACGCTGTCGCCGGCGAGCGCCACGCGGTACGTCAGTCGGCTCGCATCGAGGCGAAAATGATTCGGGTTGTAGACGCTGAGCAGCACGTCGAGCGTACCACCGGTCAACCCGATACCGCGAATGCGCACGTCGCGCAGATTGACCACCGGCTGCTGGAATGCCGCGCGGCCGAGCGTCGAGCACGCCGCTCCCGCCACCAACGTCGCGGCCGTTGCCGCGACCAATGCGAGCTTTCGCATCACACACGCCTCCCCGAGTTGAGCCGCTTCACGGTGAATGATCGGTTGCCTTCCGGCGAAGCTCCTCCCACCAGGCGAGACGCTTCGCAATCTCCTTCTCGAATCCAAACGGCCCGGGCTCATAAAACCGCTCGCCACGGAGCCGTTCCGGCAAATACTCCTGCGGGATGTATGCCTCAGCCGCGTCGTGCGCGTACTGGTACCCCGCCCCATATCCCAGTTCCTTCATCAGCCCCGTCGGCGCGTTCCGGATGTGCAGCGGCACGCCCTCGGCGGGGTGTGCACGCGCCGCATCCAGGGCGGCGTGCAATGCAACCTTCGCGCTGTTCGACTTCGGCGCCGTCGCCAAATACACGATCATCTCGGCCAGGGGCAAATATCCCTCTGGCGGACCGAGCATGTGATAGGCGTCACGCGCCGCAACCGCGAGCTTGAGCGCCTCGGGGTCGGCCAGGCCGATGTCTTCAGCCGCCATGGCAATGGCGCGGCGGAAAATGATCATTGGATCGGCGCCGCCATCCACCATGCGCGCCATCCAGTACAGCGCCGCCTGCGGGTCGCTGCCGCGCAAACTCTTGTGAAAGGCGCTGAGCATGTTGTACGTCTCTTCGCCGCCCTTGTCGTAGCGCGCGAACCGGAGCTGCAGCGCATCGCGAGCCACGTCGACGGTGACGTGACCGTCGGCGCCGACGTGGCTCGCCGCC
>JAICKA010000149.1 GCA_025928185.1 Gemmatimonadaceae bacterium
ATCGAGCCGGGTGAAGGCGCCGATCGCGAAGCGGGGCTGCGATTACTCGCCGCCGAGGGAATGAATCTCGTCATCGGCGTCGGCTTCATTTTTACCGACGATCTGGCCAACCTCGCCAAGGAATACCCCAACACCGCGTTCGCGGGAATCGACTACGCGCTGGCGACCGACAAAAACGGCAATGTCATCCCGCCGCCGCCCAACGTCGCAGCGCTAAAATTCCGCGAGGAAGAAGGCTCGTACCTCGTCGGGGCGCTGGCGGCACTGGTCAGTCACACCAAGAAGGTTGGCTTCGTCGGCGGGATGGACATTCCGCTCATCCACAAATTCGAGGCTGGCTACCGCGCTGGCGTCAAGAAAGTCTGCCCCGATTGCCAGGTGATTGCACAGTACGCCGGCGTCACGCCGGACGCGTTCAAGAATCCCGGCAAGGGCAAGGAGCTCGCGCTCAGCCAGTACAACCAGGGCGTCGAGGTAATCTTCCACGCCGCGGGCTCGACCGGGCAGGGCGTGTTCGAGGCGGCGCGCGCGACCAACAAGCTAGCCATCGGCGTCGATTCCGATCAGAATGACGAAGCGCCCGGTCACGTGCTCACCTCGATGGTGAAAGGCGTCAACACCGTAACCTTCGACACCATCCGGCGGGTGCAGGAAGGAACCTTCAAGGGCGGGATTTACTCCTACGGCCTCAAGGAAGGCGGCGTCGGCTACGTCTACGACGATCGCAACAAGGCGCTGATTCCCGACAGCGTGCACCAGCGGGTCGAGGAGCTCAAGCAGGACATAATCGCGGGACGGATCAAGGTGCCGAGCACGAGATGAGCGCTCCCGCGGTTCTCATGGAAGGCATCGACAAGAGCTTCGGCCCCGTTCACGCCAACCGGGGCGCGTCGCTCGAGGTGAGCAAGGGCGAGATCCACGCCCTCGTCGGTGAGAATGGCGCCGGCAAATCCACCCTGATGCGCATCCTCGGTGGCTTGATGAAACCCGACGCCGGACGCGTCGAGGTCAACGGCCACGATGTGACCGGCTGGTCGACCAACGATGCGATCGCGGCGGGGATTGGCGTCGTCCACCAGCACTTCATGCTCGTCCCGACCTTGAGCGTCGCCGAGAACCTGGTGCTGGGCTGCGAGCCGAAAGTGCGCGGCATCGTCATGGACTACGACAAGGCGTCGGACGATGTGCGCAAGCTGTCCAACGACACCGGCCTGGTGATTACGCCCGACCGACTCGTCTCCGATCTCTCCGTCGGTGAAGCGCAGCGCGTCGAGATCCTCAAGGTTCTGTTTCGCGGGGCTCGCATCCTCGTGCTCGACGAGCCGACTGCGGTCTTGTCGCCGCCCGAAGTGCGCGAGCTGTGGACGGTCCTGCGCAGGCTCCGCGACAACGGCGACACCATCGTGCTCATCACCCATCGCCTCGATGAAGTCGTCGAGCTGTCGGACACCATTACGGTTATGCGCGCTGGTCAGACCGTCGCGCGCATCAAGACCGCCGATACGACACCCGCCGAGATCGCGCGGCTGATGGTCGGACGCGAGGTTTCGCTCTCCGCGGGAAAGCGAGTTCAGCCCCTCGCGCAGCCGACCGGTCCGCGCCCCAACCAGGGACTGGAGGTTCGTAATCTCACCGTCATGGGCTCGCGCGGCATCCGCGTCGTCGAGGACGTCAGCTTCAGCGTCAAGCCCGGTGAGATACTCGGCATTGCGGGCGTCGAGGGAAACGGTCAGACCGAGCTGATCGAGACCCTCGCCGGCCTGCGTCCGGTTTTCGCCGGCGACATCGTGATCGATGGCGTCGACGTCACCCGCCGCACCGTCGCCGAGCGCCATACCGCGGGACTGTCGCACATCCCCGAAGACCGTCATCGTCGCGGACTGATCCTCGAGTACACCGTCGCCGACAATCTCATTCTCGGCGTCGAGAAATTGTTCTCGAAGCACGGCGTCATCGATCGCGACAAGGTCGGGCAGAATGCGCTGCACGCCATCCAGTCGTTCGACATCCGTCCGCCAAATCCGGTGCTGGCTGCGCGCGCGCTGTCCGGCGGCAATCAGCAAAAGGTTGTCGTGGCGAGAGAGATGGGACGCGGCTTCTCGGTTCTGCTCGCATCGCAGCCCACCCGTGGCGTCGATGTCGGCGCCATCGAGTTCATCCATCAGCAATTGCTCGACGCGCGCGAGCGCGGTAAGGCGATTCTGCTGGTGAGCGCCGAGCTCAACGAAGTGCTCGCCCTCTCCGATCGCATCGCGGTGATGTATCGCGGAAAATTCGCGGTCGTGATGCCGTCCGCCGAGGCGAGTGAGGACGCGCTCGGCGAGTACATGATCGGCGCCAAGAAAGGCAACGCCGCGTGAGCGCTTCGGTCGCGAGTGGGCGGCAGCTCACTTTCTCCGCCAAACCGTGGCGTGAGCACCTCGAAGAAGCCCTGTTTCCGCCGCTCGTCGCGCTCCTCGTCGCGCTGATTTGCGGGGATCTGTTGATCCTGAGCTACGGACAATCTCCAGCTGCCGTCTATCGACTGCTACTCGAGGGGACGTGGGGCAACGCTTACGGATTCGGCCAGGTGCTCTACAAGGCGACGACGCTCGCCTTCACCGGACTCGCCGTGTCGTATGGATTGAGGGCCGGGTTGTTTAACATCGGCGGTGAGAGCCAGCTCGCGGCGGGCGGATTCGCGGCGGCGCTGGCCGGTCTCGCGCTGCCTGTTGGCGCGCCGCTCATCATCGCGCTGCCGCTTTGCATGATCGCCGCTGGCGCTGCTGGTGGTGTCGTCGGCGCTGTGCCCGGATATCTGCGCACCAGGTTCGGCGCGCACGAAGTCATCACTACCATCATGCTCAACTTCGTGGTGCTGGCGCTGCTCAACTGGTTCATCGCCGGCCACCTGCACGTTCCGGAGACGCTGCACACACCGGAGATCCACGCCGGAGTCCTGCCGCGCCTCGCCGACATCGACTCGCGCTTCCACGGGTCGGCCGCCAATCTCGCGCTCGTCGTCGCGATCGTCGTCGCGGTTGCGGTCTGGTTTTATCTCTTCCGCGCGCGTGGTGGGTACGAGCTGCGCGCTGTCGGGTTGCAGCCCGATGCAGCGGAGTACGGTGGAATCAGCGTTGGCCGGGTGTGGATGCGCGCGATGACGTGGTCGGGCGTCATCGCTGGAGTCGGCGGCATCAACTACGTCCTCGGCTACAAGCACTACTATGAAGATGGCTTTGCGAGCGGCGCGGGATTCCTAGGCATTGCCGTCGCGCTCGTCGGAAGGAATCACCCGATCGGTGTTCTGGTCGCCGCGTTTTTCTTTGCGACGCTGTCGCAGGGTGGACTCGCGATCCATGCCTTCGTGCCGAAGCAGATGATGGACGTGCTCCAGGGCGTGGTGATCATCGCCGTGGCGATGTCGGTGCCCGAAGTGACCCGCGTCCTGCGCGGCGCCCATCGCAGGAGCGACGCGTGAACCCGATCTCCTTCGTGACGCAGATGATCCGTATCGCGATCCCGTACCTGTTCGCGGCCAGCGGTGGCGTGATTGCGGAGCGCTCGGGGATCGTCAGCCTCACCCTCGAAGGTTTCATGCTGAGCGGAGCCTTTGCAGCCGTGCTCGGCACGAGCTACACGGGGAGTCCGTGGGTCGGTGTGCTGTGTGGAATCATCGGCGGGCTGATCTTCGCCATGATTCACGCCGTCGCGACCATCAGGTACCGCGCCGACCAGGTGGTCGTCGGCGTCGCGATCAACCTGCTGGCGATCGGCGTGACGAGATTTTTCCTCAAGCTCTTCTTCGCCAGCTCTTCGAACTCGCCGCGCGTCGCCGGCTTCGGCGGCAACATCAGGGCGAACGGTTTCGACAATCCACTGCTGTGGATCGGGATTCTGGTCGCGCCGGCGGTGACCTTCATGTTTTATCACACGCCGTTTGGATTGCGGATCCGCGCCGCCGGTGAGCATCCCGACGCGGCGGAGAGTGTGGGCGTGAGCGTCAAGCGCGTGCGCTACATCGCGGTCGCGCTCTCGGGGATGCTCGCCGCGCTCGGCGGAGTTTATCTCGCGCTCGACCAGCATCAGTTCACCGATCAGATGACTGCCGGCCGCGGTTTCATCGCCATCTCGGCGGTGATCTTCGGAAGGTGGGATCCGGTGCGCGCCGCCGGGGCGTGTCTCCTGTTCGCCGCGGCTGAGACCCTGCAGATCCAGCTACAGGGCTCGCACGCGATCGCGTCGCAGTTCATCGAGATGATTCCGTATGTCCTGACCATCATCGCACTCGCGGGGGTCGTCGGACGGGCGGTACCGCCCGCCGCGCTCGGTAAGGCGGAGGCCTGATGCCGGCGCGGGGAGCAGTGCGCGGGCACATCTCCCGCGTGGCGAGCGCCAAGCTGTTCGTGCTGATCGTCACGAACTTCGTGGACATGGTGGGATTGCTGATGATCATCCCACTGCTGCCCTTCTACGCGCGCGACTTGGGCGGCGGCGCGCTGGTCGTTGCGATCCTGATGGGCGCCTTCACCGCGGCGCAGCTGCTGAGCGCGCCATGGTGGGGACGGTTCTCGGACAGGCACGGCCGGCGCCCAGCGCTGCTGGTGGGACTGACCGCGTCGTGCATTGCGTACGTGGTGTTCGCGTTCGCGCACACGATCTGGCTGCTGCTGCTGTCGCGGCTGGTGCAAGGTGCGGGCGGCGGGACGGTGGGTGTGATCCAGGCTTATGTCGCCGATTCGGTCGAGCCGGACAACCGCGCCAAGGCGCTCGGCTGGCTCTCCGCCGCGACCAATGTCGGTGTAGCGATCGGGCCCGCACTCGGATCCGCGGCACTCGCGTTTGGTTCGCGGGGACCCGGCCTCGCCGCTGCGGCACTGTGCCTGATCAACATCTTCTTCGCCTGGAAGTTTCTGCGTGAATCGCGCGATCTCACCGAAGCGCACGACAAGAAGCCGCGAACATCAAGAACGGCGATCGCGCACGTCATCACGCATCCTGGCGAGCGAGCACCGCGGCTGATCTGGATCTACTCCATCGCAATGGGCGCATTCTCCGGATTGATGGCGATTCTCGCGCTGTTTCTGGCCGATCGTTTCGGCGTCGGCAAGGACAATATCTGGATTTTCTACACCTACGTCGGCGCGATCTCGGTGGTGACACGTGCGGGAATCCTCGGCCGAATGGTGGACCACTTCGGTGAGGCGCGGCTGTCGCGCATCGGACTGACGCTCCTCGCTCTCGGCTTGGCGACGCTGCCCCTGGCGCGTGGCTACGTGACGCTTGCCATCGCCGTCGCGCTGATCCCGTTGGGCACCGCGTTCACTTTCCCCTGCGTGACGTCGATGCTTTCGCGCGTCATCTCCAGTCGCGAGCGCGGGCTGTACATGGGAGTACAGCAGACTTTCGGGGGATTGTCTCGCGTGCTGGTCCCGTTGTGGGCGGGATTCTCCTACGATCATTTCGGCCAGGCAGTCCCGATGTTCACTTCGGCCGCGCTGGTCCTGGCGACGATCGCGCTCGGCTACGGAATAGATGATGGACGGAAGGCGGAGCTGCGCGTCGCGAGCTAGAAGAGAGAGAGAGAGAGAGAGAGAGAGAGAGAGGAGAGAGATAGGAGAGAGATTGCAGGCGACGATGCATTTCCGCGCAAATGTAGCGTAGGAATATTATGCAACATTTCTTGCAGCCTAATCCCGAGCACTATTGTGAGCGCTCAGCGCCGAAGTGAGGACGGGACTTGGGCTTCCGGACTCGGCGCGACATACGTAAGGTGGGGAAAGGCTGCGAAGCTTGCAGCGTTTCAACTTCTCTTGCAAGCTAATAGGCGTTAGACGGACAATCGAGCATGACTCGTGAAGACAATCAGGGAAGCTGCGACAAGTGCCGCCGCACTTTTGGATACTACCTGATCAACAGTGGGCTCAACGAGTCGTGCTACGCGTACTGCTC
>JAICKA010000168.1 GCA_025928185.1 Gemmatimonadaceae bacterium
CCAGGGTGCCCTCCCCGGTTTTCGCGACTTCTATCCGCAACAGCTCGCCGAGCGCGCCCACGTCATGGATGTGTGGCGCGAAGTGGCGCGCCGGTTTGCGTTCGTCGAGTACGACGGGCCACCGCTCGAGCCGCTGGAGCTCTACACGAAGAAGAGTGGGGACGAGATCGTCGGCCAGCTGTACAACTTCACTGACAAGGGCGGCCGCGAGGTGGCGTTACGGCCCGAAATGACACCGACGCTGGCGCGCATGGCCGCCGCCAGGGCCAACGCGTTGCGCAAGCCGGTGCGGTGGTTCTCGGTGCCGCAGCTCTTTCGGTACGAGCGGCAGCAGCGCGGCCGACTCCGCGAGCACTTTCAGCTGAACGTCGACATCGTCGGCGAACCGAGCGTGAGCGCCGACGCCGAGCTGCTGGCGGTGGCGATCGAGATCATGCGGGGCTGCCAACTCACGTCGAACGACGTGCGCGCACGAGTCTCCGATCGGCGGCTGCTACGAATTCTCCTGTCAACGCTCGGCGCGGCCGAAGCGCAATTGCCGGCCATTTTCGCCGTCGTCGACAAGCTGGACCGCCAGCCGCGCGACATTTCGCGCGAGAAGCTGACGGCGGCGGGCATGCGCGCGGATGCGATCGATACGCTGCTCGAGCTGCTCGGCGCAAAGGAGATCACCGTCGACGACCTGGCGGCAAAGCTGGATGCCACGCCGGACACGACCGCGCTGCTCGATGACTTTCGCCGCTATTTCGAGTTTCTCGATGGACTCGGCGTCGCCGACTGGGTGACGATCGATCTCACGATCGTTCGCGGCCTGGCGTACTACACCGGGATCGTCTTCGAATTGTTCGATGCACGCGGCGAGCTGCGCGCCATTTGCGGCGGCGGCCGCTACGACACGCTGCTCCAGTCGCTCGGCGGCGTCGACCTGCCGGCGCTCGGTTTCGGCATGGGCGACGTCGTGCTGATGGAGCTGCTCCGCGAGCGCGGGCTGTTGCCAACCGAGGCGAACGGACCGCAGGTCTGGGTCGCGGCGGAACATCCAGACATGGATCGCGACGTGCGTCGTGCCGCGACCGCGCTGCGGCGGCACGGTGTGAGCGTGGAGTACGCACTCCGTGATCAGGCGTTGATGAAGCAGGTGAAGGCAGCGAAGTCCGCGGGCGCCGGATTGATGCTGACGCTGCACGCGCCGTCCGAGTCGACGGCGCGCGGGCGGCACACGTGGAACGCCGCTGCCCCGGCTGACTGGGATCACGTGCTCGACGACATTGGCTTGTAGCATTCTCTCTGCACCAATCACTAATGGCTGACGACAAGAAGCTCACGACGCGCGCCGCGGATTTCAGCGCCTGGTACAACGAAGTGGTCCTGCGCGCCGCGCTGGCCGACTACTCGCCCGTGCGCGGCTGCATGGTCATCCGCCCCAACGGCTATGGGATCTGGGAGCGCATGCAGCGCGCGCTCGACGACATGTTTAAGGCGACCGGGCACCGCAACGCGTACTTCCCGCTGTTCATTCCCGAAAGCTTTCTGCACAAGGAAGCGCAGCACGTGGAAGGCTTCGCGCCGGAAACAGCCGTCGTGACGCACGGTGGCGGCAAGAAGCTCGAGGAGCCGCTGATCGTGCGTCCCACCTCCGAGACGATCATCTATTCGATGTTCGCCAAGTGGGTGCAGAGCTATCGCGACTTGCCGTTGCTCATCAACCAGTGGGCGAACGTCGTGCGCTGGGAGATGCGCACGCGCCTGTTCCTGCGCACACTCGAATTCCTCTGGCAGGAAGGACACACCGCGCACGCCACGTACGACGACGCCGAAGAGGAAGCGCGCCGGATGCTCGGCGTGTACAGCGACTTCATGGAAGGCTGGATGGCGATGCCCGTCGTCACCGGCCAGAAGACGGACGCCGAGCGGTTCGCCGGCGCGCTGCGCACGTATTCGTGCGAAGCGATGATGCAGGACAACAAGGCACTTCAAGCGGGCACCTCGCACAACCTTGGGCAGAACTTCGCCAAGGCGTTCGATCTCAAGTTCCAGGCGGAGCACGGCGGCCAGGAATACGCCTGGAACACGAGCTGGGGCGTGTCGACCCGGCTCGTCGGCGGCCTCGTGATGACGCACGGCGATGACGTCGGCATTCGCATTCCGCCGCTGCTCGCGCCGATCGAGCTGGTGATCGTGCCGATCTACCGAAGCGACGACGAACGGGAACGCATGCTCGAGGCGGCAGACCGCATCATGCGCGCGCTCGCCGATTGGGAGCGCCGCGATCCCGGCCGGCTGCGCGTGCACCTCGACGATCGCGATGGCATGAAGCCAGGCGCCAAGTATTACGAGTGGGAGCTCCAGGGCGTGCCGCTGCGGCTGGAGATCGGGCCGCGCGACCTCGAGAAGAACCAGGCAATTCTCGTCCGCCGCGATACGCGCGAAAAGCGCCCGGTCTCGCTGAACACGCTCGGCGAGGACGTTGCAGATCTGTTGACGCGCATTCAGGAGGATATGCTCATCGCCGCGCGCGAACGCCGGGAGGAGCACAGCATGCGGCATCGGATCAGCTACGATGACTTCCGCGCGCTCATGGATGGCGAGGGCGCGTTCGTGTACGCCGGATGGTGCGGCAGCCCCGAATGCGAAGCGCAGATCAAGGAGGAGACCAAGGCGACGATCCGCGTGCTGCCCGACGAGGAGTTCCGCTCCGCCGAAACGCCGAGCACCTGTCTCAAGTGCGGTCGGCCGGCGACGGCGGAAGCATTATGGGCCAAGGCGTACTGACCACCGGTTTTGCCCGCGTCCAGGGCGAGTTGTACTGCGAGGACGTGCCGCTCGAGCGCATCGCGCGGCACGTTGGCACGCCGGCGTACGTGTACAGCGCATCGACGATTCGCGACCGGTACGAGCGGATGGATCAGATGCTGGCGCCGGTCCCGCATCGCATTCACTACACGCTCAAGGCCAATTCGAGCGCGGGCATTCTCGAGCTGGTGCGCGGCCTCGGCGCCGGCGCGGACGTGGTGTCCGGCGGGGAGCTGCACCGCGCCCGCCGTGCCGGTTTCGCGCCACAGGACATCATCTTCGGCGGTGTCGGCAAGACCAGGAACGAGCTCGCGGAGGCGCTGGACGCGGGCATTCTGCTCATCAACGCGGAGAGCGAAGCCGAGATCCGCGACATCGACTCGCTCGCGCGAGAGCGCGGCATCGTTGCGCCGGTCTCGATTCGCGTCAATCCGGAGATCACGCTCGACTCGCCGCACGAGTACATCAAGACCGGCGGCCGTGGACACAAATTCGGAATCCCACACGACGAAGCGCTGAACGTCGCGCTCGCCGCCGCCGAATTGCCGAATGTCGAGCTGGTGGGGATCGACATGCACATCGGCTCGCAGCTCACGCGGATCGATCCGTACCGCGAAGGCGCCGAGCGGCTCGCGTCCACCATCGCGGCGCTGCGCGATCACGGCGTGTCGTCGCTGCGATATCTCGATCTGGGCGGAGGCCTCGGCGTGCGCTACGACTCGGAGCAGCCGCCGGATCTTGCCCGTTTCGCCGAGCTGGTGCTGCCGGTCGTTCAGGCCACCGGCCTCGAGCTGATCATGGAGCCGGGACGGTTTCTCGTCGGAAACGCGGCGGTGCTGCTCGCGAGCGTACTCTATCGCAAGCGCAGCGGCGGCAAGAACTACGTGGTCGCCGACGCCGGAATGACCGAGCTGTTGCGGCCGTCGCATTACGGCGCATTCCACCGGATTCAGTCCGTGCAGCAGCAGCCGCAGCACGCGATCGTGGACGTGGTTGGGCCGGTGTGCGAAAGCGGCGATTTTCTCGCCCTGGACCGCGAGCTCGAGGACGTGCAGCCTGGCGACCTGCTGGCGGTGTGCGATGTGGGTGCCTATGGCTACGCCATGGCCTCGAACTACAACAGCCGGCTGCGGCCGGCTGAAGTGCTGGTCGACGGCGACCAGTTCGCGGTGATCACCGCGCGCGAGCAGTACGACGATCTGATGCGTCTCGAGATCGCCGAACCCGAGTGGACAAGGGGGCTCTGATGCGGCTGGGACTGATCGCGGATACGCACGATCGCCTGCCGGCGATTGCCGCGCTGGTCGGCCAGATGCAGGAAGGCGGCGTTGGAATGATCCTGCATGCCGGCGACTATTGCTCCCCGTTCGCGCTCAAGCCGTTCGAGGATGCGCAAGTCTCGCTCGCCGGCGTGTTCGGCCGGAACGACGGAGATCCGCAAGGGCTCATCTCGCGTGCGCAGTCGGCGTTCGGCGCCGAGTTGTCGGAGTCGCCGCATTCGCTGGAGATCGCCGGCCGTCGCATTCTGCTCGTGCACGACATCGGCGACGTCGGCGCGCGGTCGATCACGCAACACGACATCGTGGTGCATGGCGCCACGCACCAGCAGGAGATGAAGACGCGGGGCGACACGCTCATCGTGAATCCGGGCGAAGCCTGCGGCTGGCTGTACGGCACGCCCTCCGCGGCCATCCTCGATCTGGACACGCGCGAGGTGAGCTTTCTCACGTTGACGGGCCCGGAATGGCGGAAGTGAGCTCGCGGATCCTGATCATCGACTACGGCTCGCAGTTCACGCAGCTCATTGCGCGGCGCGTGCGTGAGGCGCGCGTCTACTCCGAGATCCACCCGCCGACGAGGCGCCTCGCCTGGATCCGCGACTGGAAGCCGACCGGTATCATCCTGAGCGGCGGACCGAACTCGGTGTACGATGACGGCGCGCCGGGGCTCGAAGCCGGTGTGCTCGACCTCGCGCCGGTGCTGGCCATCTGTTACGGCATGCAGCTCGTGGCGCAGAGCGCGGGCGCCGAGGTGAAGGGAGCAGGCCGACGCGAGTACGGCCGCGCCGAGCTCGAGATCGAGGAGACGGACGGCTTGTTCGCCGGCTTCACGCCACACGAGCAGACGACGGTGTGGATGAGCCATGGCGACCACGTCGACTCGCCGCCGCCGGGCTACGTCGTGACGGCGTCGAGTCGCAGCGTTCCGGTGGCGGCGATCCGCCATCGCAGCCGTCCGGTGCACGGCGTGCAGTTTCATCCCGAAGTGGCGCACACGGCTCGCGGCGCCGAGGTCATTTCGAATTTTCTCTTTCGAGTCTGCAAGGCGGAGCCGAGCTGGACGCCGGGCGCGTTCGTC
>JAICKA010000126.1 GCA_025928185.1 Gemmatimonadaceae bacterium
AGCCAAGTACCGGGCGCTGCCACCGTCAGTTCGGCCATTCGCTCACACTCGTCCGGCTTTTTTTTTGGCTTGGGATACGAAGGTGACGCAAGCCAAGTCAATCAGTCGGGGCACCGATGGAATCTGGATCCGGCGGCGGCTTGGTGTTGGGCTACGGATTCAACTCGAAGTGGGCGCTGTACGGCGACGGTAGCGGCGCCACGATGAACGCGAGCGACGGGCGCACCGATTCGCTCGGTCACGTTGATCTTGGCGTTCGTCGCCACTTCCGAACTGGGCCCAATGTCGTAGTTCCATTCATTCAGTTTGGCTTGTCGGGTCGCACAGTTTCGGAGTCGATCAATGGGAACACTGTTACCGGCTCAGGCGGGGGCGTCTCCGCCGGCGTAGGGCTCAACGCCCACTTTACCCCGTCATTCGCGTTCTCGGCAGATGCGACTTGGGCAATCGGAGACTTCACCAACCTTGAGGTCAATAACTCCGCCGTGAGTTCAGACGCCATCAACGTGATGACGACGAGAGTCCACGTCGGGGTCGTTTGGTTTCCGGGCGCCTAGCGTACTCCGAATGACGCGAACGCCTGATTACCCGCCGGCGAACTCTGAGGGCAGCAAAGCCTCAACGGCGCGTCGATGAGCCGCCGTTCTGCTTTTTGTATCCTTCGTCACAACACCGCCGGCGACGGCGACGTTGAGGCACTCTGATCTTTGACCGGCCTCGACCGGCCATCGTCTTTCAAGTGGATCGCCAACGGAGGTCGGCATGTTCGACGCGTTCCTGATCGCCGCGGTGGCGGCGATTTTTGTGACGATCATCACGAGCAGTCGCAGGCTGCGCGGGCCCATCGTACACCCGATCCCGCTTCGAGAACGCGAAGACTCGCGATCGCCAGCGGGCGCAAGCGATCTGGCGATTCCGGTTCCTCGCGCGGCCGGTGTCCGCATCCCGCTCGTCGGCGGATTCAGACATGCGGCGCTGTCGTTGCGCGGTGTGCGAGTGCCAGGACAACTCGTTGACGCTGTGCTGAGCCCCATCGGTCGTTTCGCGCTCCAACGCCGCCACGCGATCGGGTTGGCTCTCGCCGTCGCGGTGAGTGCCGTCGTCTGGTTCGTCTGGCCGACCCAGTATCGCACATTGCCGTTGCGCGCATCGGGCGCGCGGATTGGCAAGAGCTTCGACGTCGTTGCACTTCGGCAGCAGCGCGTCACCGGACGAGTCGACGCGCTCGTGAGCGGGGGAGGGTGGGTGTGCGTTGCCGGCTGCTAGTCGGTCGACCAGCCGGCAGTTATCAGATCTGAGATATCAGATGCGCGCACCTTGCTGCTCGGCCTCGAGTCACGCATCGGGGCTCTGACGGCGAGACCAGTCGAGAGCTCCGAGATTGCGAGATGAGAGACGTCAGGAAGAACACCAATCCTATCGCCTGGATCATGTAGCAGGCGTCAGATCTCAAAGCTTAGACCGCGCGTCTCGCTAGTGAGTGCTCACATCTGTTGCACTCTCCAGGCGGGCCGGATTGGTGTTCCTTCTCAGATCTGAGCTCTCGGAATCTCCGAGCTATGGACTGGTCTCGCCGTCAGAGCCCCGATGCCGCCTCGAGTCAGAGTGACGGCGCGGGCTGAACGCTGGCTCGATCCAGCTCCACTGCCTCCGCCTGCATCTGACTCCTCGAGATCTGCTCACTCGGCCCCGGCGGCAACGCCAACTGGACCGGGACTGAAGGCGTCACCGCCAATCCCATCAGTGGGAAGATGACCGGCTGCGCCTTCGCCGGTCGCCGGATGTGTCGCGCGGTTCGCCAGCCGGCGAGGAGCGCGTCGTCATGCTCCAGCTTCGGCTCGATCAGCGCACTGAGCACGCGGAGCACGTGCCGGCCGCGCGAGGCCTCGGTCCGAAGTCCGGCCGAGGCGCCTGCCTTGAGCGTGAGGCTCGTTTGGCGCTCGGTGACGCAGTCCGCGAGTGCCCGGGCCGCGGCCTCGAGCCGCTCGACGAAGTCCTTCGCCAAGCCGCCCTCGATGAACACGGAAGCGTAGGCCCGCGCCATTCTTGCCATCGCGTCCGCGGCGATCACGAGCTCGGTCGTCTTGGCGCGGTGGAGCGGCATTCGGAACGCGTTGAACTCCGGAATTTCTCGCAGCCGAGCCGCGGCGATGGCGGCGATCGGCCGCATGTGGTTCAGCCGGAGCGCGGCGCAGAGCGCCCGTTGACGCGCCAACTGCCCCTTGCTCGTCCGGTGCGCCGTGTCCTGCTCGACCGAGAACTGTTCCAGCTCGGAGATGACCTCTTCCAGCTTCCGGCGGTATCCGGCCGATTCGAGCGGTCCGAGCTGGTCGATGTGGCTGTCGATGAACGCGCGGGCCTGGTGGAGGGTCGAAAGCACGGTGGCGTCGGTGGTTCTCATGTGGGTCTCCTCGATTGAACTGCGTTGAACGGCGTGGAATGCGATGCGTTGCGGTGGATCCCGTGGGAAACGCGCGGACGCTGGTGTCGAAGTCATCTCACGACGTGGGCGCCGGACGTGTACGGATGTCGGACTCGTCTTACCGCGCGATTCGGCTGCGTGTACGTGTGCGCATCGGAGGTGAACGGGTGTCGCGGTCGTGTGACCACGTGCGCGTCTGAGGTGCACGCGTGTCGCAGCGATCTCGCCTCGCGCGCGTCGGAGGTGTGCGGTCGCGCGCGGCAGGTGTACGCGTGGGCGTGGGAAGTAAACGGATATCGCGGTCGTCCGAGCACGCGACGCTCGCACGTGTACGGGTGAGCGCTGTGCGGGAACAGGCATCGGGGTGATCTGGCCACGCGGCCGTCGCGGGTGCACGCGCGGGCGTCGCGCGTGAACGGCTGCTCGAGTCGTCTGCATACGCGGGCGTCGCGCGTGTACCGACGCGCGTCACGCGTGCACGGATGGATGTCGCGCGTACACAAGACTCGCGGTCGTCTGACGACGCGACGTTCGCAAGTGTACACGTGGGCGTCGCTCCGGTACGGGTGCGCGCCGCGTGTGTTCGGTCGACCGGCATGGGTATACACTCGAAGCGTGGATTGACCGAGCGACTCGCGCCTCGTGCGCGGGCCCCGTATATACAGTCGTCGCCGAACGCCTGAACCGTTGTACCGTTTCATTTGTCGATGCATCGTTTCAACGCACGGCAACCAGGCTACTGGGCAGCGCGACAGGCAAACGCGCGTCGGAGCGCAAGCTCCTACTATATCTGTCCCGCTGACCCCCGGATTGTGTCGGGGAAACGGCAATCGAAACTGCGGCCACGGCGCACACCGTACGGTGGGTATCACCTCGAGCCCCGGACCTCCATGATCGACCCCCAATTCATCGCCCTTCAGGAAGCCCTCGCCGGCGAGTACTCGCTCGAGCGCGAGCTCGGCCGCGGCGGCATGGGAGTGGTCTACCTCGCGCGCGAGGTCCAGCTCGACCGCCTCGTCGCGATCAAGGTGCTCCCGCCCGAGCTCGCGACGCGGAGCGAGATCCGCGAACAGTTTCTCCGCGAGGCGCGCACGGCCGCCGGCCTCTCCCACCCGAACATCGTGCCGATCTATCGCGTCGGCGAGCGCGGCGGGTTCGTCTTCTTCGTCATGGCGTACGTGCGCGGGGAGACACTCGGCGAGCGCTTGCGCGCGCACGGGCCACTCACGCCGGCCGCGGCCACGCGCATCTTTCGCGAAGTCGCATGGGCGCTCGCGTACGCGCATGGACACGGCGTCGTCCATCGCGACGTGAAGCCGGACAACATTCTGATCGAGACCGGTACCGAACGCGCGCTCGTGAGCGATTTCGGCATCGCCTTGGCTCAGGACGCCGCAGCAGGTGAACCCGGGCGCATCATGGGCACCGCGCAGTTCATGAGTCCCGAACAGGCGACCGGAGAGCCGCTCGATGGCCGCAGCGACCTGTATTCGCTCGGTGTCGTTGCGTATCTCGCCCTGAGCGGCCATCTGCCGGTTCGGGGTTCCACCACGGCCGCCGTGCTCGCACAACACGTGAACGTCGTACCGCCGCCGCTGCGCGAGATCGCGAGCGGGGTGCCGTCGACACTTGCCGCGGTCGTCGAGCGATGCCTGGAGAAGACGCCCGACAGGCGATGGCCCAATGGCGAGGCGATCGCTGAGGCGCTCGAGAAGTCGGCAACGCCGGCGCGTGCGCGAATGCCGATGGCATTGCGCGTGTGGACGCAGGCGACGGATCCGCTTCGGCCGTTGTACATCGTGTGGTCCGGGCTGTTCACGCTCGGGACGATCTCGGAGCTGTTCGGGCGCGGGCGCAGCGATTGGCTGATCACGTCCGCCTTCGCCCTGGCCCCGCTCATTCCGCTCACGATCTTTCACGCGAGAAAGGCGTATCAGGCGTTCGCCGCCGGATACACGCTGCGCGATCTGCGCGGTGCGCTCCAGGTCTGGCAGGCCGACCGCCGAGAGGAGCTGGCGTTCGAGCACGGCGGCCGCGAGCCGCGGTGGATGGGCTTCTTGCGCGCACTCACGACCTCGCTCGTCGCCACCGCGGCCTCGTTCATGGTCACGGGTACGCACCGCGCATCGATCCGCATGGCGATCGTCGAAGCGAGCATCCTGTTCGGTGCGGCGGTGTCGGCCGCTATCAGCACGTCGCTGGGCGTATCGTTCATTCCGAGGAGCGTACGGGCCAGTCTCGTCGGCGGCCTCCGTTCAAAGATCTGGAATAGCCGCATCGGCGAGTGGGCGGCGCGGCTGCTCGCTCCCAAACACCGCAAGCGCGCCGTCGACGCCGACGAGCGGCCGACCGAGATGGCGCTCGGCCTGGCCGCCGAAGAGCTGTTCGCGACGCTACCGCCGGCTTACCGCAAGCATCTTGGCGACGTGCCGGACATCGTTCGCCGGCTCGAGGCGCACGCGTCCGTCGCTCGCACACGCATCGCCGATCTCACGACTCTCATGACGCTGGGCAGCGAGACGAGCACGACTGCCATATCGAGCGCCGGGGCGGCGCCGGCCGGTCTCGTGGAGGCGCGAGAGGCCGCGCAGCGGGAGCTCAGGTCCGCGGTCACCGCGCTCGAGGCGCTGCGTCTCGATCTGCTTCGTCTGCACGGCGCCGGGGCAGATGCGGACTTGCGTCCACTCACTACGTCGCTCGACGCAGCGCGCCAACTCGGGGAAGAGCTGGACCGGCTGACGCAAGCCGATCGCGACGTGCGCCGCATTGCGCCGTTGCCAATCTTCGAGATCACGCCGCCAACGCCGGCGTGATCTCGTCCGCTCACACGGCCGGCTCTTCCGATCGCGAGCGCAGGTGCAGCCCTTCGTCTTCCTTGCGGACGGTTTGCTTCCGCTTGAAGATGAATTCCGGCGCCAGCGCCACGCCGGCCAGCGTGACCGGAATGATCTGCTGCGTCTGAATGAGCAGCGCGACGGCGATCGCCTGATCGCGATCCAGCCCGAAGCCGACCGCCGTCAGCGCGTACATCGCCTGGAAGAGGCCGACGTTGCCCGGCGTCGCGCGAACGACGAAGCCGACGTTCACGGCGAGCAAGGCCGCCACCGTGCCGACGAGCGGCAGATTGAAGTGAGCGGAGCGCGCCGTCAGCGCGTACGTCCAGACCTGCAGCGCCCAGATGGAGACCGAAAGCACGAGCGCGGCCGCGAAGCGCGGTCCGGTGGAGATGCCGCCGACGGTGCTCGCGAAGTGCTTCATGTACGCGCCGACGCGTGCGCGCCATCCTTCCGGGGTGGGCGCGACGAGCGTCTCGGCGACCTCCGGCCGGCGCACGAGGTAGATCATGAAGATGGCGAGCACGGCGAGTGCCGCCCACGCCACCGGCCGCGTTCGAGCCACCGACGACGGCAACGCGAGGAACGACACCGACAGCACGAGC
The DNA here is from genome assembly GCA_025928185.1 of Gemmatimonadaceae bacterium. Taxonomy (GTDB): domain Bacteria; phylum Gemmatimonadota; class Gemmatimonadetes; order Gemmatimonadales; family Gemmatimonadaceae; genus JAQBQB01. The sequence continues at coordinate 5,862 of JAICKA010000126.1, forward strand.
AGCACGACGTAGCCGATCACCTCGAACATCCGCTCGAGCGCCAGCGTCGCCAGCACCTTGGCGCTGGGCGTGTGCGACGCGCGCGCGACGAAGACGACGCGCGCCGCTTCGCCGCCGTTGGCGACGAGGATGTTGTTCAGCCCCGCGCCGGCGAACGTCGCGCGCAGCGCGAGCCCGAGCGAACGCACGCCCACCGATCGGAGAAACACCCACCACCGCACGCCTTTCAGCACGAGCGACAGCAGGTTCACGATCACCGCGAACAGGAGGATCTCGAGATCGGTGTTCAGGATGCGGTGCCACGTGTCGTGCCAGTTCACCGTACGCGCGAACAGCACCAGCCCGACGATGATGATCGCGCTGATCACGATGTGCAGCGTTCGCGATACGGCTTTCTTCATAGCCCTCCGACGGGATCGAATCGATAGCCCTGCGTGAGCAGCCGGTCGACGATCAAGGGCACAGCCCGGGCCGTTTGCATTCGATCGCCCGCGTCATCGTAGCCGTCGCCATCGTGGAGCAGGAGGATCGATCCGGGCCGGGCGCCCTCGACCGTGCGGCGGGCGATTGCTTCCACGCCCGGGCGATCGGAATCCCAGACACCGAGCGACCACCCGACGGTGCGCTGGCCGAGCGAGCGCGCGATCGGCGTGACCCACGGACTGCGGAAGCCATGCGGTGCGCGAAAGAGCCGTGGCCGCATCTTCGCGGCCTGCTCGATGGCGCGGGTGCCAAGCTGAAGATCGGTCCGCACGTACGCCGGCGACTTGAAGTGCAGCTTGCGATGGAAATAGCCGTGGTTGCCGAGCGCGTGTCCCTCGTCGGCGACGCGGCGCACGAGGTCGGGCCATCGCTCGGCGTGGCGGCCGAGAATGAAGAACGTCGCCTTGACGCCGCGGGCGGCCAGGGCGTCCAGAATGGCGGGAGTGGCGTCGGGATTCGGCCCGTCGTCGAACGTGAGCGCGACCGCGCGGTCGTGTCCGGGCAGCCGGGTGATGGGCCGGCCGAACAGCGGACTATTTCGTTCGAACGCGCCGTGCACGGCGCCGCCGAGCACGACGGCAGCCGCGCCCAGCCCGAGCATCATACCGGTACGCTGACGCGGCCGAGCACGTCCTGGTACACGTCGAGCAC
>JAICKA010000274.1 GCA_025928185.1 Gemmatimonadaceae bacterium
ACCGTCGCGTCGTGCATTTCGCGGGCACGCTCGAGGCATGCCCCGTCGAAGGTCAGCTCGTAGAGCGCCAGCGCCGCCAGCCCGAGCGCGGCGTAGTCCTCGAGATAGCCGGCGATCCGCGGGCGACCTTCCTTCCACGATCGGAACACTCGCGCGTCCGCGACGACGGCGCCGAAGAGAAACGTGCCGCTCTCCACCGCGGCGGCTCGCAACGTGTCGTCGTCGAAGATGCGCGCGCACGCGGCGAGCGCGCGAACCGCCAGCCCGTTCCACGACGTGAGAATCTTGTCATCGCGGCCGGGCCACACGCGCCGGGCCCGCGCGGAGTACAACGTCTGCCGCGCCTGCCGCACGAGCTCCTCGAGCGCACGCTCCGATAGACCGTGGCGTGCCGCAATGACGCGAGCGTCGCCCACAACCGAGAGAATGTTGCGCCCCTCGAAGTTCCCGTCCGCCGTGATGCCCCAGTAGTCGCGCAGCGCCGGCGCCGCGTCGCCCAGGAGAGCGTCGAGCTCGTCGAGCGACCAGACGTAGAACTTGCCCTCGTGCCCCTCGCTGTCCGCATCGAGCGACGAGTAGAAGCCGCCTTCCGGTGAGCGCATCTCCGTCGTCAACCAGGCGATCGTGTCCGCGACCACTCGCCGCACCTCTGCGTCGTGCGTCGCCTGCCAGAGGAGGGCGCCGAAATGAACGAGCAGCGCGTTGTCGTAGAGCATCTTCTCGAAGTGCGGCACGAGCCATTCGGCATCGACCGAGTAGCGCGCGAAGCCGCCGCCGATCTGATCGTAGATGCCTCCGCGCGCCATGTGCCGGAACGAGCTCACGGCAATCGACAGCGCCTGCTCCGTGCCGCGGCGCCCCCAGTAGCGCAGCAGAAACTCCAGCGACATGGTCTGCGGAAACTTCGGCGCCCCGTCGAAGCCTCCGTGCGCTTCGTCGTAGCGGCTGCTCAGCGTCCGGTACGCTTCGTCGAGCAGACGCTGGCCGAGTGCGCCGGCGCTGCGCGTCTGCTCGGCGGCCGACGCGTACAGCTCGCGCACCGAGTCCGCCGCGCGCGCCACGTCGTCCGGTCGCGCGTGGTATGCGTCGGCCACCGTGCGCAGGATCCGTGTGAACGAGGGCATGCCGTGGCGGTCATCCTTCGGGAAGTACGTGCCGCCGTAGAACGGCACGCCGTCCGGCGTGAGAAAGACAGTCATCGGCCAGCCGCCGTGTCCCGTCATCGCCTGCACCGCCTGCATGTAGATGCCATCGAGATCGGGCCGCTCCTCGCGATCGACCTTGATGTTCACGAAACGCTCATTCATCAGCGCGGCCGTCGCCGGATCCTCGAACGACTCGTGCGCCATGACGTGACACCAGTGGCACGCCGCGTAGCCGATGCTGAGGAGAATCGGCTTGGCCTCGCGGCGCGCCCGCTCGAGCGCTTCGGCGCCCCACGGGTACCAGTCCACCGGGTTGTCGGCGTGCTGGAGGAGGTATGGGCTCGTCTCCTGAGCCAGGCGATTGGGCATCGTGACAAGCTACTCGCGTGTGGCGCAGGCCTGGCTGCTGCGAGCGGGTTGCCAACCAGCCGCAACGGGTGAGTGTTTAGACGGTTCCCCCCGAGATTTCGTCTTCAACCAATTCGCGTTGCCACGCTCCAGCCGCCGCGCCGCATCGCGCACGACTCACGCCCACGAGCCGCCATCGGACGGCGTTCGGCCCTGGTCCCGCCGCGCGGTGCCATGGTGCGCGATCGTCGTAACGCTCGCCGTTCTCGTCACCGC
>JAICKA010000108.1 GCA_025928185.1 Gemmatimonadaceae bacterium
AGCAACGCCGCTCCGCGCCTGTCCGCAGTTCTCCGCGGTTCTCCGCGACCCCGTTCCTCTCCCTGAGAGGTAGCCAGCCGCGCCACCGAGGTCCCAACAGGGCTGCGGAGTTTGCGGATCAGCGGATTAGCGGATCGGGGTGCTGACCGGGACGCCACTAACACAAAGTCATTGTTGTTGTTGGACGTGGCGCTCCGGGGCTCATGCGCCTCGTCCGTCGGTTTCCGCAAAATCCGCGTCCCCAATTCAATCCAACCCGATTCGGCGAAACGGTCCCGATTCGAGTAACTCGATCGGAACCGTTTGTTGGCCGAGCGTTCTCTAAATCCGCTGCCTTACGGCGCCTTCGGCGGGTTGGTCGCCGGCGGAGCGGTGGACGGCGCCGACGTCGCCGGCGGATTCGAGAAGTCGACCGTCGGCGGTCCCTGCTGCGCGTTCGCCGATGCCGTGAAGTACTTGCGCGGCTTGGCGCCCGTCACCTTCGCCGTGAGCACAGCCGGGAACTGACGGATGTACGCGTTGTACGCGTTCACCGCCTGGTTGTAGTCGTTGCGCGACACGGCAATGCGGTTCTCGGTACCCGTCAGCTCGTCCTGCAAGCGGATGAAGCTCTGGTCCGCCTTGAGCTGCGGATATGCCTCCACGGACACCATCAGCCGGCCCAGCGTGTTGGTAAGCTGCGCATTGGCGTTCGCCATCTGCTCGGCGTCGTGCGACTGAATGGCGTTGACGAGGCCCGAGCGGGCCTGCGCCACCTGGATGAACACCTGCTCCTCGTGCTGCGCGTAGCCCTTGACCGTGTTCACGAGATTCGGAATCAGGTCGGCGCGGCGCTGCAACTGCACTTCGATCTGGCCCTGCGCCGACGAAGCCGCCTCGTCGAGCGACTGGATGCGGTTGTACCCGCAGCCGCCCATCGGCAGGAGCAGCACAAGTGCGAGCCAGCGTTTCATGTCGATTCCTCGAGCAAATGGTGATGGTGCAGTCCGTCCTTCCATCCTACGGATTGTGACCATTGCGTGTTTCTCCATGAAGCGAATCATGCGCGTGCCGACTCATACCGATCGAGATAGCTCACCAGCTGCTCCATGCCGCGAAGATAACGCTGCAACACCTCGGGCGCGTCCTTCGTCGACAGCGCGGTCTCGCCTCGTACATGTCGCACGACGCGTGCAAACGCGTCCGCGTCAAAACCGCACTGGCGCGCGACCGCATCGACCAGCTCGAGATTGCTCGCCGGCGGCCTGGTGCCGTGCAGCCGCAGCACCGAGCGGAAGATGATCATGATCGCGCTCATGCTTGCCGCGAGCAGTTCCAGTTGCCGCTTCGGATCGTTGCCCGACGCGAGCACGCCCTGCCGCAGCTTGATCAACTTGCCCATCGCTTCCTGCTCGAGCTGCAACCGCAAATCCCGCGACTCCACCCGAATTCCATCAAAGGGCGGCTCGCCGTACAGCACCTTGTGCCGCTCGAGAATGTCGGCGTACTCCATCGGGAAGATGTCCGCCGAGCCGCGCCATTCCGCCGACGTCAGGGTGAGCGGTGCCGGATTGCCGGCGTCGGCCCACGCCCGCGATGCTGCCGACGCGCCCGCCAGTCGATCCGCGTCGAGACTGTCGACGACGACGAGCACGTTGTAATCGGACCGCTTCGGAATGTGCTCGCCCGCGGCCGCCGAGCCATAGAGCACGACCGAGCGCAGCGACGCGCCGTAGGCGGCTCGCAACTGCGCGACGAGTTCATCGAGTGTCATTTTGGCCATCGTTCACCATGATCCGCTGGAGCCGCCGCCACCGAAACCGCCTCCACCCCCAAAGCCGCCGAATCCTCCGCCGCCGCCGCCAAAACCGCCGCCACCACCGAACCCGCCACCGCCCCACCCTCCCCGACCACCGCCCCATCCGCCGAGCGGCAGAAAGATCGGGAAGCATCCGCCGCCGCCACAGCCTCGACGTCGTCCGCCGCCGAGCAGCGACAGCACGAAGAAGAGCAGCAGCAGCCAGACGAATGGTGGAATGCCACCGCCCCGACCGGTGCCGCGCACTGGTTGCTGCGACGCCGGCGCGTGAAAGCTCGTGTCGAGCTGGAAGTGGAACTCATCGGCGAACCGCTGCGCAATGCGCAGCGTCATCAGCTCGATGCCGTCGCCGTAATCCTGCCGCTGGAAATAGGGAATCGCTTCGTCGCGGAACTCACCCGTCGTGGCATCAGTGAGAAAGCCTTCGGCGCCGAAGCCGACTTCAGTGCGTACATGGCCGCGTCCGTCCTTGCTCGTCTCTTTGGGCACGACGAGCAGAATCACACCGGTATTGCGCGCCGGATCGCCGGGCTTCGCGTTCTGGCCGACCTTCCACTGTCGGCCGATCTGCAGTCCCACCTGCTCGATCGGACGCCCGCCGAGGTCCGGCAGCGTCACGACGACGATCTCGCCGCCGGATTTGGCGCGCACGTCGTCGATGATGCTCTGGATCGTCGCCGCGTTCGCCGCCGGAATGATGTGGGCGAAATCGTTCACGTACCCCACGGGCTGCGGCAGCTGGATGTTCTGCGGCAGCACGACGCGAAGCGCGAACGTCAACAGCGCGAGGGCGCGAAAGAGCACGAGCGGTATGGAAAAGGGAACGGCGCCGCGGGCGCGAGAGCGGCCGGCAACTCCCTTACCCTACCGTGAAACGGCGCTCAATGGAAGGCGACGTCGCTCCACACTACGTGCAGCGGCAGCTCGCCGGTTTCGTTCAGCGGTGTCCGAGCCGCACATCCGGACGGTCGATCAAGGCGTTGATCAACCGCGCCGAGAATTCCCGCACCTGTTCGGTGATCGATTCCGCCTGGCTCACGAGGTACGATCGGCCGAGAATCAGCACGACGGCCACGGACAGGCCGAACGCGATTGGTGTGAGTGCATTCGACAGATTCGTCATCAGCACTGGATGGTTCGCCGGCGCGGCGGCGGCGAGGAACGCGCTTTGAATGTCGCGCACCGTACCGAGCACGCCAAGCAGGATCGCCGCGAGAGACAGCGTGGGCAGGTATTCCAGGCGCCGCGTGAGTCGCGGTAGCACGGCAAGAGCGGCGGCCGACGCGACATTCTCGAGATCCGTTTCGTCGCGGCTGCGACTGCGCAGGATGACCAGCCCGATGTCGGGCAGCGCGGCCGTGGATGACGCGCACTGCTTGATCGCCTCATCGATCTTGCCGCCGCGCACGAGCTGGATGATGCGTTCGATGAACGGCCGCCCGTTCGTCTTCGAGCGCAGCACGATGACGTACAGCCGCTCGAGCAGCACGAGCAATCCGGCGATGCCGACGAGGAGAATCAGCAACATCACGGCGGCGCCGCCACTCAGCCCGTTTGTGGAGCTCATTTCTTGATTATGGTCCGTGGTCCATGGTCCATGGTCCATGGTCCGTGGTCACCATGGACCATGGACTATGGACCAGGGACAAACTGGCAATCCTCATGCCCCCCACCGTTGACCCCGCCCCGATTTGTGAGCATCCCCTTCGCGCCGTAGCTTTCTCTCCAGCCCGAGGTTGCCCGATTTTCTTCAGTCACCCGCCCGCCGTGCTTCACACTTCCTTCCGAGTCTTCGCCGTCCTCTCGGCGCTCGCCGCGTGTACGCGATCCGACGCGTCGGCGCGCGCCGCCGCCGGCAGCGTCGCCGCATCGTCCGCGAGTGCCGCGCCGGCGCCGGTCGCGCTGCCCCACGACAGCATCAGCGATCTCGCCGATCGTGGCCGCATCGCCGGCGACAGCACCGCGTCCGTGTGGCTCATCATGGCCAGCGATTTCCAGTGTCCGTTCTGCAAGCAATGGCACGACGAATCGTTCGGGCGCATCATGCACAACTATGTATCGACGGGAAAGATCCGGCTCGCGTACGTCAACTATCCGCTGAGCATTCACCCGAACGCCGTGCCGGCATCCGAGGCGGCGATGTGCTCGTCGGTGCAGAACAAGTTCTGGCCAATGCACGACGCGCTGTTCGCCACCCAGGGCAAGTGGGAGTCGATGCGCGATCCGAGTCCGGTGTTCGATTCGCTCGCCAAAGCCATCGGCGACGACCCCGCGGCATATCACGTCTGCGTGTCGAAGCATCTCACGCTACCGCTCATTCAGGCCGATCACGACCGCGCCCGACAGGCGGGCGCCCGTTCGACGCCCACGTTCTTCATCGGCGGCACGATGCTCGAGGGCGCGCAACCCTACGCCAACTTCCAGGCGGCAATCGACTCGGCGCTGGCCCACGCGCACGCGGGCACGCCGGCGACGGCGCGCTGAGTGGTCGCTCGGCTTCCGGTGCAACTGGGGTACCGCGCGCTCGCGCAGATCGCGCGGGGCGCCGCGGTCGTCGCGCCGGATAGCGACTCGAAGTTTCTCCGCGCGCTGCACGCGCGGCGCGGCATTCGCGGGCGCTATCGCGCCTGGCGCGCGGCGCACCGCGATCTCGCTCGCCCGCTGCTCTGGATGCACGCACCGTCCGTCGGCGAAGGTCTCCAGGCGCGGCCGGTGCTCGAGCTGTTCCGCAAGCGCCGGCCCGCGCTGCAGCTGGCCTACACGCATTATTCGCCGAGTGCGTACAGCTTCGCACGGTCGCTCGACGTCGACTTCTGCGACTATCTGCCGTTCGACACGCCGGGCGACGCGCGCGTGGCCCTCGACGCGCTGCAGCCGACGGCATTAGTGTTCTCGAAACTCGACGTCTGGCCGGTCATCACGCACTCCGCACGCTCGCGCGGCGTGCGGCTGGGGCTGATCAGCGCGACGATGGCGCGCGGCTCGTCGCGCCGATCGCGCGCCGCCGGCGCCCTGCTCCGCGACGCCTACGCGGCGCTCGACGCGGTCGGCGCGATCGACGCCGCCGACGCCGACCGGCTCGTGGAACTCGGCGTGCGCGCGAGCGCCATCGTCGTCACCGGCGACACGCGCTACGACCAGGTCTGGCTGCGCGCGCAGCGCGTCGATCGCGCGAGCCCGATGCTCGCCCGCCTGCGCGACGCGCGGCTGACGATCGTCGCCGGTTCCACCTGGCCCGCCGATGAAGCGGTGCTGCTGCCGGCGTACGAAGCCCTTCGCCGCGCGAGCCACGCGGTGCGGCTGATCATCGCGCCGCACGAGCCGACGCTCGACCACGTCGCGCGCATCGTAGAGTGGGCGAAGCGCGCCGGCATCACCGTCGCGCGGCTCGACGATCCGCAGGCGCCCGAGGCCGAGGTGCTGGTGATCGACCGCGTCGGCGTGCTGGGCGACCTCTACGCACTCGGCGAGATCGCGTTCGTCGGCGGCGGCTTTCACGCGGCGGGATTGCACTCGGTGCTCGAGCCGGCGGCGTTCGGCACGCCAGTGCTGTTCGGGCCACGGCACGAGATGAGCCGCGATGCCGGGCTGCTCGTGCAGCGCGGCGGAGGCGTGTCCGTCGCCGACGAGACGGAGCTGACGCGCCGGCTCAGGACGTGGACGTCGGATGCGAGTGCGCGGCGCGATGCCGGCGATTCGGCGCGGGCGCTGGTGCGGAGCGGGTTGGGGGCGGCGGAGCGATCGTTCGAGCTGGTGGATCGTCTGCTCAGGTGAGTTCAGCGCGGGATAGTGTCAAACAAGCGAATGAGAGTCTGCTCCAGAGCAGTTTCACAGCATGGGTTAAGGCCGCTGAATCTTCTGAATCGCTTTCATCGCTTGTGCGCGAATCGGGTACTGAACCTTGCCGTGATTTATCGAGGTAGTGGTATCGCGTTCGGATAACATTCGAAGAAGCGTTAAGTCCGCGCTGTCTCGGAAGGCTCCCAGCACGCCAACCGCCGTTTCCCTAACGCCAACGTTCTTGTCAGACACCGCCGCCACGACGACTTCGTGCATCCGTTGGCGCGATGCGATGTCGATCGGTGATCGAGCGTTGAGCGCCTCGTTGATTGCACTCAATCCGGACAGCCGAACCATGAAGCTGCCGCCGTAACTGGCTGATGCAATCAATGCACTATCGATGCTACTTCGCTGCCGATCAGAAAACCCGCGATTCCTCACTATTCCCAACATATCAATCGCCGTGCCCTGAACGGGCGAGCCATTACGGGCACCGACTAGCAGCTGGCTCAAGAGCCCTTGCTTGTCACAATACCTGAGACAAGTGTCGAAGAGCTCCGCGTAATATTCACTGAATCCTTCACCATACTTGTCGGAGACGCCGACCTTCCCGTTCGAAGCTCTTAACGTGGATGCGATAAATTTGTCTTCGCGCTGAAGCAATCTCAGAAGAGCGGCGGCCATAGTCGGTGACACCCATGTGCTCGGTGTCTGCCCGAGTTTGACGAATGCTTCACTTCGCTCGGCCCAATTGGGCGAATCCAGTTGCTGCGTGAGCGTCGACGTGATCGGGGGTGCCTGGGCGACACATGGCTTGGATACTATGAGTAGTGATACTCCGCTCAGAATCCGGATTAACCGTGACATGTTCGTCCTCTCGGCTCGATCAAGGAAGCCCTGTTCCAGGAATTTGATAGGTGCTGGGACATGCGTCGGAGTGGGCGAGTGCGCCACTAGCTGCACGGAAATCAATATGCAGGTGAGTGTGCGAAAGGCTCCAAGGCTCACGACAGGGTCTCGGGTCTAGCTGATACGCGTATTTGCTTAGATTGACCCAATTTGAGCTATCCGGCACCTGAACGTCTGCGGCATCTCCATATACGTGGCGGCTGTTTAGCGTCGTGCTGCACGGACTAATTCGCACATTTACTGCTCCCGATGCCTGACTGTAGCAGCGAAGGATATTGTTGTGATGCGGCGTGCTATATATGCGGTTGCTCGCCGTGATGCTGATGCCGCCTGTGGTGTCTCCATATAGTGTCTCCAATGCCGCCTTCAACGAAGGCCGATAAATAGCGTACGAGAAGGAAGGGTCATACGATGCGGGTGAGTAGTGCGCGGAAGGTGAATGCGACTGCACAACCGCCCACCCGAAGTGGGGGCTGCTTGCCTGATAGTCGAAGTAGCCGCAATCTGGGATTGCAGCTAATGCGCTATCCGCGTACTGCTGCCGCATATTGTCAAGGTCATTCGGCGTTGTCGTTCCGCTACATAGGTAAGTCTCCTCCGGCAGCTCCCCGTTGTCGAGTAAATACGCGTAGTCGTCATCGCTGAGGTAGTAATCATCGATGAAGAAGCACAGATCAATGGACCATGCGCTGTCGTCTGATGTAAGATCGATGCACACCCACGCATTCTCCGTGTAGGTGGCATCATAGTAGTAGTACGTGATCCAGTCCCAGTCACAACTGCATTCATCATCCTGAATCACGCATGGCGAACCGAATCTACTCGGTCGTTGGGGCGGCGCGATCGAGTGCGCCGCCGCCATAACCGAGGTCGAACTGCGGGTGATGCGGCGGCTGGCGCTCGATGCACCTACACCGTCGGCTCCGACACTCGACGAAGCTGGCGCTGTCGCTGACGACGGATCCAGCATCTCGCTGACATACGCCAAGGCTTCCGGACTGAGCGGCGCTCGTTGCGATGGCTTGTCGAGTTTTGGAGCGTGCGCCACCCGATTCAACAACCCTTTCCATCCAGGGTTATTGATGGATTGCTTGACTACGTCCGCGAACTGCTGCACCGTCAGGGTGTCTGGCGCCCAGCACGTCATTGCCACAGCGCCGGCATCTCGGCGATGGATCACTGTTCGGTAAGACCGCCCGTTTCCCTGTCCAGTGATGGCGTCATGATGAATGGCCGGAAGGGCCATGGGAAGCTGGCCGCGCGGGACGGCGAAAGCCCGGAATACACCTTGGCTGTCGACAGCCGCAATTGTACAACCTTCACCAATGTCGCGGAGTCGCGTCAGGCGCCCCATGTCGAGTCCCTTGCTGTCCTCGCTGCCGAGTCGCGTCGGGCCAGCGACATCGGCGCGCTCGACACAGGCAGTGAAGGCGATTGCGATCACACCAACGATTATACACGCCCCAAACGGCTCGATTGGAGCTCGCATTCGATGTAGCCATCCAAGTTGACTCATAGCATTCTGCCTCTCGTTAGAAGCACGGCCGTCGCGCCAGCTTTCGGCCGCGGTGCGGTCTCAGGCCGCGATGCGAGCCGCTCTACAAAAAGGCGATTTAGGCGCGCTTCTGTTTACACCCCCGACGGTTGGCGGGCAGCTACTGCTTTGAGAGACCAGCGCGCCTCGCGTCATCATCCGCCATCTGGCGAAGCCGTGCTAAGCCTCGCATGACATGCACCCGAGTTGTGGGTTCGCTCGAGTCGATCGCGGCGGCGACGATTCGATATGGCCAATTCCAGCGGAACCGATAATCGACCGCGAGCCGTTGCTTCTCCGTAAGCTCATGGAGCGCCCCGAGCGCCCATTCAATGAGGTCATCGCGCGCCCGAATTTC
>JAICKA010000221.1 GCA_025928185.1 Gemmatimonadaceae bacterium
CCCGCAGGCGAACACCGCCGCCGCCACCCACGCAATCACGGCGCTGCACGCGCCCAACGCGGCACTCCTCATCGACTTCGACAACGTCACGATGGGAATCCGCTCCGACCTGGGAAAGGAGCTGCGAAGTCTCCTCTCGTCGGAGATCATCAAGGGCAAGGTGGCGGTGCAACGCGCCTATGCCGACTGGCGACGCTACCCGCAATACATCGTCCCCCTCTCCGAAGCGTCGATCGATCTGATCTTCGCGCCGGCCTACGGCTCGTCGAAGAAGAACGCGACCGACATTCGCCTGGCCATCGACGCCCTCGAGCTCGTCTTCACGCGCCCGGAAATCGGCACCTTCATCCTTCTCTCGGGCGATTCCGACTTTTCGAGTCTCGTCATCAAGCTGAAGGAATACGGCAAGTACGTCATCGGCGTCGGCATTCGCGAATCCTCGAGCGATCTGCTCGTCCAGAATTGTGACGAGTATTACAGCTACAACGCGCTCGCTGGCCTCGTGAAGGCGTCCGAGGAAGAGCAGACGCGCAAGTACGATCCCTGGGAGCTCGTCACCGAAGCGGTGCAGCGCATGAAGCGCAACAACGACGTGATGCGCTCCGACCGCCTCAAGCAGGTGATGCAGGAGATCGACACGACGTTCGACGAGAAGAATCTCGGCATTTCGAAATTCTCACGCTTCTGCCAGGAAGCGGCGCAGCGCGGTTTGCTGACCGTCACCAAGCTCGATAACGGCCAGCTCGAGGTCGACCTGCCGGGCACCGTACCGACATCGACGACCGCCGCCGCATCGGAGCCGCGCGCCGCGCGCAGTGAAGCCGCGCCCGCCGGCGAGGCACAGCCTTCATCCGACGAGCGGCCTCCCCGGCGCAGTCGACGTGGCCGCGGCGGCCGGGGACGCGAGCGCGAGGAGCATGCACCGCGCGCCGCCGAGGCCGAGCCGCACGAGGCCGCGGTCGAGGCCGAGGTCGAGGCGGAGCTCGCACCGGAACCGGCAGCAGTCGAAGTGGAGATTTCCCGTCCGGCGCCGACACGTGAACCGAGACGCGCCGCGGCTGAACAGCCGTCGGCGCAGCCGGCCGAAGTCGCCAGCATGGATGGCGAGCGACTCACCCGCACCGAAGCGTTCGATCTCGTGCGGCGGACCGTCGACGATCTCGCCGAGGGCGACGAGACGGTGCGCGCCAGCGACGTTCGTCGCCGCGCGCGACAGCTCCTCGGCCGCGATTCGGAAAGTCTCAACGACCGCATGTTCGTGCGCGTGCTCAAGGACGCGCACGACCAGGGCATCATCGATCTGCGCCGTCGCGGCGATGACTTCGAAGTCGCGCGCGCCGCGGAAGCGCCGCCCGTCTCCGAACAGCTCGCGGAGCGCGAACGCGCGGCCGTCGCGGCCACCGCGCCAGAGCCAGGCACGAATGCCGGGTCGGCCGCGCCGATTCGCGGCATGGGTCCGCGCGGTGCCGGCTCCGGTCGTCAGGGAGCGCGCGGTCGTTTGCCTGCGCCGCCACCGGAGCTGCTGTCGATCGGCGTCGTCGAAACCGCCCCGGCTCCTGCGTTGCGCGTCGAGCACGCGGCGCCGATCGGCGACGAGAGTCCCGTCGGCGGCAAACGCGCTCCGGCTCGCGGACGACGCAGCACGCCGGCCAAGAGCACGCGCGCTGCCGCAAAGAAGACGGGCAGTCGACCGCGAGCCAAGAAGGCGGCGAAGAGCACCAACAGCGAATGACGACCAACGCCGCGCCACGTGCGCGGCGTTCTCGTTCGGGGCCGCCGCTGCCGCGCATGTTCTACGACCGTCCCACCGAGCAGGTCGCGCGCGACCTGCTCGGCTGCGTGCTCGAATGTCGCACCGAGAGCGGCATCGCCGCCGGCCGCATCGTCGAGACGGAGGCGTATCTCGGCGAGCACGATCTCGCCTGTCACGCGGTGGCCGGCCGGACGGCGCGCACGGCGCCGCTCTACGGCGCTCCGGGCATTGCGTACGTCTACTTCATCTACGGCATGTACTGGTGCTTCAATGCCGTCACGCGCGCCGAGCACGAGCCGAGCGCGGTACTCGTGCGCGCGGTGGAACCCGTAGCAGGAGTCGACTTGATGCGCCGGCGACGCCCACGCGCTCGTCGCGACGTCGACCTCACGAACGGCCCCGGCAAGCTGTGTCTGGCCCTCGGCATTGACGGCACGCTGAATTGGGCGCCACTCCAGCGGCCGCCGCTCGTGATTCGACGCGGCGAACCGGTCTCGGACGCCAACGTGACGGTCACACCGCGCATCGGCATCACCCAGTCGGCCGAGTGGCCGCTCCGCTGGTTCGTGTCGGACAGCCCGTACGTGTCGAAGACACCGGCGCACTTTCCGCGACACGCCGCGGGCAAATGAAAAGCGCCATGAGCAGATGCTCATGGCGCCGGTGAATCGGGAGTGGCAGCGGTCAGTCGCGGTCGATCGAGGTGCCCGCGTTGTATCGGAGTCCGATCTCGTACGTGAAGTTGAACGGACGTCCGTTATACATGATGAACCGTCGCTGTGCGGGACTCGCCTGGCCCTGCACGAACGCCGAGACGCGCCGCAGCCGGTATTGCGCGCCGAGCAGCAGCATGGGCGAGAAGTTCACCTTGGCATCGTTGATCACGGCTTCGGCGAAGTCACGCTGATTGGTCTGGGTGAACGGGCCCTCGGCGATCGCCGATGCGACCTCGTTCAACGTGAATCCAATGCCGACGTAGGGATGCAGTCGCAGGTGCTCGCCGGGGAACCCGACGGCCGCCATGTCGAGGCGCCGCAGATTCTTCAGGTCGACGATGCGGACACCGGTGTCCGCCAGCGTGGGCCCGTTGATGATGATGGCGTTCTGATTGAAGAACGCTTCGGAGGCCGACACGTACAGGCCGCCGTGCGTCCGGGTGATCAGCCAATCGATGCCCGCGATCGGCGCCGCGGTGTATGCCTGGCTGGTATTGGCGAAGCTGTAGCCCCCGCCCTTGATGCCCCAGAACCACGCATCTTTGAATTGGCGGCCATCCTGCGCAGCGCTGAGACTCGGAAGGGCCACGACAACCGCGGCCGCGGCCATCAAGGCACGGATC
>JAICKA010000090.1 GCA_025928185.1 Gemmatimonadaceae bacterium
GGCGCCACGGGCGGAATCTGGAAGACGATCAACGCCGGCACGACCTTCATTCCGCTCTGGGAGCACGAGCCGATCGCGTCGATGGGCGACATCGCGATCGCGCCGAGCAATCCGAACATCATCTACGCCGGCACGGGCGAGGACAACGCGCGCAACAGCGTGTCGCCGGGCGCGGGCGTGTTCAAGTCGACCGACGGAGGCGTCACCTGGCAGCCGCTCGGCCTCGAGAAGACGCAACAGATCGGGCGCATCGTCATCAACCCGACCAATCCGAACATCGTCTACGTCGCCGCGGTCGGCGCGACGTGGTCGGCGAATCCGGAGCGCGGGCTGTACAAGACCGTCGACGGCGGCAAGACCTGGCAGCTCAGCAAGTTCGTGAGCGACAAGGCCGGCTTCATCGACGTCGCGATGGATCCACGCGATCCCAACACGCTCTATGCGGCGAGCTGGGAGCGCGTGCGCGGCCCGTACTACCTCAAGAGCGGCGGCCCGGGCTCGGCCCTCTGGAAGACGACGGACGCGGGGAAGACCTGGCACGAGATCACCGGCGGCGGCTTTCCGTCGACGGAAAAGGGCCGCATGAACATCCAGATCGCGCCGAGCAACCCGAACATCGTCTACGTGATGGTGGAAGCGGACTCGATTCGCGGCGCCAAGCCGCAGCGGCTCCTGAGCGGCATTTACCGCTCGATGGACGCGGGCAAGACGTGGAAGTGGATGAGCACGATCGACAACCGCCCATTCTACTTCTCGCAAATCCGCGTCGACCCGAAGAACCCGAATCGCATCTATCGGCTTGCCGTCGATTTCGGATTCTCTGACGACGGCGGCTACTCGTGGCGCACCGGCATGGTCGGCAACCACGAGGACTACCACGCGATGTGGATCGACCCGAACGATCCCGCGCACTACATCATCGGCGGCGACGCGGGAATCTTCCAGACGTGGGACCGCGGCGGCACGTACGATTCGATCAACAACATGGCGATGGGCCAGTTCTACGTGGTCAGCTACGACTACGAGGTGCCGTATCGCATCTGCGGCGGTCTGCAGGACAACGGCAGCTCGTGCGGCTGGAGCCGGCGGCTGAACGGCCAGCTCCAGATGGACGACTGGTTCGCCGTGATGGCGGCCGATGGCCTCTACACCGCGCAGGATCCGGTCGACCCGAACATTCTCTATTACGAGTCGCAGGGCGGCAACATGACGCGCCGCAACCTCGCGACGGGCGAGGTGACGCGCATCAAGCCGCGCACCGTGGACATCGCGACGTACGGCCGCCAGATCGAGGCGATCAAGGATGCGGCGAACGGTTCGCCGAACGCCGCGCAGCAGAAGGAGATCGACGACATCCGCGCGCGCATGAAGCGCGACATGGCGGACCCGAACGTGGCGCTGCGCTGGAACTGGAACACGCCGTTCATCGTATCGCTGCACGATCCGAACGTCATCTACAGCGGCGCCGACAAGGTGTTCAAGTCCGTGAAGCACGGCGACGACCCGATGGCGATCTCGCCCGACCTCACGGCGCACGATCCCACCTGGCTGCGCGTGTCGAGCGGCTACGACGCGGACGGAAACCTCGCGCCGGATGGATCGGGTGGCATCACGCGCGACGCGACGGGCGCCGAGGAGAACGCGACGATTGTGGTATTGCGTGAATCGCCGCAGCGCGCCGGTTTGCTGTTCGTGGGCACCGACGACGGGAAGGTGTGGCTCACGCGTGACGACGGCGGGCACTGGGACGATCTGAGCGGCCGCTACGCCGGCGTGCCGCCGATGACGCAGGTGAGCAGCATCGACCCGTCGCACTTCGACTCGGCCACCATCTACGTGGCGTTCGACAACCACCGCCGCAACGACTTCAAGCCGTACGTGTTCGTATCGAACGATTTCGGCAGAACGTTCCGGTCGATCACGTCGAATCTGCCGGCGGGCGATCGCGAACCGGGCAGCGTGTACGTGGTGCGCGAGGATCCGGTAAACCCGAACCTGCTGTACGCGGGTACGGAGACCGGCGTCTATGCGTCGCTCAACAAGGGGCAGAGCTGGTTCCGGTTGATGAGCAATCTCGCAACGGTGCCGGTGTACGATCTGCAGATCCATCCGCGCGATCACGAGCTGATCGCCGCGACGCATGGGCGCGCCGTGCAGATTCTCGACGTGGCGCCGCTGCAGCAGATGACGCCGCAGGTGCTCGCGTCGTCGGTGCACCTGTTCACGCCGACGGTGGCGTTCGAGTACGGGCAGATGCTCGCCGGCTCGGAGCCGCGTGCGCAGCGTCCGTGGAAGGGTGACGGCGGCCCGAGCGGCGCCGACATCGAGTATCGACTCACGGCGCCGGTGCGCGGGCCGGTCGAGATCAAGATCGTCGACGCGGCGAACGACACCATCGCGCGACTCGCCGGCACGGATAGCGTCGGCATCAACCACGTGGAGTGGAATCTGAGGTCGTCGCCGAACGGCCAGGTGGCCGGCCGCGGCGGGCGCGGTGGGTTCGGCGGCTTTGGGCGCGAGCAGGAGCCGGTGAACGTTGCGGGTTTCCCGCCGGGCTTCAACCCACGTCCGGCGGAATCAGCGGCGCCTCCGGATTCGTCCGGCAGCCCGAGTGCGCAGGCGCGCGAGCTGGCGAATCCATCGGGTCGTGGGCGCGGCGCCCGTGGTGGCCGCGGCGGCTTCGGTCGCGGGGATTTCTCGGAGGTGCCGACCGGTGATTATCGCGTCGTGCTCACCGTGGGCGGACAGACGCAGACGCAGGTGTTGCGGGTGGTGCACGTCGAGCCCGGGCAGGTGTCGGTGATGCGACCGGAATGACGGAGGAGCGCTTTAGCGGCGGAGCGGGGGAGCGGTCGAGCGGCAGAGTAATCCACCGTTCCACCGTTCCACCGTTCCACCGTTCCACCGTTCCACCGTTCCACCGTTCCACCGTTCCACCGTTCCACCGCAAATCATGCCTGCATCCCATTCAACTTTCGCAGGAGCATGCGTATGAAAGGCTCGCGGCGCTGGCGGCTTCGGTCGCTGTTCACGTCCTGGATCGTCTACTGGATCCTGCTCGTGATCGTGAAGCTCGGACCACCCATCGCCGCCATCTGGCGCGCGACGCGATCCGGCGGCCCCAAGGGCACCGCATCGGTGAATTTGAGTTTCAGCAAGTTCAAATTCCTGCTCGACGTGACCAGCCCCACCGTGCACTGGTCCGGCTCGGCGCACTTGCTCGAGATCGCCGCGTGGATCGCCGTGCCGCCGCTGCTGCTCTGGCTCGTGTGGATGACGCAGCAGTCGCGTCCTGTCATCACCGAGGACGAACTGCGGGATCAGGTGTGAGTGGCTGGTCGGGCGAGAAGAGAGGGGAGAGAGGAGAGGGGAGAGGGGAGGGAACAATGGGGGTTTCAGATGGCAGATGCCAGATCTCAGATCGCCCGAACCGCGATCTGAGATCTGGGCCCTCACGTCTGACCACTCGGTAGTGTCCTCCTCCCCTCTCCCCTCTCCCCGCTCCTATCTCGGCCACTTGTTGTCCGCCTCATTCGCATCCATCCAGATCCCGCCGTCCAGCACCAACGACTTCAGCGTCTTGCCCGTCGCGAGATGTACCCGCGCCTCGCGCTGATTGGCCTCCCAGATCGCCGGCGTCTCGTGCACGCGCTGCGTCGTGCCGTCGGTGTACGTGGCGACGAGATCCACCGGTGCGGCCATGCCGCCGATGTTGTCGATCGCGATGTCGTAGCCGCCGGTCGCACGCGTCGCGCTGCGCAGCGCGAGGTCGATGTAGTTGTTGGTGAAGTACCAGTTGTGCCAGAACCAGTTGAGGTTCCGGCCCGTGGCGTCGTTCATCGTGTTGAAGAAGTCCCACGGAATCGGATGCTTGCCGTGCCAGCGATCGATGAACGTGTGCAGCCCGGTGCGGAACTGCGCGTCGCCGAGCAGGTCCTTGGCGGCGAGATAGCCGAGTGACGCCTTGCCGTACGCGTTGTTGCCGTATGCCGCGCCCTTGAGCACGTCTTCGGGTGTGATGATCGGCAGATCCTCCAGCGGCGACGGATCATGGATCCAACCGGTGACGCGGAACTGCTCGTAGAACTTGTCCTCGGCGGCCTTGCCGATGTCGGCGACGCCGATGAGATACTCGAACGTCGTCGCCCAGCCTTCGTCCATCATGCCGTAGCGCGTCTCGTTGATGCCCATGTAGAACGGGAAGTACGTGTGCGCGATCTCGTGCTCGGCCACGAAGCGCGAGAAGGTCGTGTCGGCCTCGGAGCCGTCGTTGACCATCATCGGGTACTCCATGTCGGCGCTGCCCTGTACGATCGTCGACTTCTCGTACGGGTACGGCACGCCGGGCCAGTTGTGCGACAGCCAGCCGAGCGCGTGCTGGCCGAACGAGACCATATGATGGAAATCGGCGGCGGTGTCGTTGAACGCGGACTGCACGCTGGCGCGCCGATGCGTGGCGTCGTCGACGACGACGCTCGCCGCATCCCAGTCGTAGTGATCGCTGAGCGCGAACGCCATGTCGGGAATGTTCGTCGCGGTGAAGTGCCAGGCGTTCGTCGCGTTCTGCTGGGTGACGCGGTGCGCCGCGTTGTCGGCCGGCGTCGCGACGTGGATGACCTGGTCGGACGTGAACGACGACTGCAGGCGCTGCGCGTATTCCGGCTGGAGCACTGACGCCGGATCGTTCAGCGTGCCGGTGCCCCAGACGACGTAGTTCGCCGGCACGCGGATCGTCACGTCGTAGTCGTTGAAGTCGCTGTAGAACTCCTGCTCGTCGGTGAAGTCCATCGTGTCCCAGCCGTTGTAGTCGTCGTACACGGCGACGCGCGGATAGAAATAGGCGAGGTAGTAGGTCGTGGAATCGAGCATGCCCTCGCGGCCGGCCTCTTTCGAGATCTCGTAATGCCAGTCGAACGCGAGGTGAACCGTGTCGTGCGGCGCCAGCGGCTCGGCGAGCGTGACCGGCACCCAGGTGAAGTAGCGCGGATTGTCCGGCCACTGCGTGGTCTGGCCGTTCACCGCGAAACGGTCGATGTGCACGCCGGACGTGAGATAATCGGCCGACGCGCCGCCTTCGCGCGGCGCACCGGGCTTGTGGATGTTGATGAACAGCTTGATGACGAGATGCTGGAGCGCTTCAGGGCTGTTGTTGACGTAGGCGATCTGCTCGGTGCCGGTGATCGTGCGGTTCGGCGGTGACGCGGTCACCGTCATCACGTAGCGGGCGTGGTTCTCCCAGTAGTGCGGCCCCGGGCGGCCGTCCGGCGAGCGCGTGCCGTTGGCCATCGCCTGCTTCACCGTGCGCGGCATGTACAGCGGTGCCGACGCGAGGGTGCGGGACGTGGGCGCAGGGCGCTGAGCGCCGAGCATGGACGCGCAGAGCGCCCCGGCGGCGATCACCGGGGCTACCGTCAACCAGCTCCTCATTGTTGCCTCGACCGTATTGAGAGAACGCTAACTGCTCAGCGGTGCCCCTCGGCGACCGTCTTGCCGAGCACCGCCAGATCCTCGGCGCCGTGGCCATCCTCGATCAGTGTGTCCATGCGCGCCGCGACGGCCGGAAGCACCGCAAGCGGCTGGCCAGCGGCGGTCTCGATCATCAGGCGCACGTCCTTGCGGGCCATGGCCAGCTCGAAGCTGGGATCGAAGTTGCCGGAGAGCATGTTCTTGCCGCGGCCGGAGATGACCCCGGCCGGATTGAAGAACTCGAGAATGTGCAGCGCGTCCCCCGGCGGCACTTCGGCGCCCTTGGCGACGGTGAACACGTCGGCGACGAGACCGGCGATGCCGATGATGAACGCGTTGCCGCACAGCTTGAACACCGCGGCCAGATCGGGGCGTTCGCCGAAGTACTCGACCCGCTCCGCCATCTTCGACAGATCGTCGTGCACCGCGTCGAACAGCGCGCGCGGACCGGAGGCGAGAATCGTCCCCTTGCCCTTGCGCGCCGCGGCGGGACCGATGAACACGGGGCAGTGGATGTATCGCACGCCTTCCGCGTTGAGCTCGAGCGAGCGCGCGGCGGTGAGCGCGGGTTGCGTGGTGGTGTGATCGACGATGATCGCCTGCTTGTCGAGGCCCGGGCGGAGTGCGGCGATCACTTCGTCGACGACCGCGTCGTCCTTGAGCACGAGGTGCACGCGACTCGCGCCACGCACCGCGTCGGCGGGCGTCTTCGCGACCTTGACGCTGAACCGCTCGAGCGCGCGTGCCTTGCTCTCGGTGCGATTCCAGACGGTGATCGAGTCGCCACGGCGGGCAGCGGCTTCGACGAAGCCGCTGCCGAGCAGTCCCGTGCCGAGATATGCGATCTGTGTCATGAACGCCGCCGCCCGGCGCTCACGGGTGCGTCACCTTGAGATTGGTGACGTAGCCGTCGGTGTTGTGGGCGAAGCGGATGCCGTAGATGCCGTCCGTCGATTTCGCCTTGCCTTCGCCGACGACTTGCGACTTGTCGTACGTGGCGACGGTGGTGCCGTTGATGATGCAGCTCACCTTGTCGCCTTTCACCTGCATGGCGATGTCCTGACTGACGGGCTTGTCCGGACCCGCGGCCTTGTGCACCGCCGCGTTCGAGTCGCCCTCGCGGCCATTCAGCTGGAACGCCTTCGGCCCAAAGCCGCGCACGATGAAGCGCCCGTCGCCGTAGGCCGCGCAGTAGAGATACGTCTGGTTCGGCGTTCCCATGTCGTTGCCGCCGATGAACACGCCATACGGGTGCGCGTGATCGTTTCTGTTCATGAACTTGGGCTCGCGGAACGTCGCGCTCACGGTGTAGTCGCCGCTGGCCGTGTTCGACGGATTCCAATACGCCACCGCCGGACCCGTGGTGACGTGCAGCGCGTCGCCTTCCTTGGCGAGTCGCGCACTGGTGATCGTCGATCCGCGCCGCGCTTCGTTGGCGTCGATCTGGCCTTGCCAGCCAGGCACCGAGATGCCGCCATTCGCAACGGCGTGTGAAGTTTCCATCTGTGCATGCGCCGCGCTCACAACGGGCGCCAGGGTCACGGCCACGGCCGCAAGCCAGAGAGAAGACGGTCGACGCATTGAATGCTCCTGTGCGTGAAGATGGTGGTCTCGCCTGAACCATAATACCGACCGCCGACGACGCGAAGCGCGCCGCCGTCGGGATGTACGTCTCACTTACAACTCGCTCAGTTCGCCCCGCTGTTGTCCGGCACGATCAGCAGCTTGGGATCGATGTCCGCCGGTTGAATGCCGGTGATCTGCGTCTGCTGCACGATGTGAATCGTGCTGTCCGCGGGATCGGGGCCGAGCAGCGACTGGAAGCCGGCGACGTCCCGCACGTCGCTCAGCGTCGTGGTCGTCACGACCTTCACCGGCGTGCCCTCGAGCTGCGCTCGAATCGCCCGCAGCTTGAGCGCGTACTCGATCAGCGGACCGTCGGTGGACTGATCGGCGACGATCAGCGGCTCAAACGGATTTGGAATGTTGGTCGGGAGCGACGTCGTCCAGATCTCGCTCACCGCGTGTGCCGGCAGACTCTGCTCGGACCAGACGATTCGATAGTCGGTCGTGATGCGATAGTGTTGCGTCGGGCGGCCGTCGATCGGCTCGCCCGCGCCGAGCTTCTCGATGTTGAACTTGACGTCGAGAATCTGGAGCTGATCGAGCAAGCCGGAGCTGCCGCCGCGCACCCGTCCGCGTCCGCCGCGTCCGCCTGCCGCACCGCCGCGCGGAGGACGTCCGCCACCGCCGCCGCCGCGGAAACCGCCGCCGCCGCCGCCGCCGCCGCCCGCACGACCGCCACCGCCGCGACCGCCGCCCCCGAGTAGACGCGCGAGCGCCACCGGCGCGGGTCCGCCGAATTCATCGTTCGCCGGTGTGTACGTCTGACTCGCCGTGTGCTGGATGAACGCGTGCCCCGAGTCCAGCGCGATCACGTAGTCGTCAGTCGTGACACCGGGCGGCGTCGGCGTGAACGCGAGGAACTCGATGCGCGAGTGATTGTTCGCGGCAATTCCGCGCCCGCGCATCACCTCGTTCTCCTGGCCGCTCGGTGTGTCGCCCGCGTACATGCGCGTCGACGCCGATACGCGGAACGTGAGCCCGGGCTCGAACCAGCGCGCCGGCGCAACGGCGGCGATGGTGCCGGCGAGCGCGGCGATGAGAACGGCGGACCATGAACGCGCGACGGACACGGGTGCTCCTGTGGCAGAATCCGGCAATGGACCTCGTTCGCTATACGCGCCAGCGGGAGCGAACGTTCCCTCCACGGAACCGCAAATGAGACCATACGATTGAATTGCGTGGTGGACGATTCGCCTCGGACGTGATACACTGACGGGGTACACACGACGCCTGGTTTCCCCCCTGCCTCGCACCGAGTGACTCCTCCGGATTCGCGCGTGCTGATCGTCGACGACGATCCCGCGATCTGCACCGCCTACGAAGAGATTCTGAGCGGCGAAGGCTACGACGTCTCCACCGCCGGCAGCCGCGCCGCGGCATTGACCGAGCTCGATCGGCTCGGCACGGCCGTTGACGTTCTGGTGCTCGACATCTCGTTGCCGGATGCCGACGGCGCCGAGCTGGCGCGCGAGATCACGGGGCGCATCGGCGTGCGGCCCACGTTGTACGTGAGTGGGTGGACTGACGATTTCTGGAATCTGTCCGACGCGCCGGGCCGCTGGCTCGTGATGCACAAACCGATCAACATTCCGCGTCTGCTCGAGGCCGTGGGTTGGCTGTCCGGGCGGCGCAGCGAACGTCCGGGCGGCGACTAGACCGCACGCTCCGGGCGCCGACGCCGGCGCGATTCCGCTCTTCCTCCTGCGGCCGATCGCATGGCCACCTTCGATCCGCGCGTCCTCGATCGCACCGTCATCGCGCGTCCGCTGCTCGATCGCTTCGCGGCCGACGGCGACGACGCGCAGTACGACGTCGTCATCGACCTCAATCTGAATTTTCCCGGCGGCCGCACGCGGGCGCGCGAGCGCGTGCGCGATCTCGCCGCCGCAGCGCTCGCCGCGACCGGCGGGACCGCCGGCGCCGGCGTCGACATCGGCAAGACGGAGCTCAGCGATCAGTACGTCTTCGCGCGGTTGAGCGGGCGCGCGATCAAGTCGCTCGTGCGGCTCGACGCGGAATCCGTGGGCGGCGCGTCGACGTCGGCGCATCGCGTCATCTACCGCGTGTGGCCGGACTTCGAGATCCGCGCGCTGCTCACGCATTCGGTGAGCACGGTGAAGGCGGACGCCGCGGTGTCGTCGTTCGCGGCGAGTGGACGTGGCGTGGTGTGGGCGGTGCTCGACTCGGGCGTGCAGGGCGACCATCCGCACTTTCGCCGGAACGCGACGCTCACGCTCGCGGCGCCACTCCGGCATCGCGACTTCACCGTCGCACCAGGCGAAGTGGAGCGTCCGCTCGTCGACGACTTCGGGCACGGTACGCACGTCGCGGGCATCATCGCCGGCACGCTGGACGCGAGTGACATGGAGGCCGCTGGTGCGCAGGCGAATACGCCGCAATCGAATACCGCACAATCGAACGCGATCACCGCCGTCGCGCGACATCGCGACGAGTCGGGCAACGTCGTGCACGAGCTGGTTGCGATCCCGAAGATCCGCGGCATCGCGCCCGAGTGCACGCTCGTCAGCATGAAGGTGCTCGACCGCGAGGGGAAGGGAAAAGTCAGCAACCTGATCACCGCGCTCGAGGAGATCGGCCGCATCAACGGCTACGGCAAGGATCCGCGCATTCACGGGGTGAACCTGAGTGTCGGCTACGATTTCGATCCGGAATGGTTCGCCTGCGGTCAGAGTCCGCTGTGCAACGTCGTCGACCGGCTGGCGCGCTCGGGCGTGATCATCGTCGTCGCGGCAGGCAACACCGGCTACGGATACACGGACACGATGGCGCGCGGCTCGGTGGCGGCGGGACTCACGCTCAGCATCAACGATCCCGGCAACGCCGAGCAGGCGATCACGGTCGGCTCGACGCATCGCGACATGCCGCACGTGTACGGCGTGTCGTACTTCTCGTCCAAGGGGCCGACGGGCGACGGACGACCGAAGCCGGACCTGGTGGCGCCGGGCGAGAAGATCATCTCGTGCGGCGCAGGCACGGCGCTCTCGGACGCGCGCGCGGCGACGCAGAGCGACGCGCTGTACGTGGAGGACAGCGGCACGAGCATGGCGGCGCCGCACGTCTCGGGCGCGATCGCCGCCTTTCTCTCGATCCGCCGCGAGTTCATCGGCCAGTCGGACGAAGTGAAGCGCATCTTCCTCGGCGCTGCGACCGATCTGCGGCGGGAGCGGTATTTCCAGGGGGCGGGGTTGGTGGATTTGATGCGGGCGATACAGAGTGTCTAGAGGGGAGAGAGGAGAGGGGAGAGAGGAGAGAGGATAGGGAAGGACCGAGAGGTCAGATGCGAGAATCGAGATTGGAGACTGAGAGAGCGTCCGCAACTGCCGAGTAGTGCCTGGTCGCCAGCAACC
>JAICKA010000012.1 GCA_025928185.1 Gemmatimonadaceae bacterium
CACGATCGGCGTGTCGCTCACCACGGCGGCCAGGTCCTGATAGGCCACCGTGAACACGCGCTGCCCGCCGCCGATCCCGATCGCGCCAAAATCCCGCGACCGATCGCTCCGCACGATGCAGTACACGTACTTGCCGCCGTCGAGATTGGCCGTGGAAGTCGACTCGCTCACGTGCGTGTCGGTCATCGGAAAATCCTGGTGGAGGCCAGCAGTGCTATCGGAACTCGAAGCATCGCACGCGTGCAGCGCAGTCGCTAGTGCTGTGTGCGCTCGGTCACACCGAGTCCGGGTCCTGATGGAATCTCGATGCGACCGCCGGCGATCGTGGCGCCACAATACGGATCGTCCGCGAGGAGCGCGGCGCCGTCGAAGTCGGCGTGATCGAGCAGCGGCGCAAAGTGCGCGGCCGCGGTGATGCCGAGGCTCGTCTCGATCATGCAGCCGGCCATGACGAGCATGCCATGCGCGCGCGCCGTGGCGATCATCTTGAGCGCTTCGCGCAGCCCGCCGCACTTGGACAGCTTGATGTTGATGCCATCGACGACGCCGGCGAGCCGCGGGATGTCCGTCGCCACGATGCACGACTCGTCGGCGAACAGCGGCAGCGGCGAGCGGTCGCGCACGAAGCGCAAGCCGTCGAGATCGTGCGGCGGCAGCGGCTGCTCGACGTATTCGACGCCGCACTCGACCAGCACGTCCATCATGCGCAACGCACCCTTCGCCGTCCACGCCGCGTTGGCGTCGACGCGCAGGATCTTGTCCGGCGCCGCCTGGCGCACCGTGCGAACGATCTGCTCGTCGTGATCGGTGCCGAGCTTCACCTTGAGCACCGGATATTCCGCCGCCTGCGCCACACGCTGCCGCAGCTCGCCGTCGGACGCCGCGATGGCGATGGTGAAGCTCGACAGCGGTGCCTTGGCCGGGTCCAGTCCCCACAACCGATACAGCGGCACGCCGAGTCGCTTGCCGGCTAGATCGTGCAGCGCGGCGCTGATCGCCGACTTGACGGAGCCGTTGAACCGCAGCGCGCGATTCAGCTCGTCCTCGACGTCCTCGAGTGCCCACGCGTTGCACGATTCGACGATCGGCGCCAGCCGTGCGAGGGCCGCGAGCGCGGTGTCGGGCGTCTCGCCGTAGAAGCGATTCGGCGCCGCTTCGCCCCAGCCTTCGTGGCCGTCGTCGTCGCTGATGCGCACGCGGATGAGGCGGTGCTCCGTCGCGCCGCCCCGCGCGATGACGAACGGGTGCGTCGTGTGAACGGTCTTGATGTCGTGCCGGACTTTCATTGAATGCTCATCGACGGTCAGCGGGCCGGCGAGAGAAAGCCGCGCCGCGCGACGACCCCCGCGCGATACGACACCGCGTCGTCGGTGCTCGTTCGCAAATACGCGATCAGTGCATCAGCCAGCTCCGTGCCGCGGGCAAACCGCTCGGCCGGCGACTTGGCCAGACAGCGCATGACGATCTCGGACAACGGTGCGGGCACGCGCGAGTTCACCTGCGCCGGTGCGACCGCGGCCTCGTGCACCTGCTTGTAGCTGACGGAGAACGCGTCGGCGCCGTCGAACGGCGGAAAGCCGAGCATCGATTCGTAGAGGAGAATGCCGATCGCGTAGATGTCGCTGCGGCCGTCAACGAGCTTGCCCATCGCCTGCTCGGGCGACATGTAGTGCGGCGTGCCCATGGCGCGCCCGGTCGCGGTCAGACGCGCGTGAAAGCGGGCGGTGGCGATGCCGAAGTCGGTGATCGCCGCGTTGCCATCTTCGTCGAACAGGACGTTGTCCGGCTTGACGTCGCGGTGAACGACGCCGCGGCGATGCGCATAGTCGAGCGCGCAGGCGACTTGTGCCGCGACGGCCGCGGCGCGCGGCGGCTCGACGGTTCCATTCTTCTGGATGAGGTCGGCAAGCGAGCCGCCTTCCAGGAACGGCATGACGATGAACACGACGTCGTCAGTCGCCCCGTAATCCAGAATGCTGCAGATGTGCGGGTGCACCAGCTTGGCCGCGGCTTCGGCCTCACGGCGAAACCGCTCGACGATCTCCGGATCGCGCGAGAGATGCGGGTGCAGGACCTTCACGACCACGCGCCGGGCGAGCTGCACCTGTTCGGCGAGGTACACGTCGGCCATGCCGCCGCCGCCGAGGCGGTTGTGCACGCGGTAGCGGTTGCCCGTTGCGCGACGGAGGCGCGTCAGCTCCTCGTCGGGTCGCTCGAACGGCGCGCGCTCGAGCTCTGGCAGCGTCTCGCCGCAGCGAGAGCAGCCGGCCGAGGCGGCGCGATTCCAGGTTCCACACTGCGGGCAGAACATCCGTCAGCCTCCGAACTGCATCTGCACGAAATCGTACGGCGCCCATGGCCCGGTCACGTCGAAGCGCAGGAGATGATGCGCCTCGTGCTGCTCGTCCACCGCCGTGAGGAACTCCTTCCACAGATCGCGCTCGACGAGAAACGAGGCGCTCAGTACGAGCCCCGTCACCTCCTCGAGGCGAAGCGGCACCGCGGCCACCGATCGCCGGCGCAACGCGCGGAACGCCTCGGTCGCGGCCGCGGCGAGATCGGAGCCCGCTTCCAGATCGTCGTCGCGTCCATCACTCCGCACGATGTGGACGCGTGCGACCGCGCGATCCTCGACGAATTGCAGGGCGCCGTTCAGCGACACGTAGTGCAGCTCCATCCAGCGTTTCAGTATGTCGAGCGTGCGAAAGACCACGCCGGCTGGCGCGGGCAGCACTGTGGCCCGCCGAAACGCCGCATCGACGACTTGCCGATGCAGGTCGACTTCGGCCGGCGTCATGTCCTCGAGCGCGAATGCACTCGTTTCAGAGACGATTGCCGACAGGTCTCGAAACGGGATCGACCGTACGCCGACTGGCACCGCGACAGCGCCCCCGCTCCCGTCGCCATCGGTCGGCTCGGGATGCGCGTCGGCCAGCGTGATCGCGTAGAGGCGCAGAGCCAAAACGAGAAAGGAGAGAGGAGAGTGGAGAGTGGAGCGTCGAGTTCAGCGACGGATGAATAGCGGAGAGAGGACGGGTGAGATAGTGCACGAGTCACGCCGGTCTGGTCCGTGGTCCATTGTCCGTTGTCCGTGGTCCGTGGTCGGTGGTCCGTGGTCGTCGCGCGGGGCGAGCCGTGGCGCGCCGAATCGGGTTGGATTGAATTGGAGGACGCGGATTTTGCAGAAACTGGAACGGCGACGAGGCGCGAATCCGTGCCGAGTGGGGTATGGGCTCCGCGCGCCGGGCAAAAATACCACGACTTTGTGGTGGTGGCGTCCCGGTCACCTTCCCACTCCGCAAACTCCGGAGCCCCCGTGCGGCTTCTGTGGCGCGGCTGGCTCCATCTCAGGGATAGCAAAGGGGTCGCGGAGAACTGCGGAGAACTGCGGAGCAGGCGCGGAGGGGCGTTGCTGGAGATGTTGATGTTCTCCGCCGTTCTCCGCCGTTCTCCGCGGCTTCGCGACTCTCTCCGGACAAGCGATGCTGACCCAATCCCAACAAGGGTGAAACACGGATGCCACGAACGTGACGGATCGAACGGATAAAAAGCCAAATGCTTTTGGGGCCGGGCGCGACAGACTCGGCGCGCAACTACCAGCCAATCCCCGCCTCGTCGCCCTTCCAGTTTCCGTCCTCGTCCGCGTCCCCAATTCAGTCCAAGCCGATTCGGCGCACAAGACTCGCCCCGCGACAGTCACGGTCCAAGGACCATGGACCATGGACCATGGACCATGCGGACGCTCTACACCAACGCCTCCATGTGCCACGCAATCGCCTCACCCAGACGCTCGGGCGCGTAGCCGCCTTCCAGCGCGCTCACGATCCGGCCACTGCACCAGCCGTTCGACCGGTCCACGAGCAAGCGCGTGAGCGACGCGATGTGCTCGTACTCGAGCGTGAACGCGCCGAGTGGATCGCCGCGCAGGGAATCGAAACCGGCCGAGATCAGCACGAGGTCGGGCGTGAAGCCGGTCGTCGCGGCGTCGATGGCGCCGGTCAGCGCGTCGACGTATGCCTCAGGTGCGAGTCCGGCGCGCATCGGCACGTTCCAGACGTTGCGGTGCGGGCCGCGATCGTCGGCCGCGCCGGTGCCGGGATACCACGGCCACTGGTGCATCGACACGAAATGGATGTCGCGCTCGTGCTCGACCAGCGACTGCGTGCCGTTGCCGTGGTGCACGTCCCAGTCGACGATGAGCACGCGCTCGGCGCCGTGTCGCTGCCGCGCGTAGAGCGCGCCGATCGCGACGTTGCCGAACAGGCAGAAGCCCATCGACGCATTGCGCAGCGCGTGGTGGCCAGGTGGTCGAACGCAGCAGAAGCTGCGCGACGGTTCGGATCCGAATGCCAGGTCGATGCCGTCGAGCACCGCGCCCGCGCCGGCGGTCGCCGCGTCCCATGAGCCTTCGCTCACGACCGTGTCGGCGTCGAGTCGTCCGCCGCCCGCAGCCACCAGCGCGCGCACGCTGTCGACGTACCGCGGGTCATGCGCGATCGCCAGCTCCGCCTCGGTCGCGTGCCGCGCGTCGACATGCACCAGCTGCTCGAGGAGCGCCGGTCGCTCGCGCAGCGCGGCGGGCAGCGTGCGGAGACGGCCCGCATGCTCCGGATGGCCCCAGCCGGTGTCGTGCCGGCCCGCGTCGGCCGTGGCGATCAAGGCGAGCGTCATCGCAGGCCGCGCAGGCGCCGCGACGCCCATTCAGAGATCAATAATATCATGATGATCGTGAGGAATATGCGACGATCGATCGGCCCGTGCGCCGGCAGGTCGGGCGCGGGCTGCGCGCCGCCGAGCCGGCCGACCATGCGCGCGAGGGGAGCGCTCGCCGGCGGCGCGCGACCCGCCTCGGCCGCGCTCACCGGCGCATGCGGAACATAGGCGACCGCGCCGACGACGCGCGACCACCAGGTACGATGCGCCGCTTCGGCGCCGGGCGCGCCGGCCATCCGCCAGCGCCACGTGTCGTCGTAGCCGACCTGGATCACGCGGCCGGCACCGTATCGCCGCGCCGCAACGCTCACGCGTCCGGCACGATGCTCCAGCGCGATCCCGTCGCCAACCAGCTGCGCCACCGGATAGAATCCGGTCGAGCCAAGGCGCAGCGTGTCGTTCGGGCCGACCGTCGGCCGCGTTCTCGCTCCCGCCGTACCGACGGCGAGCGCCGAGATCGCATCCGACAGACTCGCCGGTCCGGCGAGCACGAGTCCACCGCCCGAACGGACGTAGCGCGCGAGGTCGGGACCGAGCAGTGCGACCGTCGTGTCGATCGCGATCACCGCCGCCACGCGGCTGGTGTCGAGCACGAGCGGACCGTGGGTCGTCACGTTGACGCCCGGCGCCACGGCAAATCGCGCGATCACCGGCCAGCCGCGTTCCTCCAGCGCCGACACGACGAACTTCCCTTCCCACCCGGCGCGCGCCAGCACGACGATCGAGCGCAGCTCCCGCGGCCGCGGCGCCGTCACCCCGACGCGCTGCCCACCGACGTCGGCGGTGATTGCGCCGGCGGCATCGGGGAGCACGGCCGTCGCGCCGGCCCCGCTCACCGCGATTGTGTCGATGGTGCCGATCGCGTCGTACAGCGTGGCCGTTGCGCCGGCAGGTCCGCCGATGTCGACGCGCACGCCGCCGGCCGGATCGGAAACCGCTTCGGCACTGATGGCGACGGCGGGCGGCGTTCCATCCCATCCGACGATATGACCGCTGTGCCGGAGCGCCGCGAGCCAGTCGACGATCCACGCGCGCGGCGTCGTGTCGATCGCGACGTGCAGCGCTACGGTCGGCGGCAGCCGCGTCCAGGTCCCGAGCGACGCGCCGACGTCGGTCTGACTGGCGCGCGCGATGCGCCGGCGGGCGAGCGGAATCAGACTCGTGCCGAGCAGCCAGCCGATCAGGCCGAACGTCGCGACGCGGCACGCCAGCTCGGCGCGGCTACGCAGTGAGGGCATACACCACGATGTTCACCGCGAAGCGCGTATCGTCGACGGTGAGAAAGCGCTTGTTGCTCGGATGGTAGTTCCATTCCGAGCTGTAGTCCTTGTTGCTGTACAACACGCCGATGCGGTTCTCGCGGAGCACGGCGAGCAGGTGTGCGTGGACGAGATTGTCGCCCCAGCCGTTCAGCTCGTGGCTGGTGGTCGGCGGTCCATCGAAATGAAAGAATGCTGAATACAGCGGATGATCGTTCGGCAGCTCGGAGAGCGGGCCGACCGCGCGGGCGATCTCCTCGGTCGCGGTCTTGTGGAACGTGCCGTCAATGTCGTGGTTGTGATCGTCGACGAACAGCAGGCCGCCGCGATCGACGAAGCGCCGCACGTTGTCGCGCTCGGCGTTGCTGAACCGCACCGGCAGATGGCCGGTGAGATAGAGCAGCGGGTAGCGCAGCATTCGTTCGTCGGCGAGCGGCACGACGACGCCAGTCGGCGCCACGGGAATCCCGGTGTAGCGCGCCACCGAATCGATGACGTTCGCCGGCACGAGCGGCGCGCTGTCCCAGTCGCCCGAGTCGTACTGCGCCGTGGCGAAGACGAATTCCGCCGTTGAGCGTTTGCTCATGGCATGATGCCCCAGCGGGCGATCGAGTCGCGCACCACCGGCGCGCCGGCGAGCAGCCGGCGCGCGTGCGCCAACGCCGCGGCGGCATCATGCGGCCGGCGCCCGCGCATCGCCGTCGCGGCATCGCGGAGCGCGCCCGCGAACTGCGGCGCCGCGGCCAGCGCGTCGATCCGCAGCACGAGCAGCGAGTCGATCGCCGCAGCCGGGTGCCGGCGCGCCTGCGCCACGATCCGAGCGAACCGGCGGGCCCGCGCGGCATCCGCCGTATCGGCCGGCGCGGGCGTGCGGACGCTCGACGTGCCCTTTTCCGCGCCCTGCAACCGCGCCGCACTCACGTCCACCACGACCGGCGGCGGTGCGCCGCGCAGGTAGACTCGCTCGGCCTGCCGCGCCTTTTCGATCGCGGCGAGCGCGCGGCGCATGTGCGGAAGCGCGCGGGCCGGCTCGCCCGTGTCGAGCGCGGTTCCCGCGTCCCACATTGCGTTGTAGGCCTCGAGCAGCGGCGTGTTGACGGCGACGACGGGGCTCTCGCCGCCGCCAAAATCGATCGGGTCCTCGTTGACGCTCGTGGCCGAATCCGCGCGGCGCAGCAGCTCCTGCATGGTTCGCGCGGCGGCCGGTGCGTCGTCGTTCAGATGCTCCTCGCCGGACGGCGCGCCGAGCCGCGCAAAGACAATGTCGCCGACGGCGCGCCGGAGCCGCTTCTGGTCCGCGGCGATGCTGCGCGATTCGCGAACCAGCGAATCGCGCGCCAGCACGGCACGCTGCCGCTCGAGCGCCTCGGCCAGCATGATGAGCATTCTCTCACTGATCAGCGTCTGGGCCTCGTCGGACGGCGCGGCCGCGTCCACCGCGACCGAATCGTATTCGCCGGCGCGCGCGATGCGGATCGTCCGCGTGTCCGACGTGCCGACGCCCGGCCCCGACACGGCATTCCGGTCCGTCGCCACGGCGCGGACGTGCACGACGTCGCCGGGCTTGAGCGCCAGCGCATCCAGCGA
Organism: Gemmatimonadaceae bacterium; assembly: GCA_025928185.1. Lineage (GTDB taxonomy): Bacteria > Gemmatimonadota > Gemmatimonadetes > Gemmatimonadales > Gemmatimonadaceae > JAQBQB01. The sequence goes on from JAICKA010000012.1 coordinate 7,560, forward strand.
GAGGCCGCTCGACAGCTCGGTGCGCGACGAGGACGGCCGTTCGGCTCCAAGCGTGCCTGATCGAAAGGTGAACGTTTCGCCCTCGCCGGAGCTCACGATATACTCGAATCGCGCGGTCGCGATGCCGAAATCGTCGCTCACGGTGGCGTCGAGCGCGACGCGGCCGCGCGGCACGCGCAAGACGCTGTCGTGCGCCGGCCGGATCAGCGTCACGACCGGCACCGCATCGGCGGTCGGCTCGACCGCGACCAGGCGCTGAAACGTGCGATCGACGAGTCGTACGACCGCCGGCTTGTCCGCGACGTGCAGCGTGATCGACCACGTGTCGCCGCTCGTCGTCGCGGCGATGGAATCGCCCGCCACGCGCGCAAAGATGCCGCGATCGTCGCCGCGGCCGCGGAGCAACAGCACGCTGCCGGTGAGCGCCCGCACGTCGCGCGGTTCGTCTATTGTGGAATCCTCGAGATCGCTGTACGCCGGCGGCCGGAGCTCGGCGACGAGCGGCGCGAGGCGACTGTCCGCCGCCGACCGACGCGACGCGCGTGCAAGCGCATCGCCGGCGTGCGGCGAGCGGATTCGCGCGACGGCGCCCCGCGGCAGCACGAGCGTAGCGATGACCGCGGCGCCGAGCACGGCGGCCGGAATCACCAGCGCGCGGCCGATGCGCCGCCGTGCCACGCGCGACCACCGGGCGGCATGCACCTCAGCCGGCATCACGGCGCGGCCGCGCTCGACCGCGGTCACGAGGCGGTATTCGATCGATGGGAATCGCTCCTCCAGCCAGAGCGCCACGCGCGCAAGCGAGAGCACCGCGCGATCGCGCCAGGCCAACGCCAGTGCGAGCGCAACGGCGGCGGCGATGGCGACGACCAGCATCGAGCGTCGCGCGGTCACCGAGAGCGGCGAGTACGAGTCGATCGATCCGCTGATTGCGAGCACGGTCGCACCACCGACGGCACCCCACAGCACACAGCGCAGCGCGACGCCGGCGACGAGCACCGCGCGAACCGATCGGAGTCGCGCGAGCACGTTCATGCGCGCCTCCGGACCGACCGCCGCACCGCCAGCTCGAGGAGCAACAGCGCCGCGCCCAACGCCAGCAGCGACGATGTCCACGGCGACGATTCGCTCGTCCGATCGCGCATCGTCGCCGCGGATGCGAGCGCACCGCCGCCGGCGAGAATGCGACGCACCCCTGCACCGGCCGGACGCATGGCGCCCACGCCACCGCACGGCGCGAGCAGGCCCGCGATGAATCTCTCGAACGGAGCGCGCAACGTGATATCGCTCGCCGGATCGATCAGCACGCCGACGTCGCGAATGCATCCGGCACCTGCCGCATGCTCGACCGCCGCCGCTTCACCGTCGGACCAGCGGGCCACCGGAGTGCCGGCGAGACTCCACGCGCGCGGAAAGCGTCCAACCACCGTTCCGCTACTCGACATCACGCCGCCGATCGCATCGATCGACGGACGCGGCGTCCACATCGCATCGCTGTCCGCCGCCGGCCAGTGCAACAGCACGCGGCTGCCCGCTCGCACCCACACGCTGTCGTCGCGCGACGGCTCGACGCGCACGAGTCGAATGTCTCCACGCGGCGCCAAGGCGCCGCCGAGCGCCAGCGCGGCGACGACCGGATCGCTCGATGGCGCACTCGACTCTACGAGCGGCTGGAACCGTGGCGCCGGCGCCGCGCGCACCGGCACCAGCCGAATGCGCCCGCGCCACGCGTTGCGAATGTTGCGCGTTGCGAAATCGATCTCCTCGTTCGTCAGCGGTGACACGAGCACCAGCTCGAGCGAGTCGGCTTGTGGCGCGAGCAGCGCGGCCTCGCGCTCGGCCAGCGCGAGCGCCGCCGAGATGGAGCCCGGCGCGCCCGAGCGCGACAGCGCTTCCATCGGATTCAATCCGCTCGCCCGCGCGGCGACGCTGTCGAACGCGATCAGCACGGCGCCGGAGTGGCGCAGCGCGCGCACGCTGTCCCGCACTTCCGCGAAGCTCGCCACGTCGCGCGAGCGATCGGCGGCGATGATGCGCAGCACCCGCCCGCGCGGCGCGGCGGCCACCGGACCCGCCACCGCGAACCCGAGCGCCGCGATCGCCGCCACTCGCAGCACGAGCAGCAGCACGTCGCTCGGCGCGACCGACCGCGTTCGCGCATGAATCGTCCGCTCGGGGACGAAGCGCGCCGTCGGCAACGGTTCGGCGACGGGACGCGTCCGCGCGATCAGGTGCAGCGCGATCGTCGCGACCGCAGCGACGGCAGCGACCCCGAGTGCGGACGGAAGCAGCCAGCTCACGGCGCGGCCTCCGCGCCCGTGAACGGCTCGACGATGCGCCGGACGGCGTGCGCCGTTGGTTCATCGTCCACAACCAGCGCGTACACCGCGCCCGCCGACCGCCACCGGCGCGCCTCGATGGCGCGCCACTCGCTGAATCGTCGTTCGTACTCGCGCCGCGCGCCCTCGATGAGCAAACGCTGAATCGCCGGATTTTCGGGATCGGCGGCGAGCAGCGTTCGGCGCGGCGGCTCGAGCTCGTCACGCGCCACGACGTGCACGAGCGTCAGCTCCCCGCCCGACGCGACGTGCACGTGCGCGGCCGCGAGCAGCGCGTCGGCGTCGCCGAGCAGGTCGGTGATGATCGCGATGCGACGGGAGCGAATTCCGGCGAGCATCGGCGCCAAGGGATCGATGCCGTCCGGATCGGCGTCGTCGACGACGTGCGCGATCTCTGACACGACGCCGCGTCGAGTTCGCGGCGGCAGCACGCGAGCGCCGCCCGCCGTCCTATCGTCCGGCGCGACGATGCCGACCGGATCGCCGTCGCCGTGCGCGACCGCGGCGAGTCCGACCGCCACGTTCTGCGCCTGGCGCCATTTCGCGCGCGTCGTCACCGGAAACGCCATCGATGCCGACGCGTCGAGCAGGATCGTCGTGGCCAGCGTCGTGCGATCGGTGGCGAGGCGGACCCAGGCGCGATCGCTGCGCGCGAGCAACCGCCAGTCGAGTCGGCGTGGATCGTCGCCCTGCCGGTACGCGCGATATTCGCTGAATTCGGCCGACGTGCCGCGCCGGCGCGATGCGTGCGCGCCGGTCGCGGCGCTCGTGACGAGTCGTCGCGCCGGCCAGTGCACGCCCCGCACGGCATCGAGCAGCGCGCCGTACGATTCGCCGGACATGCTACACGTGGATATCGCTGCGCGGTGGCTGAATCCGCGCCAGCACGTCGGCGATTACGCGCTCCACGCCGACGCCCTCCGCTTCGGCCGCGAAGTTCGGCAGCACGCGATGGCGCAGCACCGGCATCACGACGCGCTTCACGTCCGCTGGCGAAACGGCAAATCGTCCGTCGAGCAGCGCGTGCGCCTTGGCGCCGAGAATCAATGACTGGCCCGCGCGCGGCCCGCCGCCCCAGCGGACGTATCGGTTCACGAGATCGGGCGCATGCTCGCCGTGCGGCCGCGTTGCACGAACGAGCGATGCGGCGTACCGCAGCACGACGTCGGTTACATCCACCTCGCGCACCATCGCCTGGAGCGCAATCAGCTCCGATGCGCCGATCACGATGTCGAGCGGTTCGGCCTCGGCGCCCGTGGTGCTGCGCAGAATCGCGATCTCCTCGTCCTCGTCCGGATAGCCGACGCGAATGTCGAACAGAAAGCGGTCGAGCTGGGCTTCGGGCAGGGGGTACGTGCCTTCCTGCTCGATCGGATTCTGCGTGGCGAGCACGAAGAACGGCTCCGGCAGGCGCATCGTGTCGCCGCTCGCGGTCACACTGTGCTCTTGCATCGCCTCGAGCAGCGCGGCCTGCGTGCGCGGCGGCGCGCGGTTGATCTCGTCCGCGAGCACGATGTTCGCGAACACCGGCCCGTGCACGAAACGAAAGCTTCGCGCGCCGGTGATCGCGTCCTCCTCGAGGATCTCGGTGCCGGTGATGTCGCTCGGCACGAGATCGGGCGTGAACTGGATGCGATGAAAATCCAGGTGCACCGCTTCGGCGAGCGAACGCACCATGAGTGTTTTCGCAAGTCCCGGCACGCCGACGAGCAGCGCGTGGCCGCCGGCCATGAGCGCCATGAGAATTTCGTCGAGCACGTGCTCCTGCCCGACGATTCGCCGCTGCATCTCCGCGCGGAGCCGCGATGCCGCGGCCACGAGGGTGTCCCGATCCTGCGCCGGCGGAGCGACCATGCGCGTGCGGCTCAGCGCACCGGACGTCGGCGGCGGTGCGTCAGCAGGAGGATCGATCCGTCGAGCACACCCGCGTCGGCGAGCGATGCCGCTTCGTCGAGAATCTCCCAGCCGCGCAGCTTGAGCACGAAATCCTCGTGCAGCTCGGCTTCGGGGAACAGCGCCTCGAGCGCCCGCGCCTTCACCGTGAGCACCGGCTCGCTCGGCGCGACGACGATGCGCACGACGTCCCAGACTTCCGGCATCTCGACGCGAATCGTGATCGCGTCCGTGCCCGGCGGCGCGAGCTGGATCGTGGTGTAGCGTGCGCGCAGCGTGGTGACGAATGGTCCGCTCATGCCGTGCCTCCCGGTGGAAGCGTGGTGAAGAACCGCGCGATCTGCATGTCGAACAGATAGGAAGAGCCGGTGACGCGCGTGCCGCCCTCGGGCGCCGGCTTCACCGCGATGACGATCTCCTCCGTCCCCTGCCCGCGGAACGAGCAGAACTCCGGACCTTCCATGTCGAGAAACGCGGAGTAGAGCGACGGACGCGTGGCGAAAAAGGTCTTGGCGCGGGCCAGCACCTCGTCGCCGCTCAGCGTCGTCGTGGTCTCCTGAATCGGTGTTTGCGAAGTGCTCATGTACGAACCTCGATTGATGTTTCCGCCGCACGCGGGTCGTAGCGCAACGGCACCTCCAGCCGGAACGCCGACCCCTCGCCCGGCGCCGACGCCAGCGAGATGTCTCCCTGCACCAGCCGGGCGAGCCGCTGTGCCAGCGCCAGGCCCAGCCCCGCGCCGCCGTGCTCGCGCGTCATCGTCCCGTCCACCTGCCGGAATTCGTCGAATACCAGCCGGTGTGATTCCGGTGGAATCCCGATGCCGGTGTCCTCCACCAGATAGACCGCGCGATCGCCGACTACCTGCAGCGACACCCGCACCGACCCGTCATGCGTGAACTTCAACGCGTTGTCCAGCAGCGCGGACAGCGCCCGCGTGATCGTCCGGCGATCGTTCACCATCGGCTCGACCGTCTCCGGCTCCGCCACCTCGAGCGCCACGTGCTCGCGCCGCTCGCGCGCGCCGGCCACCGCATCGCGCAACGGATCGCGCGGGTCCAGCTCCGTCACCGATGCCGCGACGGCGCCGCGCTTCAGCGCCGTGAGCTCGAGCAGATCGCCGATCAGGCCAAGCAACTGCTCGCTCGAGTCCTTCACCTGCTGCAGGGTGTGCTGCTGCTCGTCGGTGATCGGACCGGCGAGCCCCTCCTGCATGAGCGAAATGTAGCCGATCACGGCAGTGAGCGGCGTCCGCAGCTCGTGCGAGATGTTCGACAGGAATTCGTCCTTCACCCGACGCGCTTCCACGACGTCGACGTACTGGCGCTCGAGCGCCGCGTTGGACTCGAGCAATGCCATGTTCGCCGCGCGCAGATCGTCGATCATGCGCGCCTTTTCCGCCGTCGCCGCCATCTGGTCGGCGGCCAGTCGCATGAGCTGTCGGTTGTCGTCGCTCACCTCGCCGCGCGAGGCGAAGTAGAACGTCACCGCGCCGAGCACCGCGCGCGACGTCTGCAACGGCAGCGACACGAGCGAACGGAAGCCCAGCTCCTGTCCAACTTCGCGCCATCCGGCGAGCGTCGAATCGCCGCTGATGTCCAGCACTTCGACCGCATGACGCTCGCTCGCCGCTTCGCCACTCGGTCCGGCGCCGAGCCGCACGCGCATCTGCCCGAGGAAGGGCTTGTAGCGCTCGGGCCAGTTGTGCGCGGCCGCGAGGTGCATCAGCTCCGAGTCGTCGTCGATGAGATAGACGCACGACAGCGTGGCGCCCACCAGCGGACTGACGCGATCGAGCGCGAATTGATAGACGTCTTCCGGGCGCTCCGCCGTGAGGAAGGCGTGCGCGATCTCGCGAATGGCCACCAGCTCGCGGAGGCGGACGTCCGCGCCTTCGGGCACTCCGAGCGACGGGATGGCCGGCGTCGGATGCATGCTCATGGATGCGCGGAGAAGCCCGGGTGCGGGTCGACGACGGGCGACATGCCTACAATGTACCGCGCGGATGGGCGGGAGGGCGAGCCTCGCCGCGAGCTACGCCAGCGCGCGCTCGATCGCCCGGACCAGCGGCGCAAACGACAGCGCCTTGCCCGAGACCCGCTCGGCCTGTTCGTGCGCCAGCTCACGCTGACCTTCGCCGAACAACGCGGAGCAGATCCACGGACCGGCACGCGGATTTCGCCACCAGTCCACGTCGTATCGCTCGACGAGTGTCTCGGCGAGCAGCGCCTGGAGCTGCCAGGCGCGGAGGTAGCGCGCCGCGTAGTAGCGCGGATCGACGTCGACGAATGCGTCGGCGTGATGGTAGCGAAAGCCGGTCGCGGTGGAGAGCCGCTCGACATACAGCTCGGGGAGCGACTCCCAACGTACGGCACCGCCGTACAGATCCGTCTCGTAAATGAGCTTCGCCGAATACCGCCTGAGAAAGTGCAGTTCCTCGAAGCCCATCGAGCGCACGAATGCCGGCAGCGCCGACGCGCCAAGCTCCGTGTATCGCTTGAGCCACCCACTGTCCTTCAGCAGATGGTCGAAGAGCATCGCGTAGCCTTCCGTGATCGAGTTGTCGCCGAGCCAGCGGAACTCGAACGGCAGGTCGGGCCGCATATATGCAAAGTGTAATGCGTGTCCCAGCTCGTGCAGGAACGTCATCCAGTCGCTCTGGCCGCCATGCGGGCGCAGCACGAGATAGACCTCGTCGGGGATACGCACGGGCGAACAGAATGCGCGCGAGCGCTTGCCTTCTCGATCGCCCGTATCGAGCGTAATGCGGCCGGCGGCGAGCGGGTCGACGCCCATCTCGCGAACCTGCTTGCGGATCGACGCCTCCATTTGGTTGCCCGGGAAGTACGCGTCGAACTCGCGGGCGCGAAACAGCGCGCCGGCATCGGCGCGCGTGAGCGCCGCGGGCTCCATGTGCAACACGCGCTTGGCGAATTCGGGCAGCGTGTCGTCCCACAGCGCCTGCGTGTCGCGCAGGAACTGCTCGCATTCGGCGCGCAGCTGCGCGAGCGGCACGCCGCTCAGCAGCTCGAACGTCGCGTTGTAGCTCGCGGCGAGCCCCAGCTCCTCCGTGATGTCGCGCTCGCGCTGAAATCGTTCGCGGCGAATTGGCGCGAGCTCGCGTTGCATGAGCGCGGCGCGGGCCCGCTCGATGGCGTGCCGCTCGTCGGGATCGGTGCTGTTGGCGATCTCGATCGACGTAGTCTCGAACTGAATGGCGCGCGTGTCCGTCACCTGCACCACGGCGGAGCTCTCCCACGCGATCTCGCGCTCGTCCAGCTCGGCGAGCTGTCGCGCGCTCTGCGCCTCCGCTTGCCACTCGACGAGCAACCGGGCCGAGCGGCGCTCCTCGCTGTTCTCCGGCGCATTGCGGAATGCGTCGACGGTGAGCGCGAGCGCGTCGGGCCCGAGCACCCCGGCATGCCGCTGGTAGATCGGCTGCAGCTCCGCGACGGGCTTCTGGCCCGAATGGGCGAGATAGTACTCGCGCGAGATCTCCTGCGAAAAGGCTTCCCCGTCTTCGCGGAGCCATTCGATGGAGAGAGGCTTCACGCGCCGATGCGCTCGCGAATCAGGTCGGCCACGCGATCCGCGGCAATGCGCTCCTGCTGCAGCGTATCGCGATCGCGCAGCGTCACCGTGCCGTCCTGCATCGTCTGGCCATCCACGGTGAGACAGTACGGCGTCCCCACTTCGTCCTGACGGCGATAACGCCGGCCGATCGCGCCGGATTCGTCGTAGAACACGGGAAATTGCTTTCTCAGATCGTGCGCGAGCTTGTCGGCAAACTCCGGCATGCCGTCCTTCTTGACGAGCGGAAACACGCCGGCCTTGATCGGCGCCAGCGCGGGATGGAAACCGAGCACGACGCGCCCTTCCGTCTCGCCTTCCACCGCTTCCTCGCGATAGGCGTTGACGAGCAGCGCGAGCAGCGTGCGATTCGGACCGGCCGCCGTCTCGATCACGAACGGGATGTACCGCTTGTTGTTCGCCTGATCGACGTACTCGAGGCGTTTGTTCGAGTATTCCTGATGGCGGCTCAGATCGAAATCGCCGCGATTGTGAATGCCCTCGATCTCCTGAAAGCCGAGTGATCCGCCGAAGTCGAACTCGATGTCGAACGCCGCCCGCGCGTAATGCGCCAGCTCGGTCGGCCCGTGCTGGTGGTAGCGGAGCCGCTCGGGCGACAGGCCGTTGCTCCGATGCCAGTCCATGCGCCAGGCTTTCCACTTCTCGAACCACTCCATGTCCGTGCCCGGCTCGACGAAGAACTGCATCTCCATCTGCTCGAACTCGCGCGTGCGGAAGATGAAGTTGCCCGGCGTGATCTCGTTGCGAAACGACTTGCCGATCTGCGCGATGCCGAACGGCACGCGCTGGCGCGTCGACTGCTGGACGTTGAGAAAATTCACATAGGTGCCCTGCGCCGTCTCGGGCCGCAGGTAGATCACCGCCGCGCTGTCTTCCACCGGCCCGATGTGCGTCTTGAACATCAGGTTGAACTGGCGCGGCTCGGTGAGCTGGCACTCGGAGAACTCGCCCGGATGCTTCGACGGTTTGCGTAGGCACTGCGCATCCTCGAGCTTGTCGGCGCGGAAGCGGCCCTTGCACGTCTTGCAGTCCACCAGCGGATCGACGAACCCGCCGACGTGCCCGCTCGCTTCCCACACGCGCGGATGCATGAGGATGGCCGTATCGATGCCTTCGATGTCGTCGCGCGAGCGCACCATCGCCTTCCACCAGCGCTCCTGGAGATTGCGCTTCAGCTCGATCCCGAGCGGCCCGTAGTCCCACACCGATCCCAGCCCACCATAGATCTCGGAGGACTGAAAGACGAAGCCGCGGCGTTTACAGAGGGAAACGAGTTTTTCGAGGACGTCCATGGGGAGGAAATGATTGTAAGACAGTCAGACGGCGGCCTGCGTCCGCGGCGCAATGGGAAGACTGGAAATTACCGAATTGCGAGATTGAAGATATCGCAACCTGGACCGCGTCTCATGTATCCAATTCGGCGCTCAACTTCGGCTCGGCCGGCGCCGAGCGGCCGAGCAGGCGCGCCACGATCTTGTCCCCGTGATAGCGGCCGTTCTCGATGAACACCTTGTTCGCGTCGAAGCCGGCCACCACCACGCCCGCAATGAACAGGCCTGGCACCGTCGTCTCGAGTGTGGTCGCGTCGTGGGCCGGAATTCCCGTCGTCGGGTCGATCGGAACGCCAACCTGGCGCAGCAAATCCATATTGGGCGCAAAGCCGGTCATCACGTAGACGAAGTCCGCCGGCAGGCGCTCCTCGCCGGCACCCGTGTCGATCGTCACCGACCCTGGCTCGATCCGCCGCACACGTGCGTTCCATCGCGTGCCGATGCTTCCCTCTTTCGCGCGATTCAGAAAATCCGGCAGCACCCACGGCTTGATCTTCTTGTCGAACTCGGGCAGAAAGTGCACGAGCGTGACGCGCGCACCGGAGCGCCAGAGGTCGAGCGCCGCTTCCGCCGCCGAGTTGCCGCCGCCGACGACGACCACGTCCTGATCGAATGCCTCGTGGCCTTCGCGATACACGTGTGCAACGTGCGGCAGGTCTTCGCCCGGAACTCGCAAATAGTTCGGCGACCCGAAATAGCCGGTTGCCACGACCACGGCACCGGCGTGCGTCACGCGATCGCCGCGGCTGCGCGACGATGAATGCACGGCGAAGCCGTCGCCGGCGCGCTCGATCGACGTGACGCGCTCGTACTGGCGCAGCGGAATGTCGAAGTAGTGCACCGCGGCGCGATAGTAGGCGAGCGCGTCGCGGCGGGTCGGTTTGTCGCCCGCCACGATGAACGGCAGCCCGCCGATCGACAGCTTCTCGGCCGTCGAGAAGAAGCGAACGTACGTCGGATAGTGCGCGATCGTGCTCACCACCGCGCCGCCGTCGAGCACCACGGTCCGCAATCCGGCCTTCTGCGCCGAGATTGCCGCCGCGAGGCCGCACGGGCCGGCGCCGACGATCAGCAGGTCCACATCAGACATTGCTCATAGCCCGATGATCTGATCCCGCCGCGTGCCGACGCTCACGTAGGTGATCGGCGTCTCGATCAGCTCCTGAACGCGATCGAGATACCGCCGCGCCTGAGCAGGCAGCTCCTCGAGCCGGCGGGCGTCGCGCGTCGGCTGCTGCCAGCCGTCGAGCCATTCGTAGCGCGGCACCACGCGATCCAGTCCCGTGATGTCGGCCGGGAATTCCGTGTGGAGCGCCTCCTCGTACTCGTAGCCGGTGCAGATCGCGATGCGGTCGAGCGTGTCGAGCACGTCGAGCTTGGTCACGGCGACGTCGGTCAACCCGTTGATGCGCGACGCGTAGCGCACGACCACGGCGTCGAACCAGCCGCACCGACGCGCGCGGCCGGTCGTTGCACCGAACTCGTTCCCGAGCGAACGCAGACGCTCGGTCATCTGCGCATCCATCTCCGTGGGCAGCGGGCCGGTACCGACGCGCGTCGTGTACGCCTTCACGACGCCGAGCACCGCATCGATCGACGTGGGCGGAATGCCGGCGCCCGTCGCCGCACCGCCGGACGTCGTGCTGCTCGACGTGACGAACGGATACGTGCCGTGATCGACGTCGAGCAGCGAGCCCTGCGCGCCCTCGAGCAGGATGGCGGCACCGCTTTTCATCGCGCGATACACCATCAGTCCCACGTCTTCCGACAGCGGAAGCAGTCGATCGGCGAGCCGGCCGAGCAGCTCGAGGATGCTGTCGGCGTCGGCGCGCGCGCTGCTGCCGAAGCCGATGAGCTGCGCGTTGGCGCGCTCGACGCCGCGCGTCACCAGCTCGCGCAACCGATCCGCATGGCGCAGGTCGACGACGCGAATGCCGCGCCGCGCGATCTTGTCCTCGTACGCCGGCCCGATGCCGCGACCCGTGGTGCCGAGCGATTGGCTGTGCGCGCTCTCGGCGTCGATCAGCTTGTGGTACGGCAGCACGAGGTGCGCGCGGTCGCTCACATACAATCGGCCTTCGACGTCGATGCCATCGGCCACGAGCCCGTCGATCTCGGTGAACAGCGTATCCGGATCGAGCACGACGCCGTTGCCGATCGCGCAGCGCACGCCTTCGTGGAGAATGCCGCTCGGGATCTGGTGCAGCACGAACGAGTGCTCGCCGAGATCGACGGTGTGCCCGGCGTTCGCGCCGCCCTGGTAGCGAACGACCCAATCGGCGCGCTCGGCGAGTACGTCGACGAGCTTTCCCTTCCCCTCGTCTCCCCATTGGGCGCCGACGACGACGACCGTGCGGCTGCTCTGACTGAACATGGCGGCGGCTGGTGCAAGGACAAAAAAATACGCCCGGCGCGAGACGCGGGGCGTTGAGGCAATCTAGGCGGAAAGTGGTCCATGGTCCATGGTCCATCGTCCATCGTCCGGCGACGGTGGAGATCGACGCGCGGGGTGAGTGTGGCGCGCCGAATCGGGTTGGATTGAATTGGGGACGCTGACGAGGACGGAAACGGGCGGACGAGGCACTGATTGGTTGCTACTGGCGCGTCGAGTCTCTCGCGCCATACCCCAAAAGATTTGGTTTTTTGTCCGTTCGATTCGTCCCATCCGTGTCATCGCAGTTCAACCCGTTGTGGCTGGGTCGGCATCATTGCGTAGGAAAGTGTCGCGAAGCGGCGGAGAACTGCGGAGCACTGCTGAGAAGGCTTGAAATTGAATTGCGAGGGGTCGAGGATCTGGTCGCCAATCAGCGATGGCACTCCCGAAAGCGTCGGGACTTTCGTGTGTCATGTGCGGCGCGATGGTTGTTCATCATTCATCAACCCTTCCCAGCAACGCCGCTCCGCGCCTCTCCGCAGTTCTCCGCAGTTCTCCGCGACCCCGTTCCTCTCCCTGAGATTTGGCCTGAGGCCGCGGTCTTATGCCGCAACGGGCATCGCTTCAGAGAAGGCCCAGCGGGGCTGCGGAGTTGACGGATTTACGGATGGGGGAGTTGCCCGGTACGCCACCGCCACAAAGTTGTTCTTCACCTGGCGCACGGAGCTCGTTGCGCCACTCGGAACGAATTCGCGCTTCGTTCGCCGGTTTCCGCAAAATCCGCGTCGCCCAATTCAGTCCAACCCGATTCGGCGCACCACACTCACTGCGCGCGACATCGACCGACGACGGTCCACGGACTCAGAGCACCGTCGCCGCAATCATCCAGACTGCCATCACCAGCCCGAACGCGACCTTGAGCGCCGCTGCCGTCACTCGGCCGACGAACGCGCCCCACGCCACCCGCGTCGCCACGCCCGTGCCGCCGTGCTGACTCCACTCGAAGATGAACGCGCCGACGAACGCGCCAACGAACGCACCGACGACCGAGCCGATGATCGGTACCGGCACGCCGACGAACGCGCCGACCATCCCGCCGATGATCGCGCCCCAGCTTGCCCGCTTCGAGCCGCCGTACTTGCGCGTGAACCGGCTCGTCAGCACCCACTCGAGCCCTTCGGCGATCACCATCAGCACGCCGATCGCGACGACCGTGGCGACGCCGATGCCGGCGTGCGGTACGAGCAGATGATAGCAAAGCGCCGCGGCAAACAGCACGAGCGTGCCCGGCATCCCGAACGGAATCATCACCAGCCCGAGCAGGATCGCGGCGATCAGGAGGACGACGGCCATCAGCACCCCTCGCGACGTTCGAGCATTTCGATGTGAGAAATCACTTGCCCTTCAGCCAGAGCACGTAATACGTCGGATGCAGCATTCCCTCGGCCCGACAATCGCGCTTGGTGTCCATGCGCGCCGCAACGGTTTGCGTCAGCTCGCTGCCCGTCGGGTAGATCTCGACGAGTCGCACATCGTTCGCCGCGAACAGGCGCAGCGGCTCGTACAGCGCCGTTTCGCCGTTCAGGAGAATACACGCATCACCCTCGATCGGGGCAGACGGCGCCGCCCCGGATGATATGATGCTGACGGGCCGCGACGCCTGCCTCGGGTTGTACCCCGCCGCGCGGTCGAGCATGAACGTCGACGCCATGTCCAGCGGCAGCGAATGGTAGCGCGCCAGCTCCGCCGGACCGAGCACGACGCCCTGCGGCGTCTGCAATCGCAAGCGGCGATCCAGCTCGTCCCAGACGACCTGTGACGCGCCATAGCCGCTCCGCTCGTTGACGACAACCGGGTCGAGCAGCGGGGTGAGCGGCGACAGGCGCGCTGCGACGCGATGCTCCTCGTTCCGCCGAACCGACAACTGAAGCACCACCGGCGCATATCCGAGTTTTCTGATGCGCAGCGCGTACTCGCCTTCGGGCACGGGCGTCAGGAGGAACTGCCCGTTGGACCGAGAGAGCGCCGTGTGATCGGCGCCGATGAGCTGCACTTCCGCCTCGTCCACCGGCGCGCCTGCCGAGTCCAGCACGATGCCCCAGATCGACGAGGTGGCGTCGACCAGCTTGTCCTCGTTCGCGCGCACGATCATCGGATCGAGGTTGTGCGCGATCGTGCGCAGCGTGATCGTCACTTCGGCGGCCGTGCCGGAGGTCGCGTTCCAGCGATAGCGCGTGCTCGCGTACCCGAGCCGGCGAAACCAGACGTCGTACGCGCCCGGCGTCACGTTCGCGACCGTGAACAGTCCACGCGCATCGGTGCGTGCATCGACCCTCGCCGCGCGCACCACCACCTCGACGTTCTCCAGCGCGGCGCCGGTGGAATCGCGCACCACGCCTCGCAGCGTCGCGGTCGTCTGCCTCGCCGCCGACGCATCCTGCGCGCCTGCGGCGTGAACGGTCAGGCCGGCGGCGACGACCAGCGTCCCCAGCATACATGAAACGGCGAGTCCACGTTTCATACATCCGCTCCGTCACGATATGACAATCTTCATCACGACAGCTCCAACGCCGCGCGCACGAGCACGTCCGCCGCGACCGGGATGCCTGTGCCGCGCATCGCCGCCAACGTGTCGCCTCGCGTGTGGATCCTCTGAAGCGTACGCAGATCGCCCCTGCTGAGTGTCACCGTCTGCCAGCCGGCGCGCGCCAACGCCACGCTGTCCGTCAGGATGCCGGGAATCAAGCGCATCACGCGCAACGGCTCGCCCGCCGGCGCAGCCGCCTTGCGTATCGCCGCGACCACCGGCACCGGCTCCCGGCCGGTGTACATCACCGTGAGCGAACCCGTGTCGTCGATGCTGTCGCAGTTCAGCGCGATCGCCGGCCGCGCCGCTCCGGCCCAGGCGCGCGCGCCAGCCAGCGCGAGCTCTTCCGCATCCGTGATCATGACGCCGATGGAGCGGCTGCGCGGAAGCTGCTCGGCGGCCGCGAGCACCGCGGCGACGCCGCTCGCGTTGTCGAGCGTGCCGTGATTGTCGCTGCCGACGATCGACAGCATCAGCGGAATGCCGCCGAGCCAGGTGATTCCCGCGAAGATGGGCGCTGCGTTGCCGAACGTCGGCAGGAAGACACAAATGGCCACGCCGATCAAGCCGAGGACTGCGACGACGACTCCGGCCACCCGCATCAGCATCGAGACGGGCTGCCATTTGGAATCGAGGTGCGCCACCAGCCAGACGCGCGGCTCGTCGCGCCCGTGTACTGCCTGGAGGTTGACGCCGCGCGCACGCATGATCGGCAGCCCAAGCACGCCCGCGCCCCCCACGTACCGGAGCGCCGTCACGATGACGATCGCCGCACCGACCGCGGCGAGCCCGAGCGCACGCGGCGAGGCGCCCGCCCGGGAGGCGAGCACGATCAGACTGGCGACGAGCGGCACGACGAACCCCGCCGCGGGCGCAGCCCAGCTGCCCGCGAATTGAGAATACTCGAATTGTCGTTCGCTGACGTCGAAACCGGCGTCGCGCAAGACTCTCGCGCAGTACCGCCGGGCCTCATCCGCTGCCGCACTCCCCGCCGGCCGCGCGAACGCGCCGAGCTGCGCGAGATGCGGCGCGGCCGCGTTCACTACACCGCCGCGAGGCGCTCGGCGCCGTGGAGGAGCTGCTCGACGCGCGTGCGCTGCGCCGCGTCGAGCGGACGAAGCGGCGACCGCGGCGGGCCGCCGGCCAGTCCGATCGATTCGAGTGCCGCCTTCACCCCCGGCACGCCGAGCTCGCCGACGATCGTCGCTCCGAGTGGCGTCAGCCGCTCCTGTGCTGCCTCGGCGGCAGCGCGGTCACCGCGCCGCATTGCCTCGAAAATCTCCAGCGCAATCACCGGCGCGAACAACGCGGCCGCCAGAATTCCGCCGCGAGAACCGACCGACAGCGCGTGCTGGAACATCTGTGCGTTTCCGGTGAGCACCGCGAACGCGTCCGACTGCGACGGCATGTAGCCGGCGAACAGCTCGCGATTGCCCGAGCTGTCCTTCATGCCGATCACGTTCTCGTGCTGCGCCAGCTCCGCCACCAGCTCGGCAGGCAGCGCGAAGTGCATGTACTTCGGAATGTTGTACAGCATCACCGGCACCGGGCTCTGGTCGGCGATGCGGCGGTAATGCGCACGCAGCACTTCGATCGTCATCGCCGAGCCGTAGTAATGCGGCGCGACGACGAGCACGGCATCCACCCCGCGCGATGCCGCGTCCCGCGTCAACTGCAGGCAGGCGCGAGTGGATTCGGCGCCCGTGCCGGCAATGAGCATCCGCTCACGCGGCACCATTTCGCGCGCCGCGTCGAGCAGTGCGCTCCGCTCCGCTCCGTCGAGCAGTGCCGCCTCGCCGGTGGAACCAGCCACGACGACGCCGTGCAACCCGGCCGCGATGTGCGCGCGCACGTTCGCCGCGAACGACGCAACATCCAGCTCGCCCGTTCCCGGGTAGAACGTGCTGATGACCGGTCCGAAGACACCCGCCAGTCGCGCGGTCATGAGTTGAGAAAGTCCAGGCCGCCCGACTGCACGCCGTCGAGCGGCGCACCCGCACCCTCGCCCACCGCCTCGTCTTCCGACGGCTCTTCCGCCGAATCGCCGGCGACACTCGAGAACACGTTGAGCCGCAGCTCGAAGTCGGACGGGTTCGACGACGCCGCCTTGGCGATGTCGAACGTGACTTCGCCGCTGCGCACCAGATCGGTGAGACACTGATCGAACGTCTGCATGCCGTATTGCTCGCGGCCTTCGGCGATGAAATCGCGGATCTCGCCGATGCGCGTGCCCTCGAGAATGAGATCCTTGATCGACGGCGTGTTGATCATCACCTCCGCCGCTACTGCACGTCCCTTGCCCGACTTGCGCGGCAGCAGCCGCTGCGACACGACCGCCGACAGTGATTCGGCGAGGCGTACGCGGATCACGTCCTGCTCCTCCGGCGGGAACATCGCCATGATGCGGAGAATCGTGCTCTGCGCGTCCGGTGTGTGCAAGGTCGACATCAGCAGGTGCCCCGTCTCCGCCGCCTTGATCGCCGTGTCCACCGTCTCGGCGTCGCGCATCTCGCCGATCATGATCACGTCCGGATCCTGACGCAGCGCGGCGCGCAGGCCCATCTTGAAGTCGGTCGTGTCCGAGCCGATCTCGCGCTGCGTCACCGACGACTTCTGGTCGGTGTGCAGGAACTCGATCGGGTTCTCGAGCGTGAGAATGTGCCGGCTCTCGCGCTGGTTGATGTAGTTGATCAGCGCCGCCATGGTGCTCGACTTGCCGGAGCCCGTGACGCCGGTGACGAGAATCATGCCGCGCTCGGTCTTGGCGATCTTCTCGAGCACCGGCGGCAAGCCGAGCGCCTCGAAGTTCGGCACCTGCCACGGAATCACGCGCATGATGATCGAGAACGAGCCGCGCTGCCGCATGATGTTGACGCGAAAGCGCCCGATCCCCTGCGCGGACCACGAGCAGTCGTAGTCGAGAATCGTGTCGATCCGCGCCTTGTCGTCCTCGTTGGTCATCAGGTGCAGCGCAATCGTCCGGGTCTGTTCCGGCGTCAGCGCCTGCTTCGTGAGAGGCACGAGCGCGCCGCTGATGCGGGCGCGAAAGACGTCACCGGCCTTGATGTGCAGGTCGGATGCGCCGCGGTCGACCGCGGCCTTGATGATTTTTTCCATTCCTTAGTAGCCTGCCTGCTTGTCGACGACGTTGCGAAGCGGTTCCCCGCGCACGAATCGGCGCCAGTTGTCGAGGAAGAGATCGAGCTGCCGCGGCCAGAAGCGGCCCGGTGACACGGGCGACACATGTGGCGTCAGCAGAATCTGTCGAAGCTGCCATAGCGCCGTCGTCGACGCCAGTGGCTCCGTTCGAAAGACGTCGAGCACCGCGCCGCGCAACCGATTCGTGACGAGCCGCTCGACCAGCGCGTCTTCATCGAGCATGGCCCCGCGCGCGACGTTCACCACGATCGCGTTCGACGGCAGCAGATCGAGCCGCGCCGCGGTCAGCAGGCCTGCGGTCTCTCCGGTGAGCGGCGCCGCCAGCACCACCACGTCGTGCTTCGGCAGCTGCGCATCCAGTTGATCGAGCGGCACCACGCGCTCGAAGCCCGGCGGCGCACCGAGATGCACGCGGCGGCGCACGCCCGTGCAGTGCGCGCGCAGCGCGGTGAGCCGTTCCGCCGCCGCGCCGCCGATGCCGCCCGCCCCGACGATCAGCGCGTGCACGCTGTCCATCTCGCGCAGCACGGAATCCAGCCGCACGAACGGCTGCTTGTTCCATTCCGCGCGGCGCTGCTGGTCGATCGCGAAATCGAAGCCGCGCAGAAAGTGAATGATGCCGCCGACGATGTACTCGGCAATCGGAATCGCGTGGATCGTCGCCGAGTTGGTGAGCACCACGTCGCTCGCCACCATCTCGGCATACAGCACGTTCCCCACGCCCGCTGCCGCCGAGTGTGCCCAACGCAGCCGCTTCGCCTCGAGAAAAAGCAGTCGCGGCATGCCGAAACCGAAGTACGCATCAGCGTTGCGCACGGCGTCCATCACTTCGTCGCTCGGGCGCGGCGGTCCGTCCCCGTCGGAGCTCGTCGCGGCGCGCACGACGTGCACGCGCCAGCCGTCCGGCACGTTCTCCAGGAGCCGGCGCTCGCCCTCCGGCGGCAGCGCCCAGTTTTTCGAAATGGCCGCCAGATCGACGACGAGCAGGTGGTCCATCAGTCCGTGGTGATGCTGATCACGTCCTTGCGTGTTCGAAGCATATCGCAGATGACGTCGAATTGCTTCGTCGCGCCGATCAGCTCGAGCTCGAACGTGCGATCCGTATCGTGCTCGAAGGTCCGGCGCGCAAAGATGTGCACGCCATTCCCCTGGATCAGCTCATCGTACGTCTCGAACGGCATGCCCGGCTTGACGCGCAGCGTCGCGTGCACCCGGCGGCGCTTCGCCAGCAGCCGGCGCTCGAGTGGCCGCAATCCGATGAGCACCAGCATGATCAGAATGGTGGTGCCGAGCGCGTCGACGTAGGCGCCGGCGCCCACCGCCGCGCCGACCGCGGCGACCACCCAGATCGTCGCCGCTGTGGTGAGGCCGACGACGGCGCCCTCGCCGTGCAGGATTGCGCCCGCACCGAGAAAGCCGATGCCCGACACGATCTGCGCGGCGATGCGCGTCGTGTCGCCGAACGGATGGCCGTCGGCGCTGAATCCGATCTCGGCCACGTCGATCGAGAGCTGCATGAACAGCGCGGCGCCGACGCAAATGAGAATATTCGTACGAAGACCGGCGGGCTTGCCGGCCATCTCGCGCTCGAGACCGATCGCCCCACCGAGCAGCGTCGCGAGCAGCAGCTTGGCGAGAACGCTGAGGCGCAGCGTGGCGGCCAGTGCGCCGACCACCTGCGGCTGCGCGTCGGCGACAACGCGCAGCAGGTCGTGCATGGCGAACGGACCGGCGGCGAGAATGATCTACGCCTCCCAGGCCGTTGGCGCGGCGTGTGCGCCGCGCTCAGCGCGTGTCGAGGTCGCGCACGTCGCCCGGCGCCGTGTCCGGCGACGAATCGCCGTAACTGATGCTGCGCGCTTGCTCCTCGAGTTGGGCGATCGACGCGTCATCGGGCGTGGTGGGCGTTGCGAAATTTCGAAAAACGGTACCGCCGCACTTCTCGCAGGTCACGGCGTCCGGGACTGCCCGGTCGTAGAACTTCTCGTTGCCGCAGGTCAAGCACACCAGCGTGACGAGTCCGCGTGGCCCTCTGTCGTCTGCCATGATTCGCTCGGATTGGATGTGCGGGCGAACCTTGCAAGAGGCATGCGGCGCTGGCGGACTGTGCGTTGCAGGCGTGCGTTGAAAATGTTGCCGCCGAGGCGCCGACGCCAGAGTCTGGCGTCGCGATCAGCCCAACGTGGGATTCTGGATCGCGGCGAAGCCGATCTGCATCGCGATCAGGCCGAGCGGTACGAGCAACGCGATCGCGCGCCCACGCGACACCGCTGGCAACGATCGGCGATACGCCAGCCAGCACAGCACGATCAGACCGCACTCCACGATCACATCGCCAACGGCGTGATCGTACAGCATCAGTCCCACCCACGGACCGCCCGGCCACGTCGGCTTGATGCCGGTGATGAAGTCGGCTCCCCAGTGCGAGAGATAGGTGATTGCCACGACCACGGCGTCGCCGGGCTGGCGGGTGGCCGCCCAGTAGAGCAACGCGACGACACACGATCCGATCGCGACCGACACCAGCGAATGCGACCACATCCGGTTCTCATTGCCGAAGCCGTTCAGTACCCACTCGATCCAGTCCGGCGCGAACGCGACGGGCACGAGGAGGGCAATGGAAATCCGGGGACGTCTTGCCTTGGCGAGCGTGGCCAGCGCTACGTGACCGGCGTACACTCAGCGGGTCCGGCGCAACAGGCGGTCGAGCACGATCAACCAGATCCACGGCAGCACCATCGCAACGCCGACGGTGAGCCAGGCGAGAAAGTGCCGGTGAAAGGCGGGAGGCGTCGCGAGAATCATCGCGTCTGCCTCCGTTCGATCAATAGGGACGCGCCGGCCGGCTCTTCTTCTGCGCGCACTCTTCGCAGAGCGTGGCGCTGGCGTTCAGGCGCGCTCCGCAACTGACACACAAGCTGAACACGCGCACTCCGTTCGCCGAGACTTCGCGGTGAATCGGTGGCGTAAAGCCGAGCGCGAGCGGATGGACGATCAGTCGCGGCGCACGGCGGCTTGCTTGCCATGCCCGCACCCGCGCGATGAGTCGATGAAAGTAATGCATGAGAAACTCGGCGACGAATTCGCGTGCTCAAAATGCACGACATATGCCGCGTTTCGCTGGTGGTCGTCACGGTCAGAAGCCCATCCGGTCGCGAACCGCGTCCATCGTCTCCCGAGCCAGCGCGCGGCAATGCGTCGCGCCTGCCGCGAGCACGTCATCGACAGTTCGCGGCGAGTCTGCCAGCTCGGCGGCACGACGACGAATCGGTACGAGCTCCCGCTCCATCGATTCGGCCAGCACCTTCTTGCAATCGATGCAGCCCCAGCCCGCCGTGCGGCACTGCACGGCCACGTGCTCCACCGTGTCCGGCGGACTGAACGCCTTGTGAAGGTGATAGATGTTACAAACTTCCGGCGTGCCGGGATCGGTTTTCCGAATGCGCTTGGGATCCGTGACCGCGGGCCGCAACTTGGCCCAGATCGACTCCGGACTCTCGAGCAACCCGATCGTATTGCCCATCGACTTCGACATCTTCGCCTGGCCGTCCAGCCCCATGATGCGACGCGTCGGCGTCAGCAGGGCCTTGGGCTCCGGAAAGAACTGCTCGCGCTCCTCCGTGCCGTCTTCGTTCGTGCTGCCGGTCGGGCGTCCGAACTGCGAGTTCCAGCGTCGCGCCACCACGCGCGACAATTCCAGGTGCTGCACCTGATCCTCGCCGACGGGCACCGAATCCGCGCGATACAACAGAATGTCCGCCGCCTGCAGCACGGGATAATTGAGCAGCCCCGCCGCGATGCTCTCCTGCCGCTGCGCCTTCTCCTTGAACTGCGTTTGACGTTCCAGCTCGCCGAGCGGTGTGATCGTATTCAGGAACCAGGTCAGTTCGGTATGTTCCGGAACCTGCGATTGTACGAACAACGTGGCGGCGTTCGGATCGATGCCGGCGGCAAGCAGCGAGACGGCCATCGCACGGCGCCGAAGGCGGAGTTGCTCCGGGTCGTACGCCACGGTAATTGCGTGGTAGTCGACGATGCAGAAGATCGCTTCGAACTCGTGCTGCAGCCGTACCCAGTTTCGAACCGCGCCGAGGTAGTTTCCGATGTGCAGTTCCCCGGACGGCTGAATTCCACTGAAGATCCGTGACATCCGGTCAACATAACATCGGTCGTCAGCTCCTGGCGACCTGCGTCGCCGCGGCGGCGCGTGCCGGCGATTTCATTCGCGAGCGCGCGACCAATCGCGGCGCAATTCACTGGGAGGAAAAGGCGCGCGCCGACTTCGTGAGCGACGTCGATCGCGGCGCCGAGCAGGCGATCGCCGACATCGTCGCCGCGCGCCACGCCGACGCGCGCATCCTCGGCGAGGAGCTGTCGCCGGCGATGAACGATCGCGCCGGCCTCGTGTTCGTCGTCGACCCGCTCGACGGTACGACGAATTTTCTCCACGGTTTTCCGTGGTACGCCGTCTCGATTGCCGCGCTGGTGGATGGCGACGTCGTGGCCGGCGCCGTGCTCAATGCGGCAACGGGCGAGCTGTTCACCGCGACGTCCGGCGGCGGCGCACGTGCCAACGGCCAACCGATTCGGGTGTCGCCGATCACCGATCCCAGGCGTTCGCTCGTCGGCACCGGCTTTCCGTTCAAGGAGGGAGCGCGGATCGATGAGTATTTGCGAATGCTCGAGCCCATCATGCGCGGCACGGCCGGCATTCGCCGGCCCGGAGCCGCGGCGCTCGATCTCGCGGACGTCGCCTGCGGCCGGTTCGAGGCCTTCTGGGAGCTGATGCTCGCCCCGTGGGACATCGCCGCGGGCATTCTGCTCGTGCGCGAAGCGGGCGGCGTGATCACCGATCTGGAAGGCAGGCCGTGCCCCGTGGCGCACACCGGCGTCGTGGCGGGCAGTCCCGCAATGCACGCCTGGCTGCTCGAGCGCGTCGCCGCCCGACACACCTCGGCTCTGGACACCCCGGCTCCCCCTGTCCACAATCAATGATCCCCGATCGGAGCACGTTATGCTTCGCCGCTTGTTGTACCTCGCCGCCATCGCGCTAACCGCCGCACCGTCGATCGCCGTCGCCCAGAACCCGCTCGCCGACGCATTTCGCGCCAATGCCGCCGACGAGGCGAAGAATCTCGTCGCCGCGGCGGAGGAGATGCCGGCCGACAAGTACGGCTACAAGCCGACGCCGGCCCAGATGTCGTTCGGACAGATCGTGGTCCATCTCTCCAGCGGCAACGACGCGCTGTGTGGAGCGCTCACCGGCGTCAAGGCGCCGATGCGCAGCAAGGTGGCAGTCACCGATTCCAAGGACGTCCTCGTTGCCCGGCTGAAGGAGACTTTCGACTTCTGTCATGATGCCTTGGCGAAGCTCACCGACGCCGGCCTCGGGACCGAAGTCCCGGTGTTCGGGCGCAAGTTCACGCGTGCGCGGCTCGAGCTGGTCATCGTGGGCGACTGGGCGGACCACTACAGCCAGGTCTCGAACTACCTGCGGATCAACGGCCTGTTGCCGCCGACGGCGAAGCGGCCCGAGAAGGAGTAGCACCCGGGGCGCATCGGCTCGAGAGGACTTGTACGGGGAGGCCTTATTTTTCCTTCCAGCCTCCCCTCTCCCCTCTCCTCTCTCTCCTCTGAAGTAATGCGCCTCGTCGAATGCGTCCCGAATTTCTCCGAAGGCCGACGGCCTGAGATCGTCACCGCCATCCGCGACGCCATTGCCGCCGTGGATGGCGTCGCCGTTCTCGACGTCTCGTCCGACCAGTCGCACAACCGCACCGTCGTCACCTTCGTGGTGCCGGTCGAGCGCGCGGTCGACGCGGCGTTCGCCGGCATTCACGCCGCGCGCGAGCGCATCGACCTGAACAAGCACTCGGGCGAGCACCCGCGCATGGGCGCCGCCGACGTCGTGCCGTTCATCCCGCTCGAGGGCACGACGATGGACGATTGCATCGTGCTCGCGCGCACCCTCGGCGAGCGTGTCGGCAAGGAGCTGGGTATTCCAGTTTTCTTATACGAGCGCGCCGCAACGTCCCCGGCACGCGAGAATCTCGCCGACGTGCGCCGCGGCGAGTTCGAAGGCATTCGCGACGAGATGGCCGCCGGCGCGGCGCACCGCAAGCCCGACTTCGGCCCCGGCCGCGTGCATGCCACCGCGGGCGCGGTCGCGATCGGCGCGCGGCCGTTCCTGGTCGCCTACAACGTGTATCTCGGTCCGGTCGAGAACCTGCCCGTCGCCAAGGCCGTTGCGAAGGCCGTGCGCGGCTCCTCCGGTGGACTGCGCTACGTGAAAGGACTCGGCCTCGAGGTCGACGGTCAGGCGCAGGTGTCGATGAATCTCGTCGATACCGAGAAGACGCCGATCTATCGCGCGTACGAGATGGTGAAGCGCGAGGCGGAAGCGCACGGCGTATCGCCGACGTGGAGCGAGATCGTCGGCGTCGTGCCCGAGCGAGCGCTGTTCGAGACCGCCGCGCGCCACATCCAGCTGCGCGACTTCAAGCCGGAGATGGTGCTCGAGCAGAAGGTGCGCGCCGCCGTGCAGGGCGGCGAGTCGCTGTCCGGCTTCGTCGCGTCGGTCGCGTCGTCGTCGCCCACGCCGGGCGGCGGCAGCGTGAGCGCACACGCCGGCGCGCTCGCCGCCGCGCTCGCACAGATGGTCGCCGGCCTCACCGCCGGCCGAAAGAAATACGTCGCCGTCGACGCCGAAATGCGCGAGTTGGGCCTCGAGGCGGCGAAGCTCGTGAATACGCTGACGACGCTCGTCACGCGCGACGCGGACTCGTACGGTGCGGTGTCTGCGGCCTACAAGCTTCCGTCAGAGCCGGCCGAAGCACTGGCCAAACGCAAGGCCGCGATCACCGACGCGCTGCTCGGCGCCTCCGAGGTGCCGCTGGAAACGGCGCGCGCCTGCGCGCGCGTGGCCGAGCTGGCGGCGACGTGCGCCACGAAGGGCAACACGAACGCGGTGTCGGACGCTGGCGTCGCCGCGCTGCTCGCCGAAGCGGCCTGTCGCGGTGCGGTGTACAACGTGCGGATCAACGTCGCATCGCTCGAGGACAAGTCGCGCGGCGCTGGGCTGATCGAGGAAGCAAGGCAGCTGCTGGCGAAGACTCGCACGTCTGTCGAGCGGGCGACGGCGGCGGTGGACGCGGCGATCGGGTAATCCGATCGCCACGCGCGATCAGGCGGTGCTCAACACCTTGCTGCTGCTCCAGCCGACGGTGCCCTCGCCGTCGTCCACCTTCCACCAATCGCGGTCCTTCACCACGCGCGGCCCGTCGACGATCACGACACCAGTGCCCTTGGTCAGCGCCTTGATGATGTGTCCACCGAGTCCGGGTGCGGTGCGAACGTTCCCGTCCTGATTGAGCAGCGCCATTCCGCCCACGGCCAGACTTCGATCGCGCAATGCATCGAGCATCGCATCGTCGCCGTGCAGGCGATCGCGGTCCACGTCCGTCGGGATGCCGTCGACGGTGCCGTGATCGCTGTATTGCCAGAATGTGTAATCGCTCCAGCCGCCGACGAGCGTCGGTGTCGTTGCGTAGCTGGCGATCCACAGCGGGCATGTGTCTGCGAACACGCTGCTGTTGGCGGTGAGCTCCTTCCACGCGGACGGATAGGTGTAGATCGCCGGCGCGCGGCCGACGGCGCGTTCCAGGGTCTGCACGAACTCGCCGAGTCGTCGCACGACTTCCACAGCGGCATAGGAGACCGTTCCCGAGCCGTCGCCGGGAGCTTCGACGTCGAGCGCCGGCGGCAGATCGCCCGGCTGCGGCTTGCCCACGACCCTGAGGAAGTGCGCCGCCTGCTGCTGGACGTCGGCGTCGTGATGATAGAAGTGGTATAATCCTGGGGCGACGCCGGCCGCGCGACAGCCGGCGAGATTCGTCGAGCAGGCAGGATCGGAAAACGTCAGGCCTTCCGTGGCCTTGATGTAGGCGAATGAGATGCCGGCGCGCCTCACGCGCAACCAGTTCACGCGTCCATTATTGTGTGAAACGTCGACGCCTTCGAGTGCCATGGTGGCCTCCGGGCCGCGGGAACGGGGTTCAGGACCCTACGCCAACATACGCCATTCAGCAGGCCCGCACACGTGACGAACGGGCCATTCGGGCGGTTTACAGGTAGAACACGAGACTTGGAGATACCTTGGTGCGACTCGTTGCGCTGCTCGCGGTGATTGCCCTCGTGGGCTGCGACGACATCACGGCGCCTGACATAGTGTCGTCACCCGCACCGGCGAGCGCGACGAGTCCGATCGCGCTCACGACGAGTGTGAGTTCCTCGGTGCTCGCGCCCGGCGATTCGGTGACGATTACCATCACTGTGACGAACGTCGCGGATACGACGGTGACGATCGGCTGGGGCCTATGCAGCTCCCTGTTCGTCGTCAGCACACGCTCCGGACGCGCCGTTGGCCCCGACGTCGCCGGTCTGGTGTGTCCGCCGGTTCTGTTCACGGCCACCCTTGCGCCGAATGAGTCGATGTCGTTGCCGGCGACGTGGTCAGGGATGCTGAGCGGTGCCGTGTCAGCACAGGAAACCTGGTATGGCATTCTCAATGGCGGCATGCGAGGGCGAATCCCGGCCGGCAACTACCTCGTGCGCGGCGGTGCCGCATTCGGTCCCGTCCGAAGCAATGCCGCGGCGGAGCTGACGGTTTTGCCATAGCACCGAAGAACATCGCTCGTTTGCTGCGTGTCACTCGACAGCCGTCTATTCGATTTGGAATTCACTCGACGAGGCTTCAATGCGCATAGCTCATCTCATCGCACTGCTCGGACTCGCGGCGCTCGCCAGTTGCCGCGACACGACTGCGCCGACGGACGACAGCAACGCCGCGCCAATCGATTTCATGAGCCAACTGACGCTCAGCACGACTCTCAGCTCCTCGGTACTCACGACGGGTACGCCGATCACGGTGACGGTGACATTGCGAAACGTCTCGAAGACGACGGCGCACATCGAGGCGAGCGGGTGCCCGTCGCGGTTCGTCGTCGACTCGCGTGACGGGCACGCCGTCGCGCCGGGCGAGGAGGTATGCACCGAGGTTTACATTGCCCGCGATCTGGCCCCGGGCGAATCAATTTCGTTCACGCAGGACTGGAGCGGCATGTCGGTCGTTGGCGACGATGGGCTCGTCACGGTCCCTGCCGGTGACTACATCGTGCTCGGAAGCTCAATGAACGGTGCGGTACGAAGCAATCCCGGCGCGAAGCTGACGATTCTGCCGTGACATCACTGCGCGCGAATGCCACCCTGACACCACGGCCCGGCAGCGCGAACGCCACCGGGCCGTGAGAACTCTCTAACACGCCGTCATTCGACCTGGCTTACGGCACCACGGTCGGCGTCTGCGATGGCGCGTAGATCCCGTTGAACAGGAACTTGAACGTGCCGTGCGGCTGGCCGCGGAACGTGATCTCCGGGCCGAACAGATAGACCGTGCCCTTGCCATACTTCGCCTCGACCGCGGTCGCGCCGCCCTCGAGGTAGTTCTCGCCCCACGCCCAGCCGCTCCGCAGCGGCGTCGCGCTGTCGAACCACGCGATCGCGTGCGTGCCCTTGAGCGCCGCATCCGGATGCAGGCGGAAGACCGGGTTGTTGTTGAAGAACACGTCGACGTGCTGCGACAACCCCGCGGCGATCGGCGCCGTCGTGTCCACCGCCACGCTGAGGATCGAGCCCGGCACGTAGTACTCCTCACCCGTCAGCGGCCGATCCGGCTTGCCCGGCGCTTTCACGACCATCTGATCCTCCAGCGGCAGCCCGAGCTCGTACGCCAGCGACGCGGCCGAGCCGACACTGATGATCGTCCCGCCGTCGTTCAGGAACTGCTCGAGCTGCGGCAGCGTCTTCTCCGCCGTCATGCTGCCGAGCATGTGCTGATACTGCGCCGGCACGTTCGCCGTCGAGCGCCCACCGCCACGGCCGCCGAAGCCGCCGGCGCCGTTCGCACCGCGGATCTGCGCGCCCGAAGGCAGAATCAACACGTCGAACTTGCTCTTCAGGTTGCCCGCATCGAGGTCCTTCGGATAGACGAGGCTATATGGGAACTCGAATTGCTCGAGCTCGTACCGCGTCCAGCCCGACGGCATCGAGCCGCCGTACTGGTCGTACAGCGCAATGCGTTCCGGCTTGAGCTTCACCGCGCCGGCCGGCATCGCGCTCGTGCCGACGAAGCTGACGCCCAGATCGGCCGCCGACTTCTCCAGCACCGGCAGCGACGCGGCGGCGACGTAGAACGTACCGGCCGGATACACCGTGCCGTTCACCGTGGCCGGCGACTCGAGCCAGTACACGCTGCCGCCGTTCTTGAGAACGCGATTCACCACCGTGAACGCGTCGTTCTCCGCGTGCGACATCAGGTAGCCCGTCGCGCCGCCGCGGTTCGCGATCGTGCCCGCCGGCGGCGTGGCCAGACCCTGAATCCGCTTCGTCGGCGCGTCGAACGGATCGAGAATGCGATCGAACTTCACGCCCATCTGATATGCCAGCGTCCAGCCGGCGTTGTCGTACGGGCGCTTCGGCGGGCCGCCCGGAAAGGCGAAGTCGTTCGGGTGATCCTGCGGCTCCATCATGTCCAGCACCTGTCCGCGCGCCGCCTGGTTGGTGCGGATGACGTACGAGTTCGCGGGATAGTGCTTGCCGTTCACCGTGAACGGCGCCGTCGCCTGATCAACGTACACGTTCACGTAGCGCAGCGCGTTCACGAACTTCGTGGCCGTCGGGAAATCCGGCTGATCGGCCGAAATGATGTACCCGCGCGGATCGCGCTTGTCGCGCGCGTGCAGGATGTCGTTGTACACGTGCATCTGTTCCTCGACGCTCGCGCCGCGCCCACGGCCGCCGAAGGCGCCGCCGCGTCCGCCGCGGCCCGCCGGCGCACCGGCCTGCTCGGCGCCCTCGTTCAGCGCCGCTTCCGCCGCCGCGATGCGCTTGCCTGTGATCGTCCAGTGATCCTCGTTGCCGGCATCGATGGCGTGCTTCGCCATGAGATATTTGTTATACAGCAACGTTTCGCGGTAGCGCGACGCCAGATCGAAGATCGCGTAGTTCGCCGACACCGAATAGTCGATCGACTGGCGGAAGTGCCAGATGCCCGGCGTCACCGGGGCCGGCAGGTCGCCGTGCGGCAGCTGCTGCTCCGGAATGAACGGAATCCGCTCCGGCGTCGGGTTGCCGATCGTCTCCGTGAGAATGCCGATGATTCCCTGGAAGTAGCCGATCGTCCGCAGGCCGCCGTTCCACCACGTCGAGTAGTTCGAGCCCGAGCGCATCGTGAAGCCCGGCTTGTTCTCCTCGAGCAAACGCTGATGGATCGCCGCGCCCACCTGATCCAGCCCGATCACGATCATCGGATCGAAGTTGTAGTTGAACGGATCGCGGAAGGGCGGCGAAAACATCACGGTGCCGGCCGGGCCGGTCTGGTGATGGTTGTACATGATCACCGGATGCCATTCCCAGAACATCAGCTTGTTGATGTTCCGCGTTTCGGCGAGGTTCGACATGTACGAGTCGCGGTTGTCGTCGTGCCCCGCGTACTTGTTGTAGAGATACGGAATGTTCTCGTTGCGCTTGAGCGAATCGGGCTCCTGCATGTACCAGTTGGACACGAGCTGCATGCCGTCCGGATTCGCGTGGACCGCGAGGATGATGTCGTCGTGCAGAATGCGATTCGTCTCGTCGTCGGTGCGGCTCACCAGCTGAAAGCTCGTCTCGATCAACTGGCTCGCGCCGAGCACTTCGGTGGCGTGCAGGCCGCCGTCGAACCAGACGACCGCCTTGCCTTCCTTCGCCATCTCGTGCGCCTGTGCATCCGTGAGGCCTTCGCCCTTGGCGAGCCGCATCGAGATGTCCTTGTATTTCTGCAGGAGCTTGAAGTTTTCCGGGGCCGTGATGATCGCCGCGAGCTGCGGACGTCCTTCGGACGTCTTGCCCATCTCGATGACCTGCATCCGGTTCGACTCGGCGTCGATCTTGTGCCAGTACGCCATGAACTGGTCGTAGTTCGGCAGCCAGTAGTCGTCGCCGATGTTGTGGCCGAAGAACTCCTTCGGCGTCGTGATGTGTCCCTGCGCACTCGCGATGCTTGCGGTGCTCGCGACGAAGGCGAGCGGCAGCAGGACACCAGCAGCGCGCCAGGAACGAAGACCGCGCGTGGACATCCAGAACCTCCGGATCGATGAAAGGAAGCGGTACATCTGGGGCGCGCTGTCGAGAGTGGGACGCCGCGCCGGTGGGGGCCAAAGCTTTGGAAGCTTAGCTGTCGGAACTACGTGCCAACAGAGGGAACCGCTGTCCGCCGCGGTGCCGGTCCGGCGACGGAGGGTACCGCCGGGTGAGTGCGTTCCGCCGAGTATGGTTGGACTGAATTGGTGACGCGGATTTGGCGGAAACTGGCGAACGTGGCGCGAAATGACTGCGCCTTTGGAAAAGCCGCTCCTCGAGCAAGAGCTCACCAAGTCGATCATCGGTGCGTTCTACGCCGTCTACAATGCTCTCGGCTTCGGCTTCCTCGAGCATGTCTACGCGGCTGTTCTGGAGAAGGAGCTCTCGATGCGCGGATACGAAGTAGGCCGCGAAGTCCTCGTGCCAGTCTACTACCGCGGCGAGCTTGCCGCATATCAGCGGCTCGATCTCCTGGTCGGCGGCCGCGTCGTCGTCGAGGTCAAGGCCTCGGAGCACCTTCCTCCCATCGCTGAGCGACAGCTATTCAACTACCTGCGCTGCACAAAGCTGGAGGTCGGACTCCTCCTGCATTTTGGTGCAGAGGCAAAGTTCAAGCGCCTGGTTCACACGAGCGCACACAAGCGGCCGATCTTTGCCGATCAGGGCGGTTCATTCGCGCCTCGTCCGTCAAAATCCGCCAACTCCGCGTCCCCAATTCAATCCAACCTGACCCGCCCGAACGACCCCGACGCGCAAACCGAATCCAACTCGACCGCGCCGTACGACCCCGACGCCCACACGAAACTTTAGGCCGCCGTCAGCACGCGCGCGCCGGTGTCGGTCATCGCGATCGTGTGCTCGAAGTGCGCCGACAATGATCCATCGACGGTGACGATCGTCCACTTGTCCTTGAGCGTTCGCGTCGCCGGACCGCCGATGTTCACCATCGGCTCGATCGCGATCGTGAGGCCGGGCACGAGCTTCTCGCGCCGCTTCGGCTTGCCGTAGTTCGGCACCTGCGGATCTTCGTGGAACTGCACGCCGATGCCGTGGCCAACGAGATCGCGCACCACGCTGTAGCCGGCCGCTTCCACCACCGCCTGCACCGCCGCGCCGATGTCGCCGATGTGATTGCCCGGTTGCGCGGCGGCAATGCCGGCCGCGAGCGACTTCTGCGTCACGTCGAGCAGGCGCTGCGTCTCCGGGCTGATCGCGCCAACGGCGACCGTCGTCGCGCTGTCGGTGAAGTAGCCCTTGTACCCGACGCCCACATCGATCGAGATGATGTCGCCCTCGGCCAGCACGCGCCTCTTCGACGGAATGCCGTGCACGATCTCGCTGTTCACCGACGCGCAGATGCTGCCGGGAAACCCGTACAGTCCCTTGAACGCCGGCGTCGCGCCCTCGTGGCTCCGAATGAAGCTCTCGGCGATTTCGTCGAGCTGGCCCGTCGTGATGCCCGGCTTGACCGCGGCGCGCAGCGTTTCGACCGTGGCGGCGAGGATCCTGCCGCCCTGCGCCATGATCTCGATCTCGCGCGCCGACTTGAGCTGAATCACCGGCCGAGCGCGCGCAGCGCGCGTTGGGTGACGTCCTCCACGGCGCCGACTGCGTCGATCACCGTGACGGGCTCGCCGTGTTGCAGATACCAGTCGAGCACCGGCGCCGTCTGCTCGTCGTACACGCGGAGCCGTGTGCGAACGGCGTCCGGCTCGTCGTCCTTGCGACGCACCAGTCCACCGCCGCAGCGCTCGCAGACACTGCCTACCTCTCGGCCCGTGTACGGCGTCTGGCAGCGCTCGCAGACCGTGCGTCCGCTCAGGCGCCGCACGATCTCTTCGTTGTCGATGTCGAACGCGAGCACCGCGTCCACCTTGCGGCCGCTCACCGCGAGCATGCGCTGCAGCCCTTCGGCCTGCGGCACCGTGCGCACGACACCGTCGAGGATCGCGCCGCGCGCGTACTGCGGCTCCGACAACTCCTCGCCGATGATGCCGAGGATCACCGAGTCGGGCACCAGCTCGCCGCGCTCCATGCACGTCTTCGCCTTGACGCCTAGCACCGTGCCGGCGCGCACGGCGGCGCGCAGCACGTCGCCCGTGGCGAGCGTCGGCACGTTCAGCTCGGAGGCGAGCAGCGGCGCTTGCGTGCCCTTGCCAGCCCCAGGCTTGCCGAACAGAACGATGATCATGGCGGTGTCAGTCGAACCGGACGAGGCCGAGCGGCGTCAGTAGCCGCCCGGAGCGCCCTGCCGGCCGCGGAACCGCACGCGGCCCTTCTTCATGAATCCGTCGTATTTGCGCAGCAGCAGATGCTGGTTCATCTGCTGGATCGTGTCGAGTGCGACGCCGACGACGATGAGGAGCGACGTGCCGCCGAAGTTGAACTGGATGTTGATCAACGTGCTGATCCAGATCGGCAAGAGCGCGATGATGGTCAGGAAGATCGCGCCCGGCAGCGTGATCTTCGAGACCACGTCGTCGATGTACTCCGCCGTGCGCGCGCCTGGCTTCACGCCCGGGATGAATCCGCCCTGCTTTTTCAGGTTCTCCGCCAGGTCGACCGGATTGAAGATGATCGACGTGTAGAAGTACGTGAAGAAGAGAATCAGAATCGCCAGCAGGATGTAGTTGAGCGTCGCGCCGGGGGCGAGATAGTCGGCGAAATCGCGCATCTTCTGGCCGCCCATGAACTGCGCGGCCGCGCCGGGAATGACGATCACCGACTGCGCGAACACGATCGGCATGACGCCGGACGAGTTGATGCGCAGCGGAATGAAGCTCCGCGACGCTTCGCGCATGCGCCCGCGGGTCATCGTGCGCTGGGGAATCTGGATCAGCACGCGGCGCGCCGCGAGCGTCACCGCCACGATCGCCGCCGTGACCGCGATCATCAGCGCGATGAGGACGATCAGTGAGAACGCGCCGATCGCGCCCGTGCTGACGAACTGGAACGTGGCGCCGATTCCCGGCCAGATGCGCTCGACGATCGAGAAGAAGATCATCAAGCTCGCGCCGTTGCCGACGCCCTGCTCGGTGATCTGCTCGCCCAGCCACATGACGAACAGCGCGCCAACGGTGAGGAAGAACGTCATCGACACGCGGAACGCGAAACCCGGGTGGGTGACAGCGCCCGGCAACGATTCGGCGAAGATCGCGAAGCCCCATCCCTGCACCGCCGCCAGGGCCACCGTGGCGTAGCGCGACCACTGGTTGATGGTTTTCCGCCCTTCCTCGTCCTTCGACATCTTGTCGATCTGCGGAATCACGGCCTGGCCGATCTGCTGGAAGATGCTGGCCGAGATGTACGGCATGATCCCGAGCGCAAAGACCGTCGCGCGCTCGAGATTACCTCCGGTGAACAGGTTGTAGAGGCCGAGCAGACCGCCGCCGTTCTGCTGCTGGTTCATGAAGTCGGCGATCGCCTGGGGATTGATTCCTGGCGCCGTCACCGCCGCTCCGATCCGGTAGATCAGAAGGCACAGCAACGTGAACAGAATCTTCTCCTTCAGCTCCGGCGTTCTGAAGAGATTCTGAACCGCACTTGCCGCGGCGTTGGTTCCGGTGGATTGAGCCATGGCAGCCGATTACTCCTCGACGCGGCCTCCGGCCGCGACAATCTTGTCGCGAGCGCCCGCGCTGACCTGCAGCCCGCGCACCGTGATCGCCTGCGTGATCGAGCCGTTCGCCAGGATCTTGACGCGCCCCTTGTTGGCGCGCGCGAGCCCCGCCGTCACCAGCGACTCGCGGGTGATTTCGGTGCCCGCGGGCAAGCTCGCCAGCTCGTCGAGACCGACGACCTGCGATTCCTCGCGGAATGGATTCGTGAAGCCGCGCTTGGGCAGGCGACGCGTGATCGGCATCTGGCCGCCTTCGAAGTGCGGCTTGCCGCCGCCGGGACCGTGATGGCCCGCGCGCGCCTTGATACCCTTGTGACCCTTGCCCGACGTCTTGCCGGTGCCGGATCCGGGACCGCGCCCGAGTCGCTTGCGATCCTTTGTGGAGCCCGGAGCCGAGTGGAGATTGTGCAGTCCGAGCTTCTCCCCTCTCGCCTCGCCCTTCTCCTCTCTCGTAGCCATTTACTTGCCCTCCTCGACCAGCGCCACCTCGACGAGATGGCGCACCTGCTTCAGTTGACCCTTGAGGCCCGGCGTGATTGGCTTGACGACCACGTCCTGGTGGTGCTTGAGACCGATCGCCTCGAGCGTGGCGCGCATGCGCCACGAGTGCCCGATCTCACTCCGGACCTGCTTTATCCGTACGGTGCCCGACTCGGGCAGGTTCTGCTTTGGTGTCGTGGCCGGTCCCTTGGTGGGATGCCACACGAACGTGCGTGCCATCAGACTGTCTCCTTCTCGGCGCGCCGCACGCCGGCTTCACGACCGCGCGCGCGCGAACGATAACCCACGCTCGATGGCTCGATCCCGCGCTCACGGGCGATCTGCTCGACCGTGGTGAGCTGACGCAGCCCGTCCATCGCCGCCCGCACCATGTTGTGCGGATTCGTCGAGCCCAGGCTCTTGGTGAGAATGTCCGCGATGCCCGCGCATTCCATGATCGCGCGCACCGCACCGCCGGCGATCACGCCGGCACCCGGCGCCGCTGGCTTCATGAGCACCTTGCCCGCGCCGTGCTGGCCGACGATCTCGTGCGGGATCGTGCCGCCGGTGAGCGGAATCGTCACCATGCTGCGGCGCGCCGCGTCCACGGCCTTGCGGACCGCTTCCGAGACTTCGTTCGCCTTGCCCGACGCGAAGCCGACCTTGCCCTGTCCGTCGCCCACCGCCACGAGGGCGTTGAACGAGAAGCGCCGGCCGCCCTTTACGACCTTGGCCACGCGATTGATCGCGACCACGTTCTCGACGAGCTCACTGCCCTCGCCGCGTCCGCGCTCATCGCCACCGCGGCCGCCGCCTGGTCCGCCGCGCCCGCGATCGTTGCCACCGCGCTCGCCGCCGCCACCGGGTCCGCGACCGCGGCCGCCACCTGGGCCGCCGCGTCCGCGATTGCCGCCGCGGCCACCGCCGCCGCCGGAGCGCGCACCGCCGCCCCGGCCGCCGCGCGCCGAACCGCCCGTGGATCCGCCGGCCGCGCCGGGACCCGCTGCCTTACGTGAGTCTTCCATAATATTAGAACTCCAACCCGCCATCGCGGGCGCCGTCGGCCACTGCCTTCACGCGGCCGTGATACTGATATCCCGCGCGGTCGAACACGACCTTCGTGATGCCCGCGTCCTTGGCCCGCGCGGCGATCCGCCGGCCGACCTCGAGCGACTTCTCCGTCTTCTTGCCTGTCTCCAGATCGGTGCTCGTCACCGTGAGCAGCGTCCGGCGCGCCACGTCGTCGACGAGCTGCGCCGTGATGTGCTTCAACGACCGGAACACCACGAGCCGCGGCCGC
Source organism: Gemmatimonadaceae bacterium (assembly GCA_025928185.1). GTDB lineage: Bacteria > Gemmatimonadota > Gemmatimonadetes > Gemmatimonadales > Gemmatimonadaceae > JAQBQB01. The sequence continues at coordinate 42,410 of JAICKA010000012.1, forward strand.
TCGGCCGTGCCCGTCACCTTCTTGCGGACGCGCAGGTGGCGGCGATGCCGCTGCTGCTCGCGAGTCTTTGGAATGGCTGGCATGATTACTTGCCTCCTGCCTTACCGGCTTTGCGGCGAATCTGCTCGCCGGCGTAGCGAATGCCCTTGCCCTTGTACGGCTCGGGAGGACGGAGGCCGCGCAGCTCCGCCGCGACCTGTCCAACGAGCGCCTTGTCCGAGCCGTCGATCACGATCGACGTCGGCTGCGGCGCGGTGAGCTTGATTCCCGCCGGCGCCCGATACTCGATCGAGTGCGAGAAGCCGAGCGCGAGCTGCAGACCGTACGGCCGCACCTCCGCCTTGTAGCCCACGCCCGTGATCTCGAGCTGCTTGCGATAGCCCTGCGTCACGCCCTCGACCATGTTCGCCACGAGCGAGCGGCTGAGGCCGTGCAGCGACTTGTGATTCGATTCGTCCGAGGCGCGCGTGAGATTCAGCGTCTCGTCCGTGCGGCTGATCGAGATCCCGGCCGGCAGCGTGTGCGACAGCTCGCCCTTGGGACCCTTCACCCGCACCACATTTCCATCGATCGTCACGGTCACGCCTTTCGGCACCGTGATCGGAAGTTTGCCAATTCGCGACATGCGTCGTGTCTCCTCTACCAGACGACGGCCACGAGCTCGCCGCCGGTGCGCGACTGCCGCGCTTCCCGATCCGACATCAAGCCCTTGTTGGTGCTCAGAATCGCCAGGCCGAGGCCGTTGCGAACGCGCGGAATCTCGCCGACGCCGACGTACTTCCGCAGCCCGGGCGTCGACACGCGCTGCAGCTCGCGGATGACCGACTGGCCCTCCGCGTACTTGAGCCGCACGCGCAGCACGCGCCGGCCGTCGTCCGTCTCGAGCGTCTGGTAATCCTGAATGTAGTTGTTCTCCTTCAGGATCCGCGCGACTTCGGTCTTCATTTTCGACACCGGCATGTCGACGCGGCGGTGCTTCGATCCGCAGGCGTTGCGGATCCGCGTCAGCATGTCGGCGATCGGATCGGTCATGCTCATGGAATCATCCTTGGCTCCCCGTATCCTCGCGGACGTGGAAACCTTCTAGGTGCTAGGGACTAGGTGCTGGGTACTAGTGGGTTGCTAGGTACTAGGGGCTAGCTGCTACGAGATCGGGAAAGTGAGCTGGTCGGCACTAGTGACTAGTCACCAGCCCCCCACTAGCTCCCAGCCTCTAGCGTCTAGCGCCTTCTACCAACTCGCCTTGCGCACGCCGGGAATCATCCCGGAGAGCGACAGCTCGCGGAAGCAGATCCGGCAGAGGCCAAACCGGCGCAGGAACGCGCGCGAACGGCCGCACCGGCCGCACCGATTGTGGACCCGCACCTGGAACTTCGGCTTCCGCTTGCTCTTCTCGATCATGGCCTTTCGAGCCATTGCGTCTCTCGTCTGTGACTGGTGACTGGTGTACTGCTTTACTGCGCCCGTCCGCCCTTCTTGTCGTCCGAGCGGAACGGCATGCCGAGCTCCTTCAACAGCGCGTACGCCTCGTCGTCGCGATTGGTGCTCGTGACGAACGTGATGTCCATGCCGTGGATCGACTCGATCTCGTCGTAGTTGATCTCCGGAAAGATCATCTGCTCCTTGATGCCGAGAGAGTAGTTCCCTCTTCCATCAAACGAGCGCGTGCCGAGCCCGCGGAAGTCGCGAATGCGCGGAATCGACACGGTGATGAACCGGTCGAGGAACTCCCACATCCGCGCGCCGCGCAGCGTGACCGCCGCGCCGATCTCCTGGCCCGCGCGCAGCCCGAAGTTGGCGATCGACTTCTTCGCCTTCTTGCGGACCGGCTGCTGCCCGGTGATTGTCGCCAGCTCGTCGACCACGACGTCGAGCGCCTTCGGCTGCTTGATCGCTTCGCCGACGCCGACGTTGATCACGATCTTCTCGAGCGACGGCACCTCGTGCGGATTCGTGAACCCGAACTGCTGCATGAGCCGCGGGCGTACCGCGCTCTGGTACTGCTCCTTGAGTCGCGGCGGCGGCGCAGGCAGCTCGGCGCCGGCGTGCGGCCCCCGCTGTCTGGTCTCGCCCTTCTTTCCGGCTTTACCGCCGCTCTTCTTTTCCTTCGTTGCCATGGTCTCTAGTCCTCAGGCCTCGCGCGCCGGTCAGCGCGCCCGGGGAATCGCGTCCCCGTTCTTCACGCTGATGCGCTCCTTGGTTCCGTCCTCGTCGATCCGCCGACGCGTCCGCGTCGCGTCGCCCTTGGCGTCGACCAGCATCACGTTCGATGCGTGAATCGGCGCAGGAAAATCGACGATGCCGCTCTGCTCGTCCGCGTTGCGCGCGCGGCGGTGGCGCTTCACGATGTTCACGCCCTCCACCGTCACGCGTCCCGTTTTGCGGTACACGCGGATGACCTTCCCTTCCTTGCCCTTGTCGTCGCCGCGCATGACGCGAACGGTGTCGCCCGCGGTCACGTGCACCTTGCCGCGCGCCGCGTTGTCCGCGTGGCGCTTGCGGTTCACCGCCGTGGAGCGGTCCGCGACCCGATGTTTGAGAACTCGCATATCAGATCACCTCGGGCGCCAGGGACACGATCTTCATGTACCGCTTGTCGCGCAGCTCGCGCGCAACGGGACCGAAAATGCGGGTCGCCCGGGGCTCACCCTGGTCGTTGATGATCACGACGGCGTTTTCGTCGAACCGGATGTAGCTCCCGTCCTTCCGCCGCGTCTCCTTGGCCGTGCGCACCACCACGGCGCGCGCGACGTCGGACTTCTTCACGGTGCCATTCGGCAACGCGTTCTTCACCGCCACGATCACGACGTCGCCCAGACCGGCGTAGCGCCGGCGGGTGCCGCCGAGGACGCGGATGACCTGCGCCGTCTTGGCGCCGGAATTGTCCGCGACCTTCACCATCGACTCTTGCTGAATCATCGGCCGTCTCCGTTACCGCGCCCGATCGACGATCTCGACCACGCGCCAACGCTTGTCCTTCGACAGGGGGCGCGTTTCCGCGATCCGCACCGTGTCGCCGGTCTTGGCGGTGTTCTCCTCGTCGTGCGCTTTTACCCGCTTGGTGCGGGTCACCATCTTGCCGTACACCGGATGCGGCACACGACGTTCGATCGCCACCACCACCGTCTTCTGCATCTTGTCGCTCACCACGAGGCCCGTGCGCGTCTTGCGCGTGGCCCGGGTCTCGGCGCCGTTCGTATTGGTCATCTCAGCCATTGGTCAGTCGCTCCTCTCACCCGCGCGCCGCGCCGGCGCTCGCCGGCGAGCTCGATTGCTGCTCGCGCTGTACCGTCTTCAGGCGCGCCAGGTCCCGGCGAATCACCCGCAGCCGCAGCGGATCGTCCAGCGGCTCCGTCGCACTCCGGAACTTGAGGCGGAACTGCTCCTCCTCCAGCTCGCGAATGCGGGTCTGGATGTCTTCCACCGTCATCTCGCGAATCTCGTCAGCCCGCATTGGTCGGCGCCTCCTCGCGGGCCACGAACTTGGTACGCACCGGCATCTTCGCGGCGGCCAGCGCCATCGCCTTTTCGGCGATCTCGCGCGTGACGCCTTCGAGCTCGAACATCACCCGGCCCGGCTTTACCACGGCCACCCACATCTCCGGCGAACCCTTGCCCTTACCCATGCGGGTCTCGGCCGGCTTCTTCGTGATCGGCTTGTCGGGGAACACGCGGATCCAGACCTTGCCACCGCGCTTGATGTGACGCGTGAGCGCCACACGGGCGGCCTCGATCTGACGCGCGGTGATCCACCCCGGCTCGAGTGTCTGCAGGCCGTAGGTGCCGAACGAGATCTCGCTGCCGCGATGCGCCAGGCCCTTGGTCCGGCCCTTGAACCGCTTGCGGAATTTGACGCGCTTTGGACTCAGCATTGGTCAGTCGCCTCCTACATGCCGGAGGAATAGGTGGTGCCACGGCGATCCTCGACCTTCTCACCCTTGAAGATCCAGACCTTCACGCCGATGGTGCCGAACGTGGTCTTCGCGGTCGACGTCGCGTAGTCGATGTCGGCGCGGAGCGTGTGAAGCGGAACGCGTCCTTCGTGATAACCCTCGACGCGCGCGATCTCGGCGCCGCCGAGGCGGCCGCCGCACTTGATCTTGATGCCCTGCGCGCCCATGCGCATCGAGCTCTGCACCGCGCGCTTCATCGCGCGGCGGAACGAGATGCGCTGCGCGAGCTGGCTCGCGATGTTGTCCGCGACCAGTTGCGCGTCGAGCTCCGGACGCTTGATCTCCTCGACGTTGATGCCGACCTCCTTGCCGGTGAGGTGCGCCAGCTCGTCGCGCAGCTTGTCGACTTCCGCGCCCTTCTTGCCGATCACCACACCGGGACGTCCCGTGTGCAGCGTGACGACGACCTTGCCCGGCTTGCGATCGATCACGATGTCGGCAATCGCCGCGTGGCCGAGGCGCGCCTTGAGATACTTGCGCAGCAGCTCGTCCTCACGCAGCAGCGTCGGCAGCTCGCGACCCGCGTAGTAGCGCGACTTCCAGTCCTTGGAGATGCCGAGCCGGAACCCGACCGGATGCGTCTTCTGTCCCATTAGCGTCCTTCCTTCTCGCCGACCACGATTTCCACGTGGCTCGTGCGCTTTTGAATTGGCGTCGCCCGTCCCATGGCGGCCGGGGTGAACCGCTTGAGCTTCGGCCCTTCGTTGACCACCGCGCGCTTGACGTACAGCGCGTCGACATCGAGCGGCGTGCCGTTCTCACGCGACGAATGCTCGGCGTTGGCAACCGCGGAGCGCAGCGTCTTCTCGATCTGTCGCGCCGCGTGCTTCTTCGAGAACGCGAGATACGCGAGCGCCTCGTTCACGCTCTTGCCGCGTATCTCGTCGATCACGAGACGCATCTTGTAGGGCGACTGACGCGCCGACCGTTGCGTCGCCTGCGGGCCGATCGCCTGTCGCTCGGTGCGCCGGCGTTCGGCGCGCTCTCTGCTCTTCGTGCTCATCACCTGCCTCCGCGCGCGGCCGGCGCCGAAGCCGCCGGCGTCGCCGTCGTCTTCTTGTCGACCGCCTTCTGGCCGGTGTGGCCGCGGAACAGGCGCGTCGGCGCAAACTCGCCGAGCTTGTGGCCGACCATGTTCTCGGTGACGTACACCGGGATGAACTTGTTCCCGTTGTGCACCGCGAAGGTGTGGCCGACGAACTCGGGCAGCACCGTGCTCGCCCGCGACCAGGTCTTGATCACGCGCTTCTCGTTGCGCGAGTTGAGCGCGTCGACCTTCTTGGTCAGCGCCTCCTGCACGAACGGCCCTTTCTTTACGCTACGTCCCATTGGAGAATCTCAGGTCGAGTTATGAGAGGATAGAGGATAGAGGATGCACAAGCTGCTGTGTCCTCCCCTCTCTCCTCTCGCCTCTGCTTTATTGCGTTGCCTTCCCGCGCTTGCGGCCACGGACGATCAGCCGCTGCGAGGACTTGTTCTTGTTGCGCGTCTTCACGCCTTCCTTCTTGCCCCACGGGCTGACGACGTTGCGTCCGCCGCGCGTGCGGCCGCCGTGCGGGTGGTCGACGGGGTTCATCACCTCGCCGCGCACCTTCGGGCGCCGTCCCTTCCAGCGCGTCTTGCCGGCCTTGCCCCACGAGATCAGCTCGTGCTCCTCGTTGCCGACCGTGCCGATCGTCGCGTAGCAGCGCGCGTGCACCAGCCGCATCTCGCTCGACGGCATGCGCAGCGTCACGTACTCGCCTTCCTTGGCGACGACCTGCGCCGACATGCCCGCCGAGCGGCAGAGCTGGCCGCCTTTCCCGATCTTCAATTCAATGTTGTGCACGGCGGTACCGAGCGGCATTTCGGCCAGCGGCAGCGCGTTGCCCGTGCGGATGTCCGAGCCCGGGCCGGCCATGATCGTGTCGCCGACGCTCAGTCCCTTGGGATGCAACACGTACCGCTTCTCGCCGTCCTCGTACGTGACGAGCGCGATGCGCGCCGAGCGGTTCGGATCGTACTCGATCGTCGTGACCGTCGCCGGCACGCCGTGCTTGTTGCGCTTGAAATCGATGACCCGGTACTGGCGCTTGTGACCGCCGCCGCGGCGGCGCATCGCGATGTGCCCGTGGTTGTCGCGCCCGCCGCTCTTCTTGATCGGCTCGAGCAGCGACTTTTCGGGCGTCGTCCGCGTGATCTCGGCGAAATCCGAGACGCTGCGGAAGCGCGTGCCCTTGGTCACCGGCTTGAATTGACGAATTGGCATGCTGTGGGCTCTCCGGCTCAGCCTTCGAAGATCTCGATCGTGTCACCTTCACGCAGCGTGACGATCGCCTTTTTCCACGTGGGACGGCGTCCCACGTTCTTGCCCATGCGCTTTTCCTTGCCGCGGACGTTGGACGTCCACACGCCGGTCACCTTGACGCCGAAGAGCTGCTCGATGGCCGAGCGGATCTGCGGCTTGGTGGCCTCGGGATGCACCTGGAAGGTGTACTCGTTGCGCGCCTGGTAGGCGGCGGAGCTCTTCTCGGTGATCAGCGGCCGTACGACGGTGCGATGGAGTGTCGGCATCGGTTACTTCCCCTTCTTCTTCTTGGCCGCCGACTTGGCCGGCGCACGCTTGGCGGACTTTTTTGCCGTGGCGGTCGACTTCTTCGCCGCCTTGGCGGTGGTCTTCTTCGCAGCAGCCTTCTTTGCCGGCGCGGCTTTCTTGCTTGTCGTCGCGCTCTTGGCCTTCGCGCTCGCCGCTGTCCTCCCCTCTCCTCTCTCCTCGCTCCTCTCTTCCACGGGCTCCAGCGTCTGCCCGATCGCACCCGCCTCGATCAACACCACGTCCGACCAGAGGATGTGGTACGTCGAGACGTCGCCGTACGGCATCACGTGCACCGTCGGGAGATTGCGGCCGCTCAGGAACACGTTCGGCTTGGCGCCGTCGGTGAGAATGAGCACTTTCTGATCGGCGACGCCGAGCCGCTCGACGAGCGACTGGAGGCGCTGTGTCTTCGGCGCGTCGTAATCGAAACGGTCGATGACGACGATCGCATCCTCGCGGGCACGCGCATTGAGCGCGGACTTGCGCGCCAGCGCGCGAACCTGCCGCGGCACGTACTGCGCGTAGCTGCGCGGGAGCGGCCCGAAGACCGTACCGCCGCCGACCCAGTGCGGGGCGCGGGTCGAACCCTGACGCGCGCGGCCGGTGCCCTTCTGCTTCCACGGCTTCTGATTGCCGCCAGTGACGTACTTGCGGATCTTCGTCGACGCGTTGCCCTGGCGCTGGTTGGCGAGATACGCCTTCACCGCCTGGTGCATCACGGGCATGTTGATGGTGCCGTCGAACAGCGCCGTGGGAAGCGGCACCGCGTCGCGGGCCGTTCCCTGCGCGGTGTACGCCGCCGCCTGGAATGTGGTGTTGTCAGCCATGGGAGTGTCGTTACGCCTGCTTCCGCACGACCACCACACCGCCGGTCGGGCCGGCGACGGAGCCGCGGATGTAGATCAGATTGCGATCCGCGTCGATCTTCTCGATGCGGAGATGGGTCTGCGTGTGCTGCTCCGCGCCGTAATGGCCAGGCATCTTCTTGCCCTTGATCACGCGCGACGGATCGGTGCCGGGTCCGATCGAGCCGGGACGCCGGTGCTTGGTGTTGCCGTGCGTGTTCGGACCGCCGCCGAAGCCATGGCGCTTGACGACGCCCTGGAAGCCGCGGCCCTTCGTGGTGCCCGTGACCTTCACCGCGTCACCCGGCGCGAAGATGTCGCACTTGATGACGTCGCCGATCGCGTAGCTCGGGATCTCGATCTTCGCGTTGCCCGGCTCGTCGAGCCGAACGCTGCGCACCACGCGCGGTGGCGCGTCGAGCCCCGCCTTCTTCGCGTGGCCGATCGCCGCCTTGTTCGCCCGGTGGCCCTTTGGATTCTTGCCCTCGCCCTTGGCCGACGCGCGACGGATGCGCGACGTGCCGTAGCCGAGCTGCAGCGACGCATGGCCGACCTTGGCCTTGTCCGTCACCCCGAGCACCGGATTCGGCACGGCTTCGATCACCGTCACCGGAATCTGTTGTCCCTGTTCATTGAAGATCTGGGTCATGCCCAGCTTCTTCCCGATCATGCCAATCATTGAATCGAGCTCCCTAGGTGCTAGGTGCTAAGTGCTAGCGGATAGCTAGGTACTGGTTGCCAGGTGTCACGTTGCCGTGACGGTGAGCCGCTGGGTGCTAGTTGCCAGTCTCCAGCATCCCACCAGTCGCTAGCAACTAGCCACTAGCGACTATTCCACCTTGATCTCCACGTCGACACCGGCCGGCAAATCCAGCTTGGTCAACGCGTCCACCGTCTGCGCGCGGGAATCGAGAATGTCGATGACGCGCTTGTGCGTCTTCAGCTCGAACTGCTCGCGCGACTTTTTGTCCACGTGCGGCGACCGGAGCACCGTCCACCGCTGCGTCTTGGTGGGCAGCGGAATCGGACCGGACACCTGCGCGCCCGTCTTCTCCGCCGTCCGCACGATGTCCGCCGACGCCTGATCGATCACCGCGTGATCGAAGGCTTTGAGACGGATTCGAATTCTACCGGCCATGCTGATTGCCTGATGAAAGAGGTGGAACGGTAGTGCGCTGGAACGCTAGTACGCTGGAACGCTGGAACGCTCTCAGGTCCGAGATCTCGAGCCTGGGTAGTTCGCGTTCAAGCGCTCGAGCGTTCTAGCGCTCATGCGTTCAAGCCAAAATCTTCGTCACCACACCCGCGCCGACCGTGCGGCCGCCTTCGCGGATGGCGAAGCGAACCTGCTCCTCCATCGCGATCGGGTTGATCAACTCGATCGTCATCTGGATGTTGTCGCCCGGCATGACCATCTCCGTGCCGGCCGGCAGCTCGATCGAACCCGTGACGTCCGTCGTGCGGAAGTAGAACTGCGGGCGATAGCCCTTGAAGAACGGCGTGTGGCGGCCGCCCTCGTCCTTGTTCAGCACGTAGACTTCGGCTTCCATCTTCGTGTGCGGCGTGATGGAGCCGGGCTTGGCCAGCACCATACCGCGCTCGATGTCCTTCTTGTCGACGCCGCGGAGCAGGAGGCCGACGTTGTCGCCCGCCTGACCCTGATCGAGCAGCTTGCGGAACATCTCGACGCCGGTGACGACCGACTTCTTGTCGGAGCCGAAACCGATCAGCGAGACTTCCTCACCGACCTTGATCACGCCGCGCTCGATACGACCCGTGGCCACGGTGCCGCGGCCCGTGATCGAGAACACGTCCTCGACCGGGAGCAGGAACGGCTTGTCGATCTCGCGAACCGGCTCGGGGATGTAGCTGTCCAGCGCGTCGTACAGCTCGTCGATCTTCGCAACCCACTGCGCGTCGCCAGCGATGGCGCCCGACGCCGAGCCGCGGATGACCGGCGCTTCGTCGCCCGGATAGTCGTACTTCGAGAGCAGCTCGCGCACCTCGAGCTCGACGAGGTCGAGGAGCTCGGGATCATCGACGAGGTCGCACTTGTTGAGGAACACGACGATCGAGGGCACGTTGACCTGGCGAGCGAGCAGGATGTGCTCGCGCGTCTGCGGCATCGGGCCGTCGACCGCGCTCACCACGAGGATCGCGCCGTCCATCTGCGCGGCGCCCGTGATCATGTTCTTGACGTAGTCGGCGTGGCCCGGGCAGTCGACGTGCGCGTAGTGGCGCGCCTTCGTCTCGTACTCCACGTGGCTCGTCGCGATCGTCAGGATCTTGGTCGCATCACGACGCCCCTGCGACTCCGACGCCTTGGCGACTTCGTCG
>JAICKA010000204.1 GCA_025928185.1 Gemmatimonadaceae bacterium
AATGCCGCACGCGCGCGCCAGGCGTCCGCGTCAGCACTGTCCATGGCCGACGCCAAGCGGTTCGCCGGGCGTTATCACTCCGATGAGCTGGAGGCGACGTTTGCCATCCGCGACTCGGCAGGCACGTTGCTCCTGCAGCGGCCGCGCACCAAGCCGGAGACGCTCGTGGTGTCGGGCCCGCAGGCATTCCGCGCCGGCAATCTTGTACTCACGTTCAACGCGACCGGCTTCACGCTCGACGCGGGGCGCGCGAGAGGGATCGAGTTCGTGAGGGTTCGCTAGGGCGAGCGGCCAAGACCATGGACCATGGACCATGGACCATGGACGAAGTTCGACGGACCACCCTTCTAACTCATACCAGGCGCGTACGCCTCGACGACGAACGCGAACGTGCGCTCCTCTCCCGGCAAGATCGCCCCGACGCCGACGACCTGCCGGGTCACCTCTTCGCCGCGATCGTTGCGGATCGAGATGACCACCGCGTACTCCCACGGCTCGCCGTTGCTCGGCGGACGAATGGCGCCCTCCACGCGAAGCGGCGACAACGTCGGGATCGCGGCCGTGCCTTCGGCGCCGGGCTCGAACCGCAGGTGCTTGCGGCACGACGGACAGACGCTCGCGCTCTGGAGAATGACCGCGCGGCAGTGCGGACAGATGCGCGTGCTGCCCGGCGTCGGACGAGTGATGGTGCTCACGACGCCTGGCGCGCTCCGAGCGTGAGAGAGGATTTCGCCGACCCTTCGTCGCTCCACCCGAACTCGACGCGGCCGCGCATGCGCGAGCCCGACGCGACGGTGAGCGTGCCTCCCTTGAGATCGCCGGTCAGCACGCCAGTCGCCAGCAGCTCGACGCTCTCGGCGCTCTCGATGTTCCCCTCGACCTCGCCGCCGATCGTGACCGACTTTGCGCGCACGCTGCCGGTCAGCTTGGCGCCCGCGTCAATGGTAAGATTGCCCTCGATGTTGACGTCGCCCTCGAACCGGCCGGCGAGTCGGACGTGTCCGCGGCCGTCGATCTTGCCGGTGATCGTGATGTCGCCGGCGATGACCGATTCCTTCGCGTCGCGCAGGTCGCGGGAATCGCGAACGTCGCGCGTATCGCGCGGCGGCGAGTGGCGGGCGGGCGCGGCGGCGGAGGTTGCGGCGGCAGGCGCGGCGGCAACAGCGGCGGGCTCAGCGCCATGCTCGGGCTCCTTCTTCAGCGGAGCGTCGACAGTTGCGGTCGCCGACGGATCCTTGCTCGAGTTGAGCGCTTCCTTCCAGAGTGCCATTGGGAAAATCCTGAAATGAGGAAGCGGAGAGATAAGGGCGGGGACGAAGACTGTCTGTTAGCCAGATCACGAAAGAGCGATCTGGATGAAAGTTCTCGTCGACGAGCTGAGCTCGGATCAGCCGAGCTCAGCCTGTGTCATCGGACGCGATGCGTGCCGAGTGCCTTGGCGATCGCCGCGTCGGCGAGCGGCGCCATCACCGCGTAGCCGGCTTCGTTGGGGTGCACGCCGTCGATCGTCAACGCCGCCTTCATCCCCTGACGTTCGTCGGCCAGCGCGCTCCAGTAGTCCAGATACACAGCGCCGGTGCGCGCCGCGTAGTCGCGTATCCAGCGGTTGAGCGCGACGATCTTTGCAGCCGGTTCGAGGCCGCGCTTCCACGGATAGTCGTAGACCGGCAGCACCGACGACAGCACGACGCGAATGTCGTTCGCGCGCGCCAAGTCCGTCATGGATGCAAGGTTGCCCTCGATCATCTCCAGCGTCGACGGCCCGGTGTTGCCGGCGATGTCGTTCGTGCCGCTAAGAATGACGACGACGCTCGGGTGCAGGTCGATCACGTCCTGGCGAAAGCGCAGGAGCATCTGCGGGGTGGTTTGTCCGCTGATGCCGCGGCCGATGTACGGCTTGCCGGGAAACATTCCCGGGAAAAATTTCGCCCACGAGTCGGTGATCGAGTTGCCCATGAAGACGACGCGCTGCTCGCCGGGGGCGGGTGGCGGCAGCTGCGAGTCGGCCTGGGCGTAGCGAGTGAGGCCGGCGAAATCAGAGGCGTTCGTCTGCGCGCTTGCAGTTGTGGCGAGAATCGCCAGGGCCGCGGTGTACCGCACGAGTGCTGTCATCGCGCTAACGTGCGACCGCGGTGGGAGCGTTGCAAGGCTTCAGATCCGACTCGCACGACAGTTGGTTATCAGCGATGAACCCTACATCTCGCCGCATTTCATAGGCGTGGCGTACTACGCCGCACGGCGTTAGAGCGCAATCTCGCCACGAAATACCGCGACGCATGACCCGCCGACGGCGGACCGCACCGATTCGCCGTCTCGATGCGCGGCGGTTCGCATGAGACTGGGCCGGCCCATCTCGACGCCCTGCACCACGTCGAAGCGCGCTGACTGGCCGCCGTTCAACGACAGCAGCAGTCCCGCCAGCGCGGCGTTCGCACTCCCGGTAGCGGGATCCTCGAACGTACCGGCGACCGGCGAGAACATGCGTGCACGAAGCGGTTCGGTCCCGCGCGCGTAGAGATGGACCGCCAGGCGTCCGTCGAGGCCGGGGTGATCGGCGAGCGCGCGTCGGAATTCGGTGACGTTCGGAACCGCCCGCGACAGCGCACCAGGCTCGACCTCGGCGATGGTGAACGGCATGCCCACCGAGGCCACGCAGGGCGGATGGGCGCTGGTCACGATTTCTTCGGCAGAAAGTCCCGCGCATCGCGCCACCACCTCCGCCGGAATTGAAATGCCAACCGACAGCGGCTGTGGCGCATCGATCGTTGCCCCACAGATGATCCCATCTGGGCCGCGCTCCAGTCGCACGTCGACGAGTCCGGCGAGCTCCTCGAATCGCAAGGTGCCGCCTGGTTCGCCGCGCTCGTGCGCGAGCACGAACGCCGTGCCGACGTTCGGATGTCCGGCAAAGGGCATCTCCGCCGTGCGATTGAAGATTCGAACGCGCGCCGAATTCGCGGGATCCTGCGGTGGCAGAACGAACGCGGTCTCGCTGAGATTGAACTCAGCCGCCAGTGCTTGCATCTCCGCGTCCACCAGTCCGCGTGCATCCGTGAAGACGGCGAGGGGATTGCCACCAAAACGTCGGTCGGTGAACACGTCGACTGTCGTGAACGAGTAATGTCTCATGTGCGCCTTGGCCGCAGCTTCTCCATGAAAGCCGAACCGCCGATGTCCGTCGTGAATCCGAACTGCTCGTAAAGCCGCCGCGCGTCCCGAGTGATCAGGCAGATGCGTCGTAGCTCCTGCATCGCCGGATGCGCCAGGATGCACTCGACCAGCCACGTTCCCAGTCCGCGCCCGCGACGCGACTGCTCGATCACCACGTCGCACAGATATGCGAAGGTCGCGTGATCCGTGACGACGCGCGCGAAACCGACTACGGCGCCGTCCTCGAGGATGGCGAAGGCAAGCGAGTGCTGGATCGACACCTCGAGCACCGATCGCGAGAGTTTCGACGCCCAGTGTGTCGTGTGCAGCAATTCCAGCACTCCCGCCGTGTCGATCTCGCGCGGGTCGGTCGTGATCCGGTACTTGCCGCGCCGAAGCTCCAGCTTGGACTGAATGTCAGTCATGTCAGCAATTTGCAGCTTCTCGACAGCGAACCAGCTTCAGGCGCGCTGATCATTCGCATTCTCGATCGGACCACCGGCCACGGATCACGGAGCCGTCATGCACCCACTCGAACCGATTACGCTCGAAGGGAACGACGTTCGCCTCGAGCCACTCACCGTCGCGCACGAGCCCGAGCTTCGC
>JAICKA010000021.1 GCA_025928185.1 Gemmatimonadaceae bacterium
CCGGCGGCGGACACTTCGATCGTGCCTTCGAGGACGTGAATCGTCACGGGTCCGCTGGAGTGATGTTCGTGGAGTCCCTGTCCCGCGCGCAGCCCCACGAGCGTCACGCGAAGCGGCCCATCCTTGACGAGCGTACGGCCGACGCGTGCCGGCACCTTCGCGAGCTCGTCGCGAACCGTGCGCATCTCGTCGTCGAGGGAGAAGGAAAGCGCGGCGCCGCTGATTCGGTGCTGAACTGGTGTCATTTTTTCCCCAGGGTGATGCGCCGTCCGAGCAGCTTCGTGAGCACGGCAGCGTTGCTGATCGCGCCATCATGCGCTGCATACACGAGCGTGACGCGCCGGCGTCGCGCGCGACGCGCCAAATCGTCGAGCACCGTCGCGGCGGCCGCGGACTTCAGCTCGCGCGTATAGCGTTTGCGAAATTCCGGCCACTTCGCCGGGTCGTGACCGTACCAGGTGCGCAACTCGGTTGATGGGGCGATGTCCTTCGCCCACAGGTCCACGTGCGCTCGCGCCTTCGAGACGCCGCGCGGCCACAGCCGATCCACGAGGACGCGAAACCCGTCGGAGGCGGCGCATGGTTCGTAAATCCGCTTGCTGGTGATCATCTCACGACTCGGCTTCGCCTCAGCGCTCTCGATTCCGATCGAGCACCGGTTTGATATCGACGATCGGCGTGCCGTCGATGGCTTCGAGATCCCGCACCTTGAACCGGAGCCCGCCGTCGACTTCGAGAATTGTCACGCGATGGATGCCGATCGGATTCGGTCGATCCGGCGAGCGTGTACTGAACACACCGCGCAGCGCCGCGCTTTGGTCATCGCGCGGATGCACCAACTGCACATCCCGATCCGCTCGATCCAGCCAGGTCAGCACGAGAATGGCGCTGCCGACGCGCAGATCGCGAGCCGCGTCTCGAAATTCGGCCCGAATCTCCATCCAGGCCTCCGGCGATCCTTCGCTGCCCTGCTTGGGTGCAGCGTGCCGGTCGCGGAGTGGCGAGATGACGCGTCCAATTGCAGTGAGGTCGGGCATCATCGGATCATAACGCCGACCGCAACCGGCGTCCGACTGCGGCCATGCTGTGGCGTGCGCGTTCCACGTCGCGTGAGCACCCGGCCGATGATGCGTCGATGCGGGCGGCCCCCATGGCGCCTCGTTGCGTGCCGTCGCGCCATTCATGATCTTTCGGTGCCGGGAGCGCTGGCAGAATGGCTATTGCACCGGTCTTGAAAACCGGCGTCCGCAAGGACTTGGGGGTTCGAATCCCTCGCGCTCCGCTCGTCCGCCCCGTCCTTCACCTGACCAGAGGTTCCGTATGCGCCAGCATTCCCTCCTGCTCGCCACGCTCCTGCTCCTCCCGTCCGCCGCGATGGCTCAGCGCGGAAGTGGTTCCCAGGCGTCGAAGAAGACCGAGTTGTTCGACAAGGACCCGGTGCCGCAGGGCCCCACGCTCCGCGCCCGCGACATCGAGAATCAGAGTCCTCTCAAGCTCCTTCTGGACAAGCACAAGGACGTCAAGCTGACCGATGCGCAGACGCAGCAGCTCAAGGACGCGCAGAAGCAGCTCGAGGACAAGAACGAACCGCTGCTCAAGGCAGTCGACTCGCTGGTCCACACCATGCGCACCAACGGAAGCCCGACGCCGGACGAGGAGAATGGGATCCGCAATTCGCGCATCGCCCTCATGAGCGTGCTCGAACGGGTGCGCACGAGCTACGATTCGGCCGGCAAGGCCGCCATCGCCAGCCTGGGCGCCGACCAGCAGCCCAAGGCGACGGAGCTCGTCACCAAGCAGCGCGACGACGCATCGAAGACGATTCGCCAGAAGCTCGGCGGCGACCGCGGCTGATCGCCACCCGCCGCTGATCGCCGCGATCAGCGATACCCGGCGGCCTGCATCGCGAACAGCTCCGCGTACAGGCCGCCGGCGCGCACCAGCACCTCGTGCGCGCCTTGCTCCACGATCTCGCCCTGCCGCAACACGATGATGCGGTCCGCCATGCGCACGGTCGAGAACCGGTGCGAGATCACGACGGCCATCCGTCCCGCCATCAGCTCGTTGAACCGGACGAACACATCGTACTCGGCGCGCGCGTCGAGCGCCGCCGTGGGCTCGTCGAGGATGAGCACCTGCGCGTCCCGCATGTACGCGCGCGCGAGTGCCACCTTCTGCCACTCGCCGCCGGAGAGGTCGACGCCCTCCTCGAATCGGCGGCCGAGCATTTGGCGATACGACCCGGGCAATCGCGGCAGGAGCGACGCGGCGAGGGACTTCTCGGCGGCAACGGCGATCGCCATCGGCGGCGGATTGCCGTGCTCCGTCGCCGTCGCCGCGTCGAGATATCCGCGCACCGCATCGACTTCGCCGACGCCGACATTCTCGTCGAAGCGCATGTCGTAGCGTACGAAATCCTGGAAGATGACGCCGATCGCGCGGCGCACGTCTGCGAGATCGTACTCGCGCAGATCGATGCCGTCGAGCAGGATGCGGCCTTCGCTCGGGTCGTAGAGACGAGCGAGCAGTTTGGTCAGCGTCGTCTTCCCCGCTCCGTTCTCGCCGACCAGCGCGACGCGTTCACCGGGTGCGATCGCGAAGGTGAGGTGCCGCACCGCCCAACGCTCACTGCCGGGATAGCGAAACCCGACGTTCTCGAACTCGAATCCGGTCCGGATGGGCCGCGGAACGGGCCGCGCCTCCGCCGCGGACTCGATCGTCGGCCGGATGTCGAAGAAGTCGAACAAATCCTTCAAATAGAGACTCTGCTCATAGAGACTGCTCGCCGACATGAGCAATTGCTGAATCAGATCGCGACTCTGGCGGAAGGAGGCCGCGAGAAAGGTCAGCATGCCGATCGTGATCAAGCCGCCGATCGTCTGCAGCAGCACGACGACGTACGCCGCGTAGTAGCCGAACGTCCCGAGGAGGGACAGGGCGGCCCCCACGACGGCTCGTTTCGTCGCGAGGGCCGTGTTCTCCTCGTAGAACCGGTCGGACAGCACGCGATAGCGCTCGATGAGCCACGGCGCGAGTCCGAACATCTGCACTTCCTTCGCCGTCTCGTCGCTGGCGCCGACGTACCGTACGTAGTCGAGCTGCCGACGCTGCGGCGTGCGTCGGAAGAGCATCGAGTACGACAGCGCGGCGAAGTGCGTCTCGCCGAGGAAGCCGGGGAGCACGGCGACGGCGAGCAGCACGAGCAGCCACGGCACCTGTGCGGCGAGCGCGGCGCTCAGCGAGATCAGCGTCAGCGCACTCTGGCCCATGCCGAGTAGTTGCGCGAGCAGCGCCAGTCGGCCGGTGGTTCCCTGCCGCGCGCGCTCGAGATGGTCGTAGAAGCGCGGATCCTCGAACTGGTGCAGATCGAGCGTCGCCGCGTGCTCCATGATCCGGATGCTGATCCGGTTCGTGAACAGATCGCCGAGCAGACTCTCCACGAGGCCGGACGCTCGGGCGAGCAGCTCGCCGCCGACGACCGTCGCCAGCTCCAGCGCGACGAGCAGCCAGAGCTCGTGCGCCGGACCCCGCGTGCGCGCGAGCAGGATCACCTCGTCGATGATCAGCTTCGCGATCCAGAGGTTCGCGACCGGCACCATCGAGCGCGCGAGCCGCAGAATGACCATCGCGAGCGTAAAGCCGCGGTGCGTCCGCCAGACGAGGCCAATGAGGCGCGGGATCATCCGCATGGCGGCGAGCCGCTCGCGCAACGGTGGACGCGTTGCATTCGGATCTTCGCGACGGCGCAGTGCGGCGGATCGGGCCATGGCGCGAAAGCTACGCGCGGGTGAACCCGCTTATGCGCTCCACGGCCGAGTTGCTATATTGTTCCAGCACCGTGCTGGGGAGGTGGCCGAGAGGCTGAAGGCACCGGTTTGCTAAACCGGCAAGCTCCGCAAGGGGCTTCGAGGGTTCGAATCCCTCCCTTCCCGTACCAGGGTCCATCTCTCGCAGATGGACCCGTTCTTTTTCCGATTGGCCGCATGCCGTTCGAATCGTCCACCGAGCCACGCCTCCGTTTTGCTCCATCGCCCACGGGCTATCTGCACGTCGGCGGCGCGCGCACGGCGTTGTTCAACTGGCTGTTCGCGCGGCATTACGGCGGTCAGTTTCTGCTGCGGATCGAGGACACCGATCGCGCGCGGAGCACCGATGCAAGCACGCGCGCGATCTTCGAGGGACTCGAGTGGCTCGACCTCATCTGGGACGAGCAGGTCGTGTATCAGGGCGCCAATCTCGCGCGACATCAGGCCGACGCGCGGCAATTGCTCGACGCGAACAAGGCGTATCGCTGCTTCTGCACGCAGGCGGAGCTCGACGAGCAGCGTAAAGCCGCCGAGGCGCGCCACGAGGCGTTCCGGTATGACGGACGGTGTGACCGGCTCCCGCCGGACGAAGTCGCGCGTCGCGTGGAGAGCGGCATGCCGTTCGTCGTTCGCTTCCGTGTGCCCGCCGGCGAGACGTCGTGGACGGATCTCGTCCACGGGCCGATCACCTTTCCGAACCAGGATATCGGCGAGGGCGATTTCATTATTCTGCGCTCGGATGCAACGCCGATCTACAACCTCGCCGTCGTGTCCGACGACATCGCCATGCGCATCACCGTCGTGATGCGCGGCGACGATCACATCTCGAACACGCCGAAGCAGATCCTGCTCTATCAGGCGCTCGGCGCACCGCTGCCGCAGTTCGCGCATCTGCCGATGATCCACGGCCTCGACGGCAAGAAGCTGAGCAAACGGCACGGCGCAACCGCGGTGGCGGACTATCAGCACATGGGCATTCTGCCGCAGGCGATGCTCAACTTCCTCGCGCTGCTCGGCTGGTCTCCCGGCGGCGATCTCGAAGTGATGACGGTGCCCCAGATGATCGAGCTGTTCACCGTCGACGCACTGTCCAGGAAGGCGGCGGTGTTCGACACGAAGAAGCTCGAGTGGATGAACGGGCAGCATCTCAGCGCGACACCGGCGGCCGAGCTGGCGCCGATCGTCACACGCGGAATCGTCGCCGCGGGCCTCGCGACCGCGGAGTGGCTCGACGAGCATGCGGCGTGGTTCTTCGCGCTCATCGATCTGCTCAAGGTGCGCGCGCGGACGACGGACGACATCGTGCATCAGGCGATCCCCTACCTGCGCGACGGCGTGGAGTACGATCCCGATGCGACGGTGAAGCAATGGAAGGATCGCGCGTCGACCCGCGAGTTGCTCTCGGCAGTGCGCGATGCGCTCAGCGCGACGCAGGCCTGGGAGCCCGGCCCGCTCGAGGAATCGCTGCGTGCGCTGGCCGAGTCCCGCGGAGTCGGCGCCGGAAAGCTGTTCCAGCCGCTGCGTGTCGCGCTCACGGGTCTCACCGCGAGCCCCGGTATCTTCGACGTGCTCGTGATGCTGGGACGCGATCGCTCGCTGGCGCGAATCGAAGCCGCGGTGAAATGGCTTGGTGGTTCGTCGTCCACGGACCACGGATGATGGACTATGGACCATCGACCACTGTCCGCCTACATTAATTCCGTCCGAGACACGCCGGGCTCTTCAGCAAGTTGAGGCGCCCGGCGCGCTCATTTGGGAGAGGGGGTCCAATGCCGGAACCACTCACGGAACTCGAGCGTCGCGTCTATCACTACCTGATCGACTTTCTCTCGGAGAACACGTTCCAGCCCAGCATCCGGGAGATCGCTCGCGAGCTCGGCATCAAGTCGACGAAGACGGTTTCCGATCTGCTCCGCTCACTCGAACGGAAAGGATGCATCGAGCGCGATCAGTCGCGGTCGCGCGGCGTGCGACTCGTCGGCTACGCGGTGGGCGGAAAGACTCAGCCGGTTCCGTGCTTCGGCACCATCACGTCCGATTCGACGCCCGCGATTCGCCCAGACCAGCGGCGCGGCTTCATCACCGTGGACCGCCGCTTTCTGCCCGGCGATGATGTGTATTTTCTAAAGATCGCTGGCAACGGCCTCGTCGCCCGCGGCATTCTCGATGGCGACTACGTGCTGGTGAGCCCGAGCGCGGGCCGGCACGGCGCCGCGTCCTCGCGGCTCCCCGAGCTGGGCCAGCTCGGCGTCATCTGCGGCGTCTTCCGCGCGCTGTGGGACGAGGAGCCGGCCACGCTCGAAACGCCGGTCTCGTAGCTTCCGCCGCTCCGCCGCTCCGCCGCTCCGCCGCTCCGCCGCTCTACGGCTGGACCCGATCCTTGGCTTTCGCATCCTGCGCTTCCTTGCGCTCGCGGTCCTTGCGCTCGCGGATCCGCTTGATCGCCGCCTTGAAATCGTCCTCGCTCATGCCCTGTGCATGCGTGTAGATGTCGTTGCGAATCCACTCCGCGTTGCGATTGGCGATGACGCGGGCGCCATCCACGCCCCCGGGATTCAGCGGTAGCGCCGCGAGAATCGCCGACGGCAGCTTGAAACGTCCGAGGTAGATGTACTGCGAATCGAGTCCGTACTTCTGGCCGTTGCGATTGAACGTCCAGTCGCGCGGACTCCGGCCACGGTTCGCCTCGGCCGCCAGCTCCGCCTCGCGGAACACCTGGAAAATCGCCTTCACTGCACTGTCGTTGCGCTCGGCGTTGGAGAGCGGCACGCGCAGAGTGATCGGATTCAATCCTATACGCGAGTCTGGGACTGCGGGCTCGAGCCCCGTCGCCGCGCCGACTCCGGAGCCCGTGCCGCTTCCGGTTCCGTTCGCCGTGCCGACGCCGGCGCTCACCGTTGGCGGGGGAATCGGCGGGAGCGTCGACGGAATCACCGATGGCGCAACGAGCGGCGGCGGCGTCTCAGCCTTCTTCGGTGGCTTCTTGTGATTGCCCGTCGAGCCGCCGGAACGTCCGGCAGCGCCAGATCTCACCGTGACATACTGCACGCGCTCGGCGCGAATCGGCTGCTCGCGCGACGTGCTGCCGAACTCGTAGTGGAACGTGATCGATCCGAGCAGCAGAACGACGACCACGTGCACGGCGATCGATACCACGATCGGTGCACGCTTGCCCTCGCGCTGCTCGTACGGCGATCGCATCAGACGCTCGCTCCGAGGGATGCGAGCACGCGACCCGCCCGCTCCGCCGCCTCCGCAATGCGTTCGGGCGACGTGATGAACGAGATCCGGAAGAACCCTTCGCCGCCTGCGCCGAACGCGGAGCCGGCCATGACGACCACTCCCTCATCCTCGAGCAGCCGCTCGGCGAACAGCGCGCTCGGCACGTCGGGCGGGAGCGGGATCCAGAGATACATCGTGGCGCGCGGCACGTCACACGCAAAACCGGCGGCACGGAACGCCTGCACGGCGGCGTCTCGCCGCGACTTGAACGCGGCCACGTTCCCCGGCACGAACGAATCATAGCTCTCCAGCGCCGCCACACCGGCCGACTGGACCGCCATGAACTGGCCGGTGTCAGTGAACGACTTCACGCGACTCAACACCGATGCCAGCTCGGGCGCCGCCGCGGCCCAGCCGCAGCGCCAGCCGGTCATGTTGTACGTCTTGGACAGCGAATGAAATTCGATCGCCACCTCGCGCGCGCCGTCGATCTCGAAGATGCTCGGCGGGACGTAGCCGTCGAACGCGAGCTCGGAATACGCGTTGTCGTACACGAGCAGAATGTCGAGCTCGCGGCAGCGCGCCACGACCCGCTCGAGATAGTCGCGCGGCGCGATCGCGGCCGTCGGATTGTTCGGATAGTTCAAATACAGAAGTCTCGTGCGGCGCAGCACGTCGGCCGGAATCTCGTCCAGCTCGATGAGAAAATTCGTGCGCGGCCGGAGCGCGTACCGGAAGGGTTCGCCGCTCGCCAGCAGCGTTCCGCCCTGATACGCGTTGTAACCCGGCTCGGGAATGATGCCGACTGCGCCCGGCTCGAGATACGCCAGCGCCAGATGCGAGATGCCCTCCTTCGATCCGATCAGGGGCACGATCTCGCTGAGCGGATTGAAGCGGATGCCGAACCGCTTCTGCATCCAGGCGGAGATGGCCTCGCGATACGCCACCAGCCCGAGGCCGAAACCATAGCGGTTGAGCGCCGGCGTCCGCGGCGCGGCAGCCAGCGCCTCGATCGCCGCCGGCGGCGGCGCGAGGTCCGCGTCGCCCGCGCCAAGGTCGATCACGTCCACGCCGCGCGCGAGCAGCTCGCGCTTCTTCTGCGGGATGGTCGCCAGCGGGTATTCGGGAAGACTCTGAAAACGACGAGCGAGCTGCGGCACTAGGCGACCACGGTCACAGGGTTTCGCACCCGGCTCACGCCGAGGACTTCCACTTCTACCTCATCGCCGGGGGAGAGGGTCCCGACGCCCGCCGGACTGCCGGTCAGCACCAGATCACCGGGCTCCAACGTCATTACCTGCGAGATGTAGGCGAGCACGTCAGGAATCGGAAAAACCATGTCGCTCGCGCGGCCGCGCTGGCGTTCGGTGCCGTTCACCTTCGTCACTACGGTCAGCGTACCCAGATCATTGGGCACCTCGCCCAGCTCGCCAACCGGACAGAACGTATCGAAGCCCTTGGCCCGCGTCCATTGCGAGTCCGACCGCTGGAGATCGCGTGCCGTCACATCGTTGGCGGCGACGATCGCACGCACGGCCGTTCGTGCCTCCTGAGAGGATACGCGGCACAAGCGCCGATCGATGATCACCCCGATCTCTCCCTCGTGCTCCACCTGCTTCGACTGCGGCGGCAACTGCACGGATTCGCCGTTGCCGATGACGCTGGAGGGCGGCTTGAGAAAGATGAGCGGCTCCTTCGGCACATCGTTGCCCATCTCCTTGGCGTGATCGCGGTAGTTGCGGCCGACGCAGATGATCTTTCCAGGACGGTTCATTGCTGGTAGAACGATTGAATGGTCGAAAGGAGGTCATTCCAGCGGCCCACGACGCGCCGCGCCGGTGGCAGCCCTTCGAGTAATCCGCGGCCGTAGCCTTTCGTCACCACTCGCGAGTCGGCGATGACGACGACGCCGCGATCGGCGCTGCTGCGGATTAGTCGCCCGAAACCCTGCTTGAGTCGCAGCGAAGCGTGCGGCAGCATGTACTCCCGGAACGCATCGCCGCCGGCGGCCGCGATCGCCTCGCAGTTGGCGGCGGTGACCGGCTCGGTCGGCACGCGAAACGGCAGCTTGGCGATGAGCAGCGCCCGAAGCGCATCGCCCGGTACGTCGACGCCTTCCCAGAACGACGCCGTGCCGAGCAGCACGGCGTTGCCGGTATCTCGAAAACGGGCGAGCAGTGCGTCGCGCGATTCGTCGCCGTGCACGAGCAGCGGCCAGCGACGGTCGATGCCGCGCGCGCGCAGCTCGGCCGCCATCGCGCGCACGTCGCGATGACTGGTGAACAGCACGAACATGCCGCCGTTCGCCGCGGCCGCGACGTCCATCGCGATGCGCGCCACCGCGCTCGCGTGTCCGGCGGCGTTCACGTTCGGCGCCGGCACTTCGCCGGGGATAGCCAGGATCGCCTGCTCGCGGTAGCGGAACGGCGACGGATAGATGCCGGTGTGCGGCTCGAGCTCGGGATCGTTCAAGCCAAGGCGATTGACGAGAAACTCGAACTTGCCATCGGCGGCGAGCGTGGCGCTGGTAACGACGGTGGTTGCGGCGCGCTTGAACAGGTCATCGCGCAGAATGGGCGCGAGATCGAGCGGCACGGTCGATACGCTCACCGCGCGCTCGCGACCGCGCGCTTCGATCCAGCGTACCGTTGCTTCCGAGCCAGGGGGATCGAGCGCGCGACGCAATCCGTCGCCCGCGAGCTGCAAGCGTCTGGTGACGGAGCGCATCTCGTTCAGCAGCGGCATCACGGCGTCGTCGGTGCGTCCGCCGCCCTCGAGGCGGTCGCGCACGAGCTGCAATCCGTTCGCCAGCATCTCGATCTCGCCGAGTGTGTCGTCGAGCTCGCGCCGCAGCCCGGCGCGCCAGATCGGATGCGTCGCGAATTCCCCGGTCAGCCGCAACACGGTCTCGCCGCTCTCGCGCAACACGACGTCGAGCAGCTCGAACAGGGTGCCGCTCTTCTCTCGGGCCGCATGCACCGAGGGCGCGAGCCGCGTGTGCACGAGGTCGAGACTCGCCGTACTCAGGAGGTCGTTCCCAACCGACAATCGCGCGGCCAGCGCCGGTAGCAATCCCTTGCCGCGTCGATCGAGCCGGTTGAACAGTCGTTGCAGGGCGCGACGCGACACCGTCGCCCCGAGGTGCGCCGCCGCTGCATCCTCGAGGTGGTGCCCTTCGTCGATCACGAGTCGCGTATACGCCGGCAGCACTGCCGACTCGCCCCAGTTTCCCGAGGCGCGGCGCACGGCGACATCCGACAGCAACAGATGATGATTGACGACGATCACGTCCGCCTGCGCAGCTTCCTTCCGCGCCTTGAACAGAAAGCACTTGTCGTACGCGGGACAGCGCGCGCGCTGGCAGAGATCCGGCTCCGCGGCGACTTCGTCCCACAGCTCGGCGCGTGGCGCCACCGGCAGATCGCTCAACGATCCGTCGCGCGTGCGCTCGGCCCACGATTGCAGCATGTCCAACTCCTGCTGCAAGCCGTCCTCGAACAGCGCGTTGCCCGACGAGCGCGCCTGCTGGAGACGAACGAGACACAGATAGTTGCGCCAGCCCTTGAGCAAAGCGAACCGGACTTTCTGATCGTCGAGGGCGCGGGCGAGAAACGGCAGGTCCTTGCCGACGAGCTGCTCCTGGAGATTGATCGTGTTCGTCGAGACGATCGTGCGCTCACCATTCGCCGCCGCCCAGCGCAGCGCCGGCACGAGATAGCCGAGCGATTTGCCCACGCCGGTGCCTGCCTCGAGCAGCCCGACGCCGCCGTCGTTGTACAAACGCGCGATCGCTACCGCCATCGCTCGCTGACTGGGGCGATCCTCGTAGCGCGCGTGCTGCGCGGCGATGCCGCCGGCCGGTCCGAGATCGGCGTCGATGCGCTCGAAGTCGAGCGGCACGAACTCGGCGCGCGCCGGCACTTCCACCACCACGTGCAGCTCAGTCGCCGTGTTGTTGACGATGCCGAAGCCGATGCCGTCGTCGTGCAGCCGCGCCGCGATCTCGAGATCCTGTGGCGACGGATCGAGATTGCCGGAGGGATGATTGTGGACGAGCATCTCGCCCTTCGTGGCGAAGCCGGGCAGCGCGAGCACGCTCCGCACGTCGCCTCGCGCGACTACGCGCGCCGTTTCCACGATGCCGCGAGAATCCAGCGTGCAGACGAAGCACACCTCGCGACCACCGGCTAGTCGAATCGCCGCGCGAATCGCCAGCGCGACGGACGGCGCCAGGCGCGCACCGGTCTGCTCGGCGCTGGGCGCGCCGTGCAGCGCGGCAGCCGCGTCGGAAGCGGTGGCGGTGGGCATCGCTGAAATCTACCCCGCGCGCGGGTCAGGACCGCCCGGGATCGGTCAGGTCTTGAGCGGCTTCTTCTTCGCCGCCGGAAAGAGCACGTTGTTCAGGATCAGCCGGTACCCCGGCGAGTTCTTGTGCAGCGACAGGTCGGTCGGCTGATCGCCGATGCCGTGCTGCGGATCCTCGGGATCGTGTCCGCCGTAGAACGTCCACGTCCCCTTGCCGTAGTCGCCATGGATGTACTTGACCCACGGCGCGCCTTCCTCGTTGGCGAGGATTGTGACGCCCGGCTTGAGCACCGACTTGTTGAAGCTCGTCGTGACGCCATAGAAATCGTTGATCACGGCCCGATGGTCCTGCACGAGCATGCTGGCCACGGGATCGAACTTCGCCGAGAAGTTGAACAACGTGAAGGTGCCGAGCGGCTGGCGGCGTCCCGGCACGTTCACCTGATGACCGTCGATGTCGCTCATCGAGCTGACGAACGGCGACATCTCGAGATGCGCATTGCGGAAGGCAAACGTCTTCGACCAATCCATCTTCGCATCGGCATTCGGGTCCATCGGCGTGCCGTCGATGTATGTGTCGGCGATGTCGACGTTGTGCGCGGCAATCGCCAAATCGAGCGTTTCCGTGGCGCCGCACATCGCGAACAGAAAGCCGCCGCGCTCGACGAACTCGCGAATCTTTTCGGCGACATCCTTCTTGAGCGCGGGCATGTTCGCAAAACCGAGCCGGTGCGCGGCGGCGGTGTTCTTCTGGACCAGGTCCACGAACCACGGTGCTTCACGATAGGCGAGATAGAACTTGTTCAACTCGCCGGTGAAGTCCTCGTGGTGCAGGTGCAGCCAATCGTACTTGGTCAGGTCGCCGTGCTCGACTTCATCGTCGTACAGCGGCGTGTACTCGATGCCGGCGTACTTGAGGGCGAGCGTCACGGCGTCGTCCCACGGTAAGGCGTCGGGCGGCGTGTAGACGGCAATGCGCGGCGCCTTCTCCAGCGGCACCGATTCCATGTTGTTCGCGGCGATCTCGCTTCGAATGTCCGCGAGACGACTGTCATTGACCGGTTCGTACGTCACGCCGTCGAGGCCAGCCTCACGCCGGATCTCCGGCGTGTCGGCGAGCAGGAACGAGCCGCCGCGATAATTCAGCAACCACTCGGCCGATGCGCCGGCCTTGATCGCGTGGTACGTCAGCCCGTACGCCTTGAGGTGGTCCGATTGCGAGTCGTCCATTGGAACGAGCAGGCGCTGGGCGCGGGCGACCATGGGAAGCACGAAGAGCAGCGCGGAGCGCGCGACCATTCGGAGAACGGATCGATTCATCATTGGGTCATCCAGCCGGCGGAATGGTGCTCTTCAACAGCTCGAGCTCGCGCCGGGCCTGCGGGAGGAGCGCGCTTTCCGGATATGTGAGAATGAGGTGTTCGAGGTGCGACTGCGCGCCGGCCGCGTTGCCCTGGCGGCGCAGCGCGCGCGCCAGCTCGAGCTCGGCGCCAGGCGCCTCCGGCGTCGTTGGGTCGCGGTCGAGAATTCGCGTCCACAATGCGACCGCATCGGCATCCTTGTGCTGCGCCGCCAGCAGATGCGCCGCGGTGGCGAGCAGCAGCGACCGCACTGTTGGAGTGCTTGCCGCGGCAGCGGTGAATGCCGTGACTGCCGCGGCGGTGTCGCCCTTGGCGAGCGTGAGAAACGCGTGCCCGATCGCCGGCGCACTGTCGGCCTTGAGCCTTGCGATCAGTCCGAGCGCCAGCGCCAATTCCGGCGACGTCTCCGTGCCGCCGCGCAACAACGTGCGAGCGGTCTTCAGATTTCCATCATAGAGGGCAAGCCAGCCCGCCGCGTCGCTCGAGTCGCCGGACGCACCAGCCGCGGCGAGCGCCGCGCGCGCGTGCGTCATGTCGCCCTTGCGCACCCAGCCCCACGCCACGGTGCGTGCCAGGGCGTCGCGTTCACCCGGCGCGAGAAACCGATCGTACGCCGCGACGAGCTGTTCGGCATCCGCCGCCCGACCGAGCGCCGCCAGCGCACGCGCATGGATCGGCAGATACGATCGCGCCGCGACGGTCGAGTCGCCTTTCGCGTCCGACAGCGGCGCGAGCTGAAGAGCCGCCGCGGGATCGCCGGCGTTGAGCGCCGCCGTTGCTGCGCGAATCGCGACGTCCGGTGTGCGGCGCCACTGGAGAATCGACACGAGCGCACTTCGCGCGATCGCCCACTGCTCATCAGCTTCGGCGCGGGTGGCGAACTCGCCCCACGCGTCGGCCGCCGCCGAGTCGGGCGGAAGATCGCGGAGCGCGGTCCAGCCGTCGGTGGGCGACCCCCACGTGGCCTCGAGATCGGCCAGCGCGCGGCGCGGACCGACTTCGATCGGCGGCGCGAGAAAGATGTCGCGAATCGCCGGCCGGGATGACGGCGGCGTCGGCGCCAGCGCGTAGGCCGCCGCCTGGGCGAGGTAGTCGCCGGCGATGAGGGCCTCGCGCCAGGCATGCGCCGACTCGAGCCACTGCCCCTCGGCAGCGCGAGCTTGTGCAATCTCCAATTGCAGATCTCTCGTTGTGCCGAGTGTCTTGCCGGCGAGCGCCAACACGCTGTCCGCCGAGGCGGTTTGGTTCTTGTCGAGCAGGAGCCGCGCGTACTCGCGATAGGGCGCCGGGCTGTTCGGCATGTCGTGCACCCAGCGGTCGAACGCGCGCTGCAGGTCGGCGCCGCGAGCCAGCGACTGCAGGGTGCGCAGCTGGACGGTGCGGTAGGTCTCCTCGCGCGGATCGGCGGCGATCAGCGTGTCGAGCGGCGCGACGAGCGAATCCGTCCACCCGAGCTCCGCGTACACGCGCTCGAGCCCGAGCAGCGCGTTGACGCTCGCCGCCGAGTGTAATGACGCGCGATAGAGCGGCGCCGCGTCCCGGTACTTGCCGGACGCCTCGAGATCCAGCGCCTTGTAGAAGGAGATCGTGTCGCCCTGAGCGAAGAGGCGAGTCGTGAGAGGACAGAGAATGGCAACGGCGAACAGGTAAGCGATAACCAACCGCGCGCTGACAAGCCGTCCCCCGTTTCCTCTACCCTCCAACCTCTGTACTCTCCGATCAGGGCCCATTGATCCGCTTGAAGTAGTCGAGAATCGCGCGGCGCTCGTCGGCGCTCAGGCCGCGCAGCTCGTCCCACGTGGGCGGCTGGAACTTCGACGTCGCGCGACCGGTGGCATCGGTGTTGGTGGGAGCGTATTCGTTGCCGCCTTTCGCCGCCGTCGCCTGTCGCTTCCCGGTGTCCTCGCGCTCATCCTTCTGGAGCGAGCGGCCGGCGTCGAGCATGCGTCGGAACAACTGCTGCTGGCGCGCGAGCGTGGTCGCGTCGAGTCGGCCGCCCTCGAGCGCATCGGCGAGCTGCTTCGCTTCCTTTGCCAGCTCCGCCGCGCGATCGCCGCCGGCCGCCTCGCTCAAGTCGTCGAGCTGCTGCGCGACCTGTCGCTGCTCGCGCGCGAGCACACGCGCGGTCGCTTGCATTTGCGACGACATCGACTGGCCCATACCCGGCATCAATCCCTGCGCCTGCGCATTGATCGAGCCCTGCTTCTTCGCCATCTCCTGCATCTGTTGCAGCATGTCGGCAAAGCCGGTGGCCGAGCTGGCGGTGTTGGCCTTTTCTCGATCGCGGGCCAGCGAGGCGGCGGCGCGATTCAGCGCTTCAGCCGCATCATCCATCGAGCTGGCGGCCTGCTGCGAGCCGCGGGCGTCGCTGGCGGCCTTCGTTGCATCGCTCACCTTCTGCTGCGCTTCGGCCACGGCGCGCTCGGAACGTCCGGACAGGAGCGACGTCTTCTGTCCTTCCTGCTGCAGACGCTTGGCCGCATCGTCGAGTCCCTGCTTCACGGCGCTCTGCGCCCCGCGCGTCTCGTCCGGCTTGGCCTGCCCCGAGCGCGTCTTCTGCGCCAGCGACTGCTCCTGCCGGCCCATCTCGAGCATTTCCTGAATCGACTTGTCGAGCGTATTGGTCAGCTCGGACTTCCAGGCGCCGACCTGCGACTCGCGCGCCTGTTGCATTGCATCCGCGGCCCGTTGCATCTGCGAGGCTGCATCGCTGGCGTTCTGCGAGAAGTTCCCGCCGTTCTGCTGTTGCGAGCCGGGGCGTTGTGCTTGAGCGTTCTGTTGCTGACCCGGCTGGGCCTGCGATTGACCACTTTGTGGCTTGCCGGCGGAGTTTTGCGGCTGCCCATTCTGATTCTGTGATTGGCCAGCCTGCGGCTTGCCACTCGGATTCTGCGATTGGCCGGCCTGCGGCGTGTTGTTCTGGTTCTGTGATTGGCCGGGCTGCGGCTTGCCATTCTCGTTCTGCGGCTGGCCGCTCTTCTGGCCGTTCTGATTCTCTGATTGGCTCGCTTGCGGCTGCGCCCCCGCGGCTTGCCGCATCGATTGCTCCGACGCGTCGGCGCGCTTCCGCGCTTCGTCCGCACCCGCCTTGCCGGCATCGGCATTCGCCTTTTCCAGCCGATCCTTGAGCTTCTGCACTTCATCAGAGAATCGCTGCGACCGGTCCGCCAAGTGCTTCGCTTCGTCTCGCGCGGACTGTCCGCCGGCCGACGAATCGGCGAGCGTGCGTTCCTTGTCGGCGATGTCCTTCGCCTCGTCCTTCAGCGTCTGCATCGAGCCTTCGATGCCGGCGCGTTTGAGCATCTCGGCGCTCTTCTCGAGCTGCTCGCGCAGCCGCTCCTGCATGGCGCGCATGTCCTTGAGTGCCTGCTCCGTCTGCTCGGCCGACAACTGCTGGGTGGCCTGATCGAGCTTCTTCATCTGGGCGAGGAGCTCGGGTGTCATCGCATCGCGCAGCAGGGCCTGCGCTTCCTGAAGCTGTCGCGCCAGGCTGCTGTCGAGCGCACCCGCCTGCTTGAGCTGTTGCTGCAAGGCCGCAGCGGCCTGCTGCAGATTCTGCACGCGATCGGCGAGCGCACGCTGATCCTTCGCTACGGCCTTGGCTTTCTCGGCCTGCTCGTAGCTCATCGTGTGCTGCTGCCCGTCGGCGCTCGAGGCGCTGCTCGGCGTGTCTTCCGCCGCCGTCTTGAGCGCTCTATCGCGCGCCGCGTCGCTCGTGCGATCCTCGATCGACTTCTCGGTCTGGGCCGCCGACGTCGCCTGACTCACCGCGGAATCCGCCGCCTCTCGCGCGAGCGCACGACGCTCCTCCATCGTGGGAATCTTCAACAGCAGCTCGCGGCTCTCGCCGAACTGTCCCCACGGTGCGTTGTCCGTCGCGACGATCTTGACGTGCAGCACATCACCCGGTTTGAGTGCGCGCGGCGCGAGATCGATCACGGGCGAACCATCCCACGCCGTCGCTGCACCGTCGGCCAGCCGCTGCGTGAGGGGCGCGTCCGCCGGTCCCACCTGCGGCTGACGCCAGCTCACCAGATCGATATGCGACAACTCGTGATCGTCTGTCGCCGTGGCGCGAAGCGAAATGCGATCGTTGTCCGCGACGAGCGTGTCGACGGTCGGCGACACGATCTCGACGTGCGGCGCGGAATCAGGCACCACGTCGAGCGAGATCGGCAGCGGCAGATCGGTGATCGGGCCCGCTGCACTGGCGGCCGCCCAACCCCACGTACCGCTGGTGCGCGCCACGAGCCGGCCAGCGAACGCGCGATCGTCGACGCGCAGCCCGAGCGTGTCCTTCGCGCCGGTAAGGCGAATGGTGCGCAATGGCGTCGACGCGCGGCCGGCAATGTCGATCACCGTGCCCTGCGGCACCCGCGCCGGCTCGCCGATCGGCAGCGCCTCGGCCGGACGGCCGATGTACGCCGGGTACGTCGCGCGCATCGAGACCGCGCCGACGAACGGCCGATCCGTCACGCGCACGACGACCGTGTCAGTCGACGTACGGCCGTCCGACGCCACGAGCGTGAGATCGCCGCGCAATGGGGCGGTCTCGAATGTGGCGAGTCCCGTGCGCGGATCGACGCGAACGTTCTCCGTCGTCCACGCTTCGCCCGGCGTGCGTTGCGTGAGCGCCACCTCTCCACGCTGACGTGCGGCGATTCGCAGCCGAAGCGTTTCGCCGCGCAGCACCGCCGGTGGAAGCGACTCGAACTGCAGCGGCGACAGCAACGTTCCGTGCCAGGCGCGCACCGGCTGCAGCAGCGCACGAAAGCCGTCGCTGAATCGAGGTGCGGCGAAGGCGAGAGCGGCGAGCGCCACGGTCGCCGCGCCGGTCGCTTGCGCCGCTCCCCGGCGCGCCGCACGCTGCGACTGCGGCGCGAGCCGCGAACCGGCCGGTGCGAGTCGCCTGGCGATCATGTCAGCCGCTCGCCGGCCGAGTGCACCGGAGTTGGCGACTTCCAGCGCGCCGCGAAGCTGACCGGCCCGCATCGCCTGTTCGCGCTCGATGGCCGCGGCCACGTCGCGGCGGCCCGTGCGGCGCTCGAGGCGGCGCGCGGTCCAGACGATGACCGCGACGTCGACCGCGGCAACGATCACCCAGATCAGAAACGGTACGCCGCGCGGCAGCGAGATCCATCGTGCTCCGCCGAGCGCAAACGTTCCCAGCGCGAGCACCACGCCGGTGGCGCCGAGAGTCAACCCCAGTCCCACGATGAAATGCAAGCGACGCAGTCGCGTGCGCTCGCGTTCGACCAATTCGAGAATCGTCATGGCGTGGGACGGCTGGTGACGGCGTAGACGAACAGATTCACGCCCATTCGGAGCGCGGCCTCGTGCAGCGCGGGCGGATCGTGGTACACATCCGTGTCCTCCCACCCGTTGCCGAGATCGCTCGAGAAGCTGTAGTACACGGCGAGGCGATCGCCGAGAAAGATTCCGAAGCCGCGAGCCGGCAGGCCGTCATGCTCGTGGATCTTGGGCAGGCCTTTCGGAAAGTCGTAAACGATGTGGTAGATAGGATGCGAGAGCGGCACGTCGACCAGCGGACGATCGGGAAACACTCGCTTGATCTCGCGGCGGAAGCTGGGATCGAGACCGTAATTGTCGTCGACGTGCAGAAAGCCGCCGCGCTGGAGATACTCGCGCAGCCGCACGATTTCGGCGTCGCTGAAATGGATGTTGCCGTGGCCAGTGACGTGGATGAACGGATAGTCCCACAACCGATCGTCCATCAACGTGACGCGCGCCTCGACGTTGTCGACCGGCAACGTGGTCCGCTGGCGAATGGCCGCGAGCAGATTCGGCAGGCTGGACGGATTCGCGTACCAGTCGCCGCCCCCGTCGTATTGCAGGCGCGCAATGGTGAGCTTGGGCGGATCCTGCCGAGCGCCGCCGAGTGGCAGGAGGAGCGCGGCGCCGGCGAGTGCTCGCGCGACGCGCCAACGGATGCCGATCATTCGCCAGAATCCTCCACCACATTCTCCTGCGCCATCCGATAGGCGACGCGCTTTGGAACGCCAAGCTCCGCGGCGACGGCCGACGCCGTGTCGCGGGCGCTCATTCCCGACGCGCGCAACGCGCGCACGCGTTCCCGGACGCGATCCTCGGAGGGCGCAACCTGCTGCGCCGAACCGAGCACGAGCACGACTTCACCGCGTGGGGGCTGTGTGTCGTAATACGCGCGAAGCGCACTCACCGTTCCCCTCCGGGTTTCTTCGAACTGCTTGGTCATTTCGCGCGCCACCACGGCGATTCGATCGCCATTGCCGCGCGATTCGAGCTCAGCCAGAGTGGCGGCCAGACGATTGGGCGACTCGTACAGGATTGCAGTGTGCGGTACGGTCGTAATTTCGTCCAGTGTGCGGCCACGCTCCGCGCCCGCGCGTGCAAGGAATCCGTAAAACGTGAAGCGCTCCAGCTCGACGCCGGAGGCGACGAGTGCGGCAAGCAGCGCCGATGCGCCGGGAACCGGTACCACCGGCACACCCGCGTCGATCGCCGCGCGCACCAGCCGACTGCCCGGATCGGAGATCAGCGGTGTTCCGGCATCCGTGACCAGCGCGAAGGACTCGCCTGCCAGGAGTCGCGCGACGATCGTTGGCGTCATACGCGCTTCGTTGTGCTCGTGGTAGGCGAGCGATCGCGTGACAATGCCGTAGTGGTCGAGCAGGTGTCGCGTGTGACGCGTGTCCTCGGCAAGAACGGCGTCGACCGACTTCAGAACTTCGACCGCGCGAAAAGAAAAATCCCCCATGTTGCCGATGGGGGTGCTGACGACGAAGAGCGAGCCGGGAGCGGTGTCGCCGGTCACATGACTTTCCAGGGCATCTGGTCGAACAGCCCCGCGGACTGGAACATGTGGCGCCGCTCCCAGGTGAGCTCCTTCAGCAACGCCACTGGAGACTGCTCCTCATGGTCGATCGAGACCCAGACGAGGTCGCGAATCCATGCGGCGATGTCGGCGGTGAGCGCCTGGGTGTCGGCGACCGGCTGCTTCACCGCGCGGCCGGTCCCGGAGAACGCGTCGAGCGACGGATGCGTCGAGAGCAACTTCTGACGCGCTTGTTCGGCCAGAGCCGGCGCGCTCTCGCTGCCCGCCGCCACGAGCCGCTGCACCAGGCCCGCCGTCAGCTCTCGGTACGCCTGCACCAGTGCGGCCGGCGCCTGCACGGGCAACAGCGTGGGCGCTGGCCAGCGCAAGACTCGGATGTCGCCGCCACGTCCCTCGCGCGCGAACAGCTTGTTCACGCGCTCCGGAACCGTCCCGTGTGGTGCGCCGGTGAGATAGGCGTTGGCGATGTTGCCGTCGCGCAGCGTGACGTAGTTCGCGCTCTCGTGCGCGAGGATCTCGAGCGTTCCGTCGTAGGTGGTGGCGCTGAGATATGGAAAGAGCGCCGCCGGGTCCGTGGCCTTGATGTCGGACGGCCAGGGATCCGCGGCGCGCGATTGCGCCACGAACATGCAACCGAGTTGTTCCGGCTCCGCTTCGTGGAAGCAGATCTCGCCGTACTCCGCTTCTTCGGGTACGAGCTGCAGCGCGCTGGCGATCGCAACCGCTCGGGCACCTTTCGCGTCGCGAACCGTCGCGTTCGCGACCTCACCGCCGAGGAGGTAGATGATGACCGACTCTTCAGGCAGCGAGATCGCGACGTATCCCGAGATCCGAGCGCTGCGATCCCGCTTGGCGTCGTTCAGCAGGTTCGGCAGGTGAACGTACGCGAGCCGCGTCCTCGCGAGGAGGACGCGGCTGAACGGAAAGCGTGGAGTTACCGGGGCGGGATGCGCGAGGCGGGAATGGGGCATGGCCCAGCAATCAGCATCGAGCTGGATCTAGCTGGCGTGCTGCTGGAGCTTCGACTCGATCTGCGTCTTCGGAACCGCGCCGATGATCTGATCCACGACCTTGCCGTCCTTGAAGAACAGCAGCGTCGGGATGGAGCGGACGTTGAAGCGTGAGCCGGTCTTGATGTTCGCGTCCACATCCAGCTTGGTGACCTTCACCTTGCCGTGATATTCGGTCGCAAGCTCGTCGAGAATCGGCGCAATCATGCGGCACGGGCCGCACCACGTCGCCCAGAAGTCCACGACGGTAAGTCCGCCGTTCTTCTCGACCTCCTGCTCGAAGTTGCCGTCGTTGACCGCGATGATATTGGACATGAATGCTTCTCTCTGAAGTGGCTGTCGATAATTTATCGGCGCATCCAAGGACTCGCCGGAGTAACGCTCAATGCCCGACACGCCGCCGCTCGGCACGCGCATCGCCCACATCGGAATTGCGGTGCGCACACTCGACAGCAGTGTTTCCTTCTACCGCGACGTCCTCGGCATGCCCGAGGTCCCCCTCGACGACGCCGACGGGGCACGGATCGCCGGCCTGGCTGCCGGCCCGTCGCTCGTCGAGCTGCTCGAGAGCGAACGCGACGACTCGCCGATCGGCAAGTTCGTCGCGTCGCGTGGACCAGGCATTCATCACATCTGCTTCGCCGTCGACGATCTGGATGCTACCCTCGACCGCTGCCGAACGTTCGGCATTCGACTCATCGATGCCACGCCCCGGGTGGGCGCCGAGGGCAAACGCATCGCCTTTCTGCACCCTTCTTCGACGTCGGGTGTGCTCGTCGAGCTCACCGAAGCGTGAAGCGGCGCGACCACGCATTACCGCTTTGCGCAAAACTGCTGAAGCTGCTGAATGTCGAATGATTCGACGTACCAGCGGCTCTCGGGGCCGCGCACCAGGTGGAAATTCGTCGACTGGCTCAGCTGGCCAAGTCCCAGCCTGACGGCGAGCACGCGGCCGCCGGTCGGATCGGGAGCGTCGCCGAGGATGTCGAACCGGTCGTGTTTCAGGTAGCACATCATGATCAGCTCGCGCTTCTCGAGCTCCGGGCGCCCGAGCTTGTCGCGGGCCAGTCCGTCCGGCCCGCCCCAGAGGCTCGACATCGCCTGGAGATCCTGCTGATTCACTGCGGCCAGAAACGCGCGCACCGCGGACGCCGGATCGGCTGCTCCGATCTGGTTGCCGGACGTCACCGGCGTGCTTCGCGTGGCGGGAGGCGCCGTGTGGCACGCCGCGAGCAGGACCAGACCGCTGATTAGTTTTCGCACGCCATCCTCATGGTTGTTCGCGTGAGTGCAACGTACACGGCTGCTTTCCGACTCAGCAACCACCGCGGGCGCCACTGACATGAAATATCAGCGTCTGTACATCAACATCGATCACATCGCCACCGTCCGGCAGGCGCGGCGCGGGAACAGTCCCGATCCGGTTGCCGGCGCGATGCTGTGCGAACGCGCCGGCGCCGACGGCATCACCGCGCATCTGCGCGAGGACCGGCGGCACATTCAGGACGACGACATCGAGCGGCTCGCCACATCCATCACGACGGTGTTCAACCTGGAGATGGCGTGCACGTCGGAGATGCTGGCTCTTGCGCACCGATTGCGCCCGCACCAGGTGACGCTCGTGCCCGAGCGCCGCGAAGAGATTACCACCGAGGGCGGCCTGGATGTGTCGCGCGATGCTGGCCGAATCGCCGACGGCGTGGCGCGGCTCAATGCCGCTGGCATCAGGACGAGTCTCTTCATCGGCCCGGACCGCGCGGCAATCGACCGGTCGCGCGATGTCGGAGCCGCCGCAATCGAGTTGCACACCGGAC
The DNA here is from genome assembly GCA_025928185.1 of Gemmatimonadaceae bacterium. Taxonomy (GTDB): domain Bacteria; phylum Gemmatimonadota; class Gemmatimonadetes; order Gemmatimonadales; family Gemmatimonadaceae; genus JAQBQB01. The sequence continues at coordinate 22,354 of JAICKA010000021.1, forward strand.
AGTACGCCCATGCGCCGAACGACCCCGCCACGCTCCGCGCCCTCCGTGACGCGTCCGCGCATGGTGCGTCGATTGGATTGTCGGTGCATGCGGGGCACGGCCTCACCGTGGAGAACGTGCGTCCGGTCGCCGCCATTCCGGAGATCGAAGAGTTGAACATCGGGCACGCGGTCGTGAGCCGCGCCATTTTCGTCGGACTCGCCGAGGCAGTCCGCGAGCTGCGAGCCGCCATGGACGATGCGCGCGCATCGGCCTAAGTTCGTCGCGCACCCACCAACGGAGCGCGAATGACCGGAGCGCCGGGCTTTCTCGAGTTCTTCATACTCGAGGCGAGCGAATACGTCGAACAGCTCGACGCGTTGCTGCTTGGCGGCAACGCGACCGGCCCCGATGCCGAATCGGTCCAGCGTACGGCGCGCGCACTGCGGGGCACCGCGACGATGGCGCGTCTGCCGGCCTTCGCCGAGCTCGCGGGGGCAGTCGAACGCGTTGGCCGCGCCATGCAGGAGGGTGCGCTCGCCTGGAATCCGGCAATCGGCGGCGCGCTCACCGCGGCGATCGACGATCTCAAAACCCTCCTCCGATCCGTCCGCGGCTGGTCGCCGGCCGACGAGCAACGCGCGACTACACGCAGCGCCGAGCTGCAGCGCTACGCGCCGGCGCGCGTCGCCCGACCGGCGCCGGATCGGAACTCTCCGACGCCCAGCGGCACGCCGGCGCCGTTCCTCGCGACCGAAGCCGCCAACATTGCCGCCGGCGTCGAGTTGATGACGACGCGGGCCGGCGATCCGGACACCGTCGGCAACGTCTTGCAACGCGTCCGTGCACTCCGCGGCGTGGCGGGCGTGAAGGAGATCGTCCCCCTGTCGGACGTGCTCGAGGCGATTGAAGAATCCTCACGCGGACTCGAAACCGGCCACGAAGCGCTCACGGCAGAGGGACGCCAATTGCTCGAAGCTGCCGCTGGCTACTTGCGGGAGCTGGCGATCGCTCTCCGCTCCGGCTCCGATCTGAACGCGTCGAGCGCGACGCGTGACACCTTCATCACCGCGCACACGGTGTGGAGTCTGCGCGACAGCGAGCATGACACGGTCGTCCCGATTACGAGTCTGTTCTATGCCGACGACCAGTCCGGCATCGTCGAAGCCTCGCCGCATCCGCCGACGTCGCTGAGCGAGCGACTGCGCCTCGAGATGGTGAGCCTGAGCGAGCATCTGCGTCAGGTGCTCGATGCCGCGCGCACCGCCGAAGATGCGGCGGCGCTCAGCCGCGTGCGCCGCGATCTGCGCCGGGCGCTGCGCGCGATGCAGCTCGCAGCCGAAAGCTTCGGCGAGCTCGAGCTCGCGCACCTCATTGAGCGCCAGAGTGCATCCGCGGATCCCACCGACCGCGGTTCGCTGGCGACGCTCGCCGCGCTGGCGACGGTGGCGTCCGAGGCGCCCGAGCCCGGGGTGTCACTCGAGTCTCGCCTGCGTCACGTGATCGCCGGCACCGCGGCGAAGCCCGCCGCGACAACTCGGCCCGCGGCTCCCACTGCGGCAGCGGCTGTGCCACCCTCGCCTGCAGTGCCCGGGGCCGTCGCCGCGCCGACGGCCCCGCCGCGGCCGGCCGCTCCGGCGCCGGCTCCCGCCGCACCGCGCCCGCTTGCTGCGGCGGCCGCCGATCACCTGCCGGCGATCGGATCGCTCATTGATTCAAGCCTCGCCGCGCTCGAGAGCTTCACCGCCCAGCCATTCGCGCGGCCGACGCCGATTCCGGAAACCACCGTCGTTCCCATCGAGTCGCTGCTGTATCGCGGGCGCGCCGCGCTCGATCGCGCCATCGAGGTGAGCGACGTATTGCGCCGCGCGGCCCCAGGTTCGGATGCCGCGGCGCTCGCCGAGCTGTTCGACCTGCTCGAGCTGGCGCGAGCCGACTAGCGAGTGCGCAAGTTCGGCTGGCGCGGCGCGCTCGGCATCGCCATCAGCGTCGTCTTCCTGTATTTCGCGTTTCGTCATCTCGACTTGCACAGCTCGATCGAAACGGCGCGTCACGCCAACTATTTCCTGCTCATCTGCAGCGCGGCAGCGGCAACCTGCATGTTCCCGCTGCGGGCGCGCCGCTGGCGCACGATTCTCGACCCGGTCGCGCCGAAGCTGCCATTCGGCCCGCTGTGGCGTTCAACGGCGATCGGGCAGATGGTGACCAACGTCGTGCCGCTTCGCCCGGGAGAGCTGGTGCGCCCGTATGCGCTCACGCGCCAGGTGCCGAACGTCAGCTATCCAACGGCGTTGGCATCCGTCGCGGTCGATCGCGTGTTCGACGGCATCGTCGTGATGTTGCTGCTCGCCATCGGCGTGGTGGCCGCGCACTTTCCGACGAATACCAACATTCGCGGCTACTCGCTGACGCACGCCGCCGGGTTCGTGATCGCCGGGGCGGTCGTGCTGCTCATCGCGTTCTACGTGCTCGTATTCTTTCCGGAAACACTCATTCGGATGTTCGAATTGGTGGCCCGGCGGGTGTCGCCGGCGCTCGAGCGACGCGGTGCGGACATGCTGCGCCGCTTTTCGCAGGGACTCAGCGTCCTGCGTACGCCCGGGCATTTCGTCGCCGTATTCGGGTGGACCCTGGCGCACTGGCTGGTGCAGCCGTTCGCGTTCTGGCTCGCGTTCCTGGCCATCGGCGTCAAGGTCCCGTTGGCGGCCACGCTCGTCGTTCAGGGAATCATCGTCATTCTCGTGGCGCTGCCCTCGGCCCCGGGGTTCTTCGGCCCGTTCGAGTACGGCGCGACGATCGCGCTGCAACTCTACCACGTGACGCAGTCGACTGCGGCGACGTGGGCGCTCCTCTTCCATGTTGCGTCGTTCATTCCGATCACGGTGCTCGGCGCGGTGTACGCCGGTCGCCTCGGCCTCAGCATCGGCGAGATCGGCGCCGCCAGCCGCACCGCGGAATGACCCGGTCGGCGCGCGTCGTCGCGCAGGCGAAGATCAACCTGCTGCTCCACGTGCTGGCTCGCGAGACGAGCGGCTACCACGCGATCGAAACCGTCTTCCTGCGACTCGAGCTCGGCGACGACGTGCGCGTGCGCATCGAGAGCGGCCGGTCGATCGATTGTCGCGGAGCGAGCATGCCCGCGGAGGGACTCGGCGTCCCGGAATCGAACCTCGCGTATCGTTCCGCGGTCGCCTACTCCGAAGCAATCGGATGGCCGTCGGGATTCGCGATCGAGATCGAGAAACGAATTCCCGTCGGTGGCGGACTTGGCGGCGGAAGCGCCGACGCCGGCGCAGTGCTCCGTCTCCTGGATGCAATGTCCCCGCGACCACTAGGCAAGAATCTGCTCGAGCTGGCGGCGCCGCTTGGCGCCGATGTGCCGTTCATGGCAACCGAGCACGCAATGGCACTCGGCTGGGGTCGCGGCGAGCGGCTGCTCGCGTTGCCACCGCTCCCATCTCGACCGGTGATGCTCGCCATTCCGCCGTTTGCGATCGCGACACGGGACGCGTACGGCTGGCTCGCGGAGTCGCGCGAGGGTTGCGTGCCGGGGGCAACGATCCTCGATCCCGCGCAACTCGGGTCGTGGGGCGGAATCGCCCAACTCGCGACGAACGACTTTCATTCGGTCGTGGCCGCGCGACAGCCGATGGTTGCCGAACTGGCGGACGAGCTGCGCGCCGCCGGCGCCGCGATCGCCATGCTGAGCGGATCGGGATCGACGGTACTCGGCATCTTCGACGAGGCCGACCCGCCGCCCGTCGCGAGTCTCGTTCGGAGCACCGGACACGCAGTGATCGCGACGCGAACGAGCGAGCGAGTGGCTGCGGTCGCGCTCGACTGAGCCGCGGCGCATCGCCGCCCGACTGCCCGCTGCCGGAGCACGGCTCACCGGCGCCGACTGGCAACTAGCACCGGCGCGCCCATTCGCCCTAAATTGTTTGACTCTGGCGCGTCGCACTGCCCCCTCGTCCAATGGCAGGACATCGGACTTTGGATCCGAGAATGGTGGTTCGAATCCACCGGGGGCAATCGGCTCCGCCGCCTACCTGAGAATCCTCACATTGATTATGTTGCAAGGCTCCGCATGGACGGATTAGCCGTACCGAGTCACGGCCTCAAGCTGCTGTCCGGCACGGCCAACCGGCCGCTGGCGGAGGAGATTGCGCGAAACCTCGGCATCGAGCTCTGCCGCGTGAATCTGGGGCGATTCGCCGACGGCGAGATATCGGTTCGCATCGACGAAAACGTTCGGGGCAACGACGTGTTCATTCTGCAGCCGACGAACCCGCCGGCCGAGAACATCATGGAGCTGCTGCTCCTGATCGACGCGGCGCGGCGAGCCTCGGCGGCCCGCATCACGTGTGTGATGCCGTACTACGGCTACGCGCGGCAGGACCGCAAGGACCAGCCGCGAGTGCCGATCGGCGCCAAGCTCATGGCCAACATGATCATGGCCGCCGGTGTGGATCGGGTGCTGGGCGTCGACTTTCACCAGCATCAGCTTCAGGGATTTTTCGACGTTCCCGTGGATCACCTGTACGCGATGCCGGTGTTCACGGCGCACTACCGCAAGATGCAGTTGAATGGTCCGGTGGTCGTCGCGCCGGATGTCGGATCGGCGAAGATGGCGCGGGGATTCGCCAAGCGACTGAACGCCACGCTGGCGATCATCGACAAGCGACGTCCGCAGCCGAACGTGTCGGAGGTCGTGAACGTGGTCGGCGAGGTCGAAGGACGAGATTGCATCCTGGTCGACGACATGATCGACACGGCGGGCACGGTGACGGAAGCGGCGCGCGCGCTCAAGAAGCTCGGCGCGCTGGACATCTACATCTGCGCGACGCACGCGCTGTTGTCGGGTCCGGCGATGCAGCGGCTGAACGACGCGCCGGTGAAGGAAGTGGCGGTCACGGATACGATCGCGATCCCCGAATCGCGGCGCCCGCGCTGCCTGTTGGTGCTGTCCGTGGGCGAATTGCTGTCCAAGGCGATTCGCTACACGCATAGTGAGCAATCGGTGAGCTCGTTGTTCGACTGAAGTCTGATTGTCCGCGGTCCACGGACCAGGGACGCTCCACCGCCCCGCCCCGATGGTACGGAGGACGCAGCCTCCGGAGAGTACGACGGCCGAGGCGATTCGCTGCGCAGGGTACTTTCTTCAAAGTGATATTCGAACCATGGCATCAGCAACGTTGAATGCGTCCGTCCGCAACGATCGCGGCACGGGCAGCGCGCGCAAGCTCCGCCAGACCGGCAAGGTGCCGGCCGTCGTCTACGGTCACGGCCGTGCGCCGCAGTCGATCGCGCTCGACACGCGCGAGGTCGACCGGCTCCTCGCCCAGGTTTCGGCGGCGAGCACCGTCATCGAGCTGCACGTCGACGGCAAGCCGGCCCGCACGCTCATCCGCGAGATCCAGCGCCATCCGTACAAGCGCCACCTCGTTCACATCGACTTTCAGGAGCTGGTCGCCGGCGAAAAGGTCACCGTGAGCGTGCCGCTCCGGTTCGTCGGGACCGCCGATGGCGTTCGCAACGGCGGCGGCATCCTCGAGGAGACGATGCACCAGGTGCACCTCCGCCTCGATCCGTCGGCAATTCCGCCGCACGTGGATGTGGACGTGACGCCGCTGACGATCGGTCACAGCTTCCACGTTCGAGATCTGCAATTGCCTGCCGGCGTCGCGGTGCTCGACGAGCCGAACGCGACGATCTGCGTGGTTACCGCGCCGAAGGCGGCTACCGAAACGCCTGCCGCGGGTACCGAAGCGGTGCCCGGAACGGCCGAGCCGGAGCTCATTCGCAAGGCGAAGGCGGAGGGCGAAGAGGAGACCAAGTAGCCCGGTTCGTGTTCCGATTTCTCTTCGGACGCGGACGGAGCGGCGCCGGTGCGCCGCCCGGCGACGAGCCCATGAAAGTCATTCTCGGACTCGGCAACCCGGGCAAGGAATACGAGCGAACGCGCCACAACGTCGGCTGGTGGGTCGTCGACCACCTCGCCGACGTTTGGCATTTCGACGGCTGGAGGAAGGACGGCGAGGCGCGCGTCGCGACGGGGCAGGTCGGCGCCGCGAAGGTGCGCCTCGTCAAGCCGCTCACCTACATGAATCTCAGCGGCGCCGTGCTGCGGCCCTACCTGCGCCGGCCGTTCTGGGCGGCGGCGAAGGATCTGCTGGTCGTCGTCGACGACGTCGCGTTGCCGATCGGCCGCTATCGCGTGCGCGCCAAGGGCAGCGCCGGCGGCCACAACGGACTGAAGAGCATCGAGGGCACCCTCCAGTCGCAGGAGTACGCGCGGCTGCGGCTCGGCATCGGCCCGGACGATCCACGCCGCCGCGGCGATCTCGCCGACTACGTGCTCGACACGGCTGGCAAGGCCGAAGAAGCGACGATCCGCGCGCTGCTGCCGACGCTGACCGAAGCGATCGAGCTGTGGATTCGCGACGGTGTCACCCCGGTCATGAACCGGTTCACCGGCGAGCCCGCGAGCTGATCGCGCCACACAATTAGACTTCCATCATGCTGACTCTGGGAATCGTCGGACTGCCGAACGTCGGCAAATCGACTCTGTTCAACGCGCTCACGTCGGCCGGCGTGCTCGCCGCCAATTATCCGTTCGCCACCAAGGATCCGAACGTCGGCCGCGTCAACGTGCCCGACGCGCGGCTCGATACGCTCGCCGCGATCGTGCATCCACAGCGCGTCGTGCCGGCGGCGGTCGAATTCGTCGACATTGCGGGACTCGTCAAGGGCGCGTCGCAGGGCGAAGGGCTCGGCAACCAGTTTCTCGCCAACATCCGCGAGACCGACGCGATCGTGCACGTCGTTCGCGCGTTCGACGACGACGACGTGCTGCACGTCATGGGCTCGGTGGATCCGGTGCGCGACCGCGAAGTGATCGAGTTCGAGCTGGCGCTCGCCGACCTGAGCGTCGTCGAGAAGCGGCTCGATCGCGTGAAGCGCGCATCGAAAACGGGCGACAAGGAGGCGCTCTCCGAGCTCGGCCCGCTCGAGCGCGCGCATGCGTCGCTGTCCGAGGGCCGTGCACTCTGGCACGCGGGGCTCGCCGCGCCCGATCGCGCCGTGCTCGCCCCGCTCTCCCTGCTCACGCTCAAGCCGATCCTCTACGCCGCGAACGTCACCGATGCGGAGCTGGCAGGCGACGAGGGCGAGCACCTCGTGCAGTTGCGAGCCGCCATCGCCGCGAGCGGTGAACAGGCGGAGGTGGTCCCCTTCTCGGCCAAGATCGAAGCGGAGCTGGCCGAGCTGTCGCCCGAAGACCGCCGCGGCTTTCTCGAGTCGCTCGGGCTGGAGTCAGCGGGACTCGATCGCCTGATTCGCGCCGGCTATCACCTGCTCGGGCTGCAAACGTATTTCACCGCCGGCGAGCAGGAGGTGCGCGCCTGGACGATTCACCGCGGCGACACCGCACCAATCGCGGCCGGCGTCATTCACACCGACTTCGAGCGCGGGTTCATTCGGGCGGAAACGGTGAGCTACGACGACTTCGTGGCAAACGACGGGTGGAAGGGCGCTCGCGAAAAGGGCGTGGTCCGGTCCGAGGGCAAGGAATACGTCGTGAAGGACGGCGACGTGATGCTGTTTCGCTTCAACGTGTAACGAAACGTTGCAGTTTGGAGCGGAAAATCAGTTGGGGGCACGCGGATTGCTGCAATCTCAAGGTTTTTTGTTCCCACCTCTTCCTGCTCTCCCCCGCCGCTCGCGTGGCCAGACCGCCGACG
>JAICKA010000146.1 GCA_025928185.1 Gemmatimonadaceae bacterium
CACGATCGGCGTGTCGCTCACCACGGCGGCCAGGTCCTGATAGGCCACCGTGAACACGCGCTGCCCGCCGCCGATCCCGATCGCGCCAAAATCCCGCGACCGATCGCTCCGCACGATGCAGTACACGTACTTGCCGCCGTCCGCAGCAGATGCCGCAGACGACGTATCGGAATCCAGAGGAGTCCCGTCGCTCATGAGTCGGATTGGAGACGGCACCGCCGAACGCCGGCGGCCTGAATGTGCTCAGGGAATATACGTTGCGCGCTCAGGCGAGCGCGCGCTGGCGCGCCCGCGGCGCCCAGAGCTCGGTCTGCGGCAGCTCGTCCTCGAGCTGGACTCGCAGTCGTGCGGCGATCTCCTCGATCGCATCGGCATTGCTCAATAAATCGTACTCGCGCACGTCGAGCGCAAGCACCGGGCAGTGGCGGAACTCGGCGAACCATCGCTCGTAGCGCGAGTGCAGCGCCGACCAGTATTCGACCGGCGTATCCTTTTCGCGCGGCCGTCCGCGCTCGGCGATGCGCTCGAGGATGGTGGCGAGCGGCGCGTGCAGATAGATAAGCAGCCGCGGCGGACGAGCGGCCGGCGCGTACAGCAGCTCCGAGTACAGCCGGCGGTACAGCGTCCACTCGTCGGACGTCATGAAGCCTTGCTCGAACAGCCCCCGCGCGAACACTTCCGCGTCCTCGTACCAGGTGCGGTCCAGAATCCAGCTTCCGCCGAGTCCGCGCATGCGCCGCATCGAGGCGAATCGCGTGGCGAGGAAATGGAGCTGCAGGGGCAGCGCGTAGGAGTGCATCTCCTCCGGTCCGCCGTAAAAGCTCTCGAGCCACGGGTTCTCGGCGTCGACGCTCTCGAGTGCCAGTTGGAGACCGAAGCGCCCGGCGAGCGCCTTCGTCAACGTGGTCTTGCCGGTGCCCACCATTCCCGCGACGCCGATCAGCATGGGCAACAACCTACGAACACCGTGAACTGCGTCGCAACGGTTATTTCGCGGCGCGCCGCACTTGCACGGTGGGCGAAAAAAGTCTACGCGCGCGCTACTCGACCGTAAGCGTGTTTGCCGCCTGATCATACGTCACCGCGAGAATCCGCAAGGGGCCGATCGGCGGGCTCTGGACGTTCGGCCCGCGGATCACCGAACCGTCCGCGGCGAACTGCGAACCGTGGCACGGACACTCGAAATGGTCTACGCGGATGTCGATCTCGCAATGCTGGTGCGAGCAGATGCGCGACAAGCCGGTGAACGTGGACGCCCCGGTACGAATCACCGCACGCTCGCTCCCGACGTCGACGATCGTGCCGACGGTGGCGAGCGCCGGGAAGTTCGCGAGGTCCACAGTGATCGGACCGCCGAGCGGCAGCAGCGGATCGCCGCTCACGCCGGTGATTCCGGGCGGACCGATCTGCCCGTCGCCGCAGCCGTCGGCTACGACGAGCGCCGCGGCAACGAGTGCGGAGCGCGCGAGGAATTCGCGGCGGTTCAGACAATCCTTGCAGGCCATGGGTGCGGGACGGTTGAGTGAGTTCGGCTGATCAGAGTGCAACGAACGCGGTGGACCATCCGGCGTCCTCGTGTTCGGCGTACATCTTGTCGAGATTGCCGACGACGTCGTTGCCGTCGCGATGAATGTCAAAACGATCCATGTCGCGTGTGGCGCGGCCGCTGTCGGGCACGTACGAGCCGTCACCGCCAAAGCGCGAATGGTGCTTGGGGCAGACGAACTGCTTTTCGCTGTCGGACCAGCGAAGCGCCGTGTTCTGATGCGGACAGGCGAGCGAGAACAGGTAGACGCGGCTCTGCCAGCGGGCGAGGATCACACCGTTCTCCTTGTCGATCTGCACGGCGTCCGCAGGCGGAATCGCATACCGCTTCTCGTCACGGCCGCCGCCAAGCGGCGAGACGAACTCCAGCGGCGCCGCCGCCGCGAGCGAGGGCGCGGCGCCGAGCGCCACGAGCACACCGGCCACGGCGAGCGCCGCGTCGCGCAGGAAATCGCGGCGGCCAACGAGCGCACAGCCGTGGCAGTCGGGCTTCGCATGGTCGTGTGGCGATTCGAGGTGCTGCATAAGCATCCTATGAACAGCGCGCCGTGAGCGCGCGGACACGTGAAGTGAGCGGCGCCGTCATGCCACCGTGACCAGGGCGACGCCGGCGAACGCGATGACGAACCAGAGACTCACGCTGGCGATTGCCACGCGATGCAACCGGCGCCACGCGGGCGATGCTCCGCCTGGATCGGTCGCCAGCACGCGTTCCGTGCGAGTCATGACGAACCCGTTGACCAGGAGCACCAGCACGAGCGCCATCTTCGTCCAGAACAGCCACGATCCTGCAAAGGTCTCGACGTCCGCCGCGAGCAGCAGCAGGCCGCTCACGAGCACGACGGCGAGTCCGGCGAGCACCCATTTGTGTACGTCTGCCAAATCCCGCAGATGCCGCGGGCGTTCCGCAGCGGGATAGCGCATGGCGCGAAAAGTTCCGCGGTCCGCGCCGATGGCGAGCCCACCGGCGAGCAGCAGCCCGCCAACGTGCAGGCACGTGACGATGATCTCGGCCGCCTTGGAATGACTGTAGAAGTCGTTCCATGGCTGAAGCGCGTGCACGAGTGATTCGGGAACCAGCATCAGATCACGCTCGCGGTCGCGGGTGGACGAAGGTCCGGCGCAGCTTCAGCGGTTCCAGATCTTCATTGCCAGTCCGCTCAACACCGTCACGCCCATGGCGGAGAGCGCGATTGTGCGGTGCAGCTGACGCTTGCTCGTGCTCGTTTCCGCTTCCTCCGACAGCTTGACGCCGGCGTAGGTGAACGCGCCGTCGGCGGCGAGCATCGTGAGCGCGTGCACCGTGCGCAGCGCGCGATTCTGGGGCACCGACCGCGAATCCCACAGATTCCAGAGTCCCGTGACGGTGTTCACGGTGAACATGCCGGCGAGCGTGGTCGCGCCCGCGCGGTGCATCGACTTGGCCCACGTCGGTGCGTCCGACCCTTTGCGGAACAGCTGATCGCCTGCGGCCCACTGCAGCGCGAATACCGGGATCGTGGCGTAAGCGACGACGCGATGCACCTGCAGCCGGCGATAATACCAGTCACTGAGCACCACGACCTTCGGGCGAGGACGGGTTGTCGTGCTGTCGCCAACGATCAGGCGGAACGCGGCGAGCGCGCTGTCGGAAGCGAACGTCGCCGTGGTGTCGGCGAGCGTATCGCGGCTGACCGGCGCGGTGAGCGCCGTGAGCGCCGTGTCGGTATGCGCCACGCGAGCCGGAGCGGGCGCCGCGCTCGATGCGCCCACGGCGAGTAGTAGACCGGCAAATCCCAAGATCAGCATCGGCACTCCGCGGGAACAGAAACGAATCGATGTCTGACGGACCAATCCGTGGGGCGGGGTGGAGCGTTCCCGAAGCGCCGGGTCGGCTTTCGTCAGGTTCGCAGCACGGTCATCGGGTCGACGCGGCTCGCGCGTCGCGCGGGAACGAAGCTGGCCACCAGCGCCACGGCCATGAGCAGCGCCACCACCGCGCCGAAGGCGATCGGGTCGGTCGTGCTCACGCCGTAGACGAGACCCTTGAGCAAACGCGTGAGATACAGGGCTGCGATGGTGCCGACGACGATTCCGGAGATGGCGAGCAGGGCTCCCTGCCGCAGCACCAGGCGCAGCACGTCGCTCGACTGCGCACCGAGCGCGATGCGCACACCGATCTCCGCTCGGCGCTGCGCCACGAGATACGAGATCACGCTATAGACGCCGAGCGTGGCCAGTCCCAGCGCCGTGAGTCCGAACACGCCGACAAGTACGAAAGAGAACCGGCGGCTGGCCATGGAGCCGGAAACGATGGTCTCGATGGTCTGCAGCCGAACGGGAACGTCCGGCCGCAGCTGGCGCACGATGCTTCGCGCCGACGCGATCACCGGCGTTGGATCGCCAATCGCGCGGAGCACGATGTGCAGGTTGCCGGCGGCATTTGGGCGCTGTGCCAGATTCGCGTAGAAGGTGGGCGTCGGATCGGTCGCGAGACTCTGGTCGCGCACGTCGCCGACGACGCCGACAACCGTGTACGGCCGGAGGTTGCCGTCCATGTTGCCGTACTCGATCAGCTTGCCGATCGGATTTTCATTCGGCCATTTGGCCTTTGCGAGCGACGCGCTGATGAGCGCAGCGTCAGGCGTGTACGGGTCCTTGGCGTCGTGCGGCGCATCCGTCGGCTCGAAGCCGCGCCCCCGCAACACCGGAATGTTCAGCGCGCGAAAATAGCCGGCATCCGCCACGCGGAAGTTGGCTTGACCGCTCCGCGCCGGATTTTTTGCCAGCCGTGGCCAATCGGAAAAGTCGAGGTGAACGTCAGCGCGATCGAGCAGCAGATACTCACCGTCGCTCCCGCCACCGAGCAGCGGAAAGCCGCTGGCCGACCCGACATCGGTGACGCCTGGAATGGAGCGCAGACGTTCCATCAACCGGGCGTGGAAATTGGCCCGCGCAAGCGCGGCCTGGTCTCCATCTTCGTAAGGCAGCGCCGCGTCGAGCACGACGGCATGCGTCGTTCGATAGCCGGGATCGATCTCCAGCAGATGCACGAAGCTCCGCGCGAGCAGGCCGGCGCCAATGAGCAGCACGACCGTCAGCGCCATCTGCGAGATCACCAGTCCACTGCGAACGCGCGCGCTCGCCCCCGATCCCGCCTGCGTGCGCTGGCTGGACGAGAGCGTTTCACGAATGTCGGCGCGGGTCCCCTGCAGCGTGGCGAGAAGACCGAGCCCGATCGCCACGACCGCCGACGTGGCGAGCGCGAATCCGAGCACCCTGCCGTTGATGTGCACTTCGCCCGCGCGCGGAAGCGCTCCGGTCTGCAACGCCAGCAATGCCCGCACACCGATCGCCGCCAGCAGCACGCCAGCTGCCCCGCCGATGAGCGCCAGCAGGCCGGTCTCGGTCAGCGCCTGTCGCGCCAACCGTCCGCGGCTCGCGCCAAGTGCCAGCCGCACACCCAATTCGGCGCGGCGCATCGTCATTCTGGCGACGAGCAGGTTGACCACCGCCGCGCAGGCGATGAGCAACAGGAACGCCGATGCGCCAAGCAGCACGAGCAATGTCGTTCGCACGTTGCCGACGAGCTGCTCGTGCAAGGTCGAGAGATCACCGTCCGACATCCACGTTTCGTCGCCGTAGGTCTGCTTGAGACGGCGCGAGACCGCGCTGAGATCCTGCTTCGCCTGATCGAGCGTTACGCCGCTGCGCACACGCGCCACGACACGCCAGCCGTGCGATGTTCGGCTGCGCTCCACGTGTACGCGAGATGGCATCCAGACCTGCGTGCCCGCCGGATAATTCATCGCGGGAGGCATGACCGCGGCGACGACATACTGCTGATTGTCGAGACTGATCGGACGGCCGACCGCGGCGGGATCGGCGTGGAGCGCGTCTCGCCAGAACGCGTCGCTGACCACGACGATGGGTGCGCCCGAGCTCACGTCGGCTGCGGTTACGGCGCGGCCGAGCTCGGGGTTCAAGCCGAATACGCGAAAGAAATCGCCGGACACGGTCGAGGCAGCGGCCTGCATCGGCTCACCGGTGCCCGTGACGTTCAAGCGCGACGGTCCCCGCAGCTCCGCCATCGAGACGAAACCGCGCGTCTGCGACTGCCAGTCGGCGAAGTTCGGCTCGGAGACGCTCATCCGCTTGCCGTCCTTGTCGACCTGAAAGAGCTGCACGATCCGATCGGAGCTCGGGTACGGCAGCGGCTGGAGCAGCACCGCGTTGACGACGCTGAAGATTGCCGTGGTCGCGCCGATGCCGAGCGCCAACGTCAGGACTGTGACGAAGAAGAAGCCGGGCGTACGCCGCAACGAACGGATGACGTACCGGAGATCCCGCGTCAGTGTTTCCATGAGCCGTCGCCTCGTGATCGTCGTGTGAACAGCGACTCTACGGTCGCATCGTACCTGCGGGTTTCGACAGCGCCAGATCTCGAATGGATGC
>JAICKA010000133.1 GCA_025928185.1 Gemmatimonadaceae bacterium
CGACCGTTACGAAGCAGTCCTGCGCCTCGGCGTGAAAGCGCGAGTGCCGGAGCTGCAGGCGAGAGGATACCTGGGCCGCACGGGGTTGGCGCAGATGCGCGGCAACTACCCTGACGTCATCCGGTTTGCGACCAGGGCAGCGGCCATCGCCGATCGCCATCGGCTTCGGGCGTCGTTGCGGCACGCGCACAGCGGTCTCATGATCGCAGCCGCCGTCAACGGCCGGTTCGACGACGCACTGGCTCACGGCTGGATCGTGTACCGCGTGGCCAGAGGAGATCCCGTCGAGGAGGCGGAGATCCTGCAAAACCTGGCGCAAGCACTCTTCGATGCCGGACACTTTCGAGAAGCGAGCGCGGGATTCGCGGCGGTCGCCTGCCGCCCGCTGCCAGCTCGACTCATTCTCCCAGCGCTCGGCGGCCTGGCGTTGGCCGCCGCGAAGCTGCAGGACACCACGACCGTGCGGTGGGCTTCGCGCGAGATCGAGCGCCTCGTGCGTTCCGCGGCGCCGAGGTACTCCGTCGCGTCGGCGCTCCTCGAGTCGGCACAGGCGTTGGCGGCGATCAGCGAGCCGGCAGCTGCCGTGCGCCGAGCGCACGCGGCAGCTGCTTTGGCGAACACGCACGGGTTTCACGAGATCGCCTACAAGGCGGATTCGCTCGAGCTCTCGAGCGACGCGCCTGGACAGATCATTCCTGAGGCGCTCGGACCGGCAGCGGCGGCTGTGGCGCGCGACGTCGCTCGCCTCGCGCCGAAGCGCTTGCCGTCTCGCCTGGCGCCGGTACCCGGCTGATGATCCGCGGCGAATCAGGGGTCAGCGCACACCGCGCGGCCGTTGATGATGACGTACCCGCCGAGACAGACGACAAGCGAATCGCTGTCATCGTGGTTTGCCGATGCGGGAGAGATGGACCGATGGGGATTCGCGTCCTTCGCGTGTGGCTCCGTGCCGAGTGCATTGCATGCCGCGATTGCGGCGACGGCAGCCGCCAACGCAGCAAGCCTGACGAACGCACGAGGATGTGACTGACCGAACATGGGGCGCTCCCGGGAATGAGGAGCGCCAGATGTATGGCTTTAGGAGACTCTGATTGGTTATGGCGGGTGCACGGGCGTTACAGCGCGTGGCGATGGGTCTCTTCGGCGGGGCGAGCGTGCTTGCGTGCGCACTCGACCGGCTCGAGCTGGCGCGCCTGTCCGATGCGCTTCGCGGCGGCGCGGAGCTTACGATCGCTCCCTCCTTTGCTGAATTGCGTGAATCGCTCCGGAGCAGCACCCGCGAGGTCAACGCGATCGTGCTGCCGGCGCGCGATGCGTCCGGAGAGTCGGCGCGCCGCACGATCCGCGACATCGCCGCTGAGCGGCCGCGGGCCGCGATCCTCGTGTATTGCCAACCCGGGTGGCAGTACGACACCGACCTGCGCAGCCTGGCCGCTGCAGGCGCTCACCAGTTCATCTTTGGCGGCAGCAACGACACACCGGCGGATTTTCGGGCGGTCATCAAGTCGGCGCAATCGCAGTGTGCTGCCGAATGCGTACTTCAGCTGCTGGAATCGTGCGTCCCAGGCCCACTTCACCCGGTGTTCGAGGCCGCGGTGTCACGGCCGCAGCAGATCACGGATGTGTTGAGTCTCGCGGCTGCGCTGGGCGTACATCGCAAGACGCTGTTCAACATGTGCGCGCGGCATCACTTCGTGCCGCCTGCAGAGCTGCTTGCGTGGGCGCGGCTGGTACTGGTGGCTTACCTGCTCGAGACGACCGGGTGCACGATCGAGACAATCGCGAACGAATTGTCATATCCGTCGCCGACGGCGTTGCGCAATGCGATGAAGCGGTACACGGGATACACGGCGAGCGACATCCGCGCGAATGGTGGAAGCTCGGCCGTTGTCGCGGCGCTCGAGCGGCGGCTTCGCCACGCCGCGGATCGAAGCGCGTTGCACGTGGTGTGACCCGGCATGCCCGCCGGCCCGGATAGTTTCGCCATCGAGAGACATTCGAGGCGAACACCATGGGCCAGGAGTTGCGCGATCAGCGGGCGATTGCCGCAGCGATTCAGCGGACGGCGAGCAGCGACGACCGGGCACCGGGATCCAATCCGCTCCCGCCCGCGGCCTCGGCATCGGGATCGCAGCCGATGGAGACACAGCTCGTGATGAGCGCTGCGTCTCGCCAACGACTGCTCGCTTGTATTGCAGAAGGTGTTCGCGACTACATCGTCGCGTCGGTCGACGGGCGCGTGTCGGTCCGTGTCCGTTTGGACGTGCTCGCAACTGGACGTGGGCAGCAGTGCTTCGCGAACGGGACCGTCGTCGTGGATTGGTCGAGTGCGACGATCGAGCACGGCAACAACCGGGTGTCTCTGACGCAGACCGAGCTTCGCCTGATGAGTGTCCTGCTCGAGGCGGACGGACACCTGGTGCCTCGGCGCGCGCTGATCGCCCAAACGTGGCCACGCGCGGATCCGTCGACGCGCGAGAACATGCTCGGCGTCTATTTGTGCGGTCTCCGAAAGCGCCTTGCTTCGATCGGGCTTCCGAACACGCTACAAACGGTACGTCGCGCCGGCTACCGACTGAGACTCTCCGCCGTCACGCCGCCAGGCCCGACCACTCTCGACGAGAGCGATTAGCGGACGGCATTCGCGGTGCGGATGGGACTCCACCATTCACGCGCGCAACGACAATGCAAGACGAAAGGTGCAGCTGCGCAGTCTGGTGCTGACGGGTATGCGCGGGGAGATGGAACAAGCCCGCTGGCGTGCAATCGCACGGGAGTTCTCAGGGCGACGGCCGAGCTTCAGCGGCACCAGCGCCGTCGGCGCGATCGCGGAGAGTAGCACCGATCGGCGAGCTACGCACCACCTCCGCACTGTTCAGCGCAACGCGCATCGCTTCGTCGCTCATCAACTGCCAGTTCACCGGCAGCGGCGCGACGTGGCGGCGCTCGCCACCCGATTCGAAGCAGAGCCAGCCGCCAAGCAACGTGTCGCGCCCGAGCTGGTGCGAGCTCGGGTAGGCGCCCCAGGCCCGCCAGCGCCGGCCGTCGTCATCGACAAAGTCTCGAAAAGGCATGGTCACCTGATCAGTCGGGAGCCCGAACGCGGAGGATCCGAGGCCGAACCAAGCAGGTTGAGTGCCGTAGATCACAATTGCCTCATGGGCCGAGGCCGCTCCCTCCTTCGCCATTCCGGACCTGGCTTTGACGATGCCAGCGTTCGCGATCGCTAGCACTTTTCCGGCCGTGGTCAGGGCGCCGATCGGTCCTCGCATCGAAGCAGAGCTCTCGTTTGAGATCAAACTTCTCATAGAAGACGTTGGCGATCTTCCACCGACTGGCCTCGGGAATCACCTCGACCACGGTGGTCTTGTCCAACGTTTGCCAGGATTGCGCTGCCGGAGTCGGGCAAACCGGCTGCACCGTGGCCCGATAGCTCCGGCCGCCGTGGCGAACGTCGGTCACCGGATAGCGCGGATCAGTTTGCACGAACGGCGCGTACCAATCATGGAACTTCTGAAGGAATTGCCGAGCAACCGCGGTCGAGTCGCCGGTGCGCGCCCTCGATGCCGCACGACACTCTTCGGAGCGACCTGCGCACGAACGATCCGCGCAACGCAGCTCGGCCGGCACGTCGTGCGCCAGTACCGAACCGCGAATCTTAAGATCTCTTAAAACTCTAAACATCGCGCGCCCCTTGCCCGGCTGCATCACCGCTCCGAGCTTTGACGCCGATGACCACGAACAACGATCGCACACCGTCACAAACAGGCCGATACGCGCCCGCCGCAGGCTACGCGACAACGGCGTATCGTGCGGACCTCGCCGGCCGCACGCAACCGTTCGGTGAGCACGACAGCGACTGGCTTGCCATCGCGAATCTCCTCGAGCAGGCGGCACGACTGCCCGAACGCGAGACCGCACCGATCCTGCAACATGTCGAGCAGCTCGCCGCCGACGCCGTCAGCCCGGCCGCGCTCGAGCAGCTCGTGCAGGGCGAGTGGCAGAGCTCCGACCGACACGCGGCCGACTCGATCGTCGCCGTCGCCCAGGAAGCGCACGACGCCAACGCGTTCCGGCTCGCGGCGCACATCCTCGATTCGCTCCTCGCCGCCAACCGCTGTTTGAGCAAGTTGCAGCGCGGCCGCATTCTCGCCCGGCGCGCCCGCGCCGCGCACAAGCTCGGCGATCTCGATGGCGCGCTCGATCGCTACGAGCAGGTGCTGCGCATTGGCCGCGCGCTGCGCGATCCCGCGTTGACGGCGCACGGGTGGATTGGACGCGCCGCCGTCGCGCAGTTCCACGGCAACTATCCGGAAGTGCGGCGTTGCGCCGAGCGCGGGGCACGACTCGCCGACCGACACGGGCTGCGTGCGCTCGCGCACGGCGCGCATGCCTGCCTGATGATCGCCGCCGGCGTCGCCGGACGGATCGACGACTGCCTGGCGCATGGCTGGCTCGCGTATCAGCACGCTGCCAACCGCTCGGCAGAAGCCGAGGTGCTCGTCAACGTGTCGCAGGCGCTGTTCGAGAGCGGCCACACACGCGAAGCCCGCGCGGGCTGGGCGGCAATCCTCGCCGCCGACGGTGTTCCGCCGCATCTCGTTCTGCCGGCACTCGGCGGGCTCGCCGTCGCCAGCGCCATGCTCGGCGACGAGCCTCGCGTGCTCTGGGTGACGCGCGAAGTCGCTCGCATGGAGAAGACCGGCACGTCGCGCTACGCGGTGGCGTCCGCGCTGCTCGAGTGTGCAATGGCGCTCGCGCAAGTTGGGCAGCCTGCCGCAGCCGCGCGGTACGCGGCGGCCGCGCTCTCGCTGGCGCGAGCGCACGGCTTTCACGAAGTGGCATTCAAGGCCGAGTCGCTGGACGTCACCGCACGGTCGCGGGCGGACGTGCGCCGCGTGCCGCTCAGCGCTCGCGGCGCCGCGATCGCGCGCGACGTGGAACGGCTCGAGCCGGAGCGATTGCCGGCCCACGTGGCGCCGGCGACGATGGGAGGCGAATGAGCAATCTGCAATACAGTCCCACCGTGGGATTCGCCACGACGGCGTATCGCGCCGATCTCGGCGACCGCACCGAGCCGTTCGGTGAGCACGACGGCGAGTGGATCGCGATCGGGAATCTGCTCGAGCAGGCGGCGGCGCTGCCGGAGCCGCAGGCCACGCCGTTGCTCGAGCACATCGCACAGCTCGCGGCGGCGATCGCGAGGCCGGCGGCGCTCGACGCCCTCGTTCGCGGCGAGTGGCAGAACGGCGAGGTGCATCCGGCGGATGCGATCGTCGCCGTGGCCGAGGAGGCGCACGATCACAATGCGTACCGGATTTCGGCACACATCATCGACGCGCTGCTCGCGGCGGACCGCACGCTCAGCCCGTTGCAGCGCGGCCGCATTCTCTCGCGGCGGGCACGGACGGCGACGAGGCTCGGCGATCTGGACGGAGCGGCCGATCGCTATGCGGAGATCCTGCGCCTCGGACGAACGCTGCACCAGCCCGACTTGACGGCACGCGGCTGGGTTGGGCGCGCGAGTCTGGCGCATCTGCATGGCAACTACCCGGAAGTGCGGCGCTGCGCGCGATGCGCGGCACGAATCGCCGATCGTCACGGGCTGCAAGTGCTGTCGTACTACGCGCACACCTGGCTGATGGTCGCTGCCGGCATCTCCGGCCGAATGGACGATGCCCTCGCGCACGGCTGGCGCGCATATCAGGCAGCCGGCGCGGCGCCGCTCAAGGAAGCCGAGGTGCTCGTGAACGTCTCGCAGATGCTGCTCGAGAGCGGCCACGCGCGCGAAGCACGCGCCGGGTGGACCGCGGTGATCGCGACGGAGCACCTGACGGCGCACGCCGCGCTGCCGGCGCTCGGCGGCATCGCCATGGCGAGCGCGGAGCTCGAGGATGAACCGCGAGTGCTGTGGGTGGCGCGCGAGATCGAGCGCCTCGACCGGGCCGGCGCACCGCGGGGCGGGGTGGCGGCCGCGCTGCTCGAGTGCGCAACGGCGTTCGCGAGACTGGGACAGTCAGCAGCCGCCGCGCAGCACGCCGCCGCCGCGCTCGCGCTGGCACGTGCGCACGGCTTTCACGAAGTGGCATTCAAGGCCGAATCGCTGAACGTCAGCTCACCGTCGTCGGCCGCGGTGCGCCGAGTGCGGCTCAATGCGCGTGGCGCCGCTGTCGCGCGCGATGTGGAACGGCTCGGACCAGAACGATTGCCGAACCATGTTGCGCTGGCAGCGGCCGGTGACGACTGACCGAGGCGTTGGCCGCGACGGCGCACCAGCACCACCGATCCGGCGCGTGCTCGCCTGCGCGCTCGATGCGCAGCAGCGGGCGCGGCTCGCCGCGGCGCTGAGCACGCGCGCGCAGAGCGAGCCGGTCGCCACGTTCGACGAGCTGCGCACGCTGCTGAAGGAACCGCCGCGCGTTGCCGCCGTGGTCGTTGGCGCACGGGAGCCGGGCGGCGAGTTGGCTCGGCGAATCGTGCGCGAGCTGGCGCAGGCGTGGCCGACCACGCCGATCGTGGTGTACTGCCACACCAACTGGCGGCAGGACACCGACATCCGAGAGCTGGCGGCGAGCGGCGCGCACCAGTTCGTGTTCGCCGGCGTGAACGACGGTGTGCTGGCGCTGCGCGCGGCGCTCGCGACGGCGCGCCGGCAGAGCGCCGCCGAACGCGTGATGCACCACTTCGCG
>JAICKA010000239.1 GCA_025928185.1 Gemmatimonadaceae bacterium
CCTCCATCGTCACGCCATCGAGAACCTCGGCTGGGCCGATGCGCTCGTCTTTGGCCGAGTGACGTACCAGATGATGGAAGCAGGGTGGCGCGATCCCGCGGCCACGAGGCCCGCGTGGATGGAAGCCTTCGCGACGACAATCGACGCGGCGAAGAAGTACGTGGTGTCGAGCACCCTCGAACGGGTCGACTGGAACTCGGAGCTCGTGCGCGGGGATCTGGGTACGGCCATCGAGAAGCTCAAGCAGCAGCCGGGGAAGGGCCTGCTTGTCGGCGGGGTGACGCTCCCCCTCGCGCTGGCGGAGCTTGGATTGATCGATGAGTACGAGCTCGTCGTCCACCCCAGGCTGGTCGGCCATGGGCCGACGCTGTTCGCCGGGCTGTCGAGACGAATCGATTTGAAGCTCGTGAGCCAGGTGGAATTCGGATCTGGCGCAATCGCAAAACGCTATGAACCCAAACGGTAGCCGTTAGGCAGGCCTGCCGTTAATTCCGCGCTTCAGGCGCCGTCGCGCGGTCGCGCAGCGTCCAATCGCTCCCAGTCGCGTACCCCGCCCGCCACGATTCGAAACAACGGATGCGCCGTCGGCTTTGCCGTGGCAACCTTGTCGCGGAACCAATCCGCCGATCGATTTTGCAGCTTGCGGCCGAGATGCTCCCACTCGTAAAGGAGCTGTCCTCTGGTCTCGGCGATGGGCTCACTCGTCGCGCCGGCGGTGACGATGAGCCCCGAGTTGAAGGCATACCCGCGCGCAGCGGCTTCGTCGGCGACGACGCGCAGGTAGTCGGCGATGCTCGCCGCCGGATCGGCGGTAGCGCGAAAGCGCTGCAGCTGCGGGTGGTGCTTGTAACCACGCGTGCGGCCAAGGAGCACAGCCTGTGCGAGGAGCGCTTCCCGCCAGAGGGCAACGAGGCCGGCGGCATCGAGATGGCGCGGGTGGAGAGTCCAGAGACGCATCAGGGTGTATCCGGGATTGCGACGGCATGGCCGTGCGTGCTTATTTGGGCTCGCCTGCCGCCATGCTCAACGTTAGGCAGCGGCGCCACTCCGTGAGACAATAATGGCAAGAATGGTCGTCATCTACCGGACGCCGAAAGACCCGGTGGCGTTCGACGCGCACTACCACGACGTGCACATCCCGCTCGCGAAGCAGCTTCCGGGGCTGCGGAAGTACGAGGTGAGCCGGCGGCCGATCCTCACTCCCGCCGGCGATCCGGAACCGTACCTCATCGGGATCCTCTATTTCGATGACATGGCTTCACTCCGCCGCGCCTTCGCGACGCCGGAGGGGCAAGCCTGCGCCGCCGACCGGCGCGTGCTCGCGCCCGAAGATGAGGATGTCCAGATGTACCTGTTCGACGTCACCGAGGCGTAGGTCGCGTTAGGCGACGGGCCACAAGGGAGAATAACGATGGCGAAGATTACCGGAATCGGCGGCGTGTTCTTCAAGACCGCGGGCGACAATACCGCGCTCGCCGAATGGTACCGGAAGAACCTCGGGCTGCCATTGGAAGACTTCGGCGGGGCGATCCTCCGGTGGCCGAACGACACGGCCGAGGATCGAGGACTCACGGTGTGGCATGTCGCGGCGAAGGACAGCACGTGGTTCAGCCCGAGCACGTCGTCGTTCATGATCAACTACCGAGTCGACAACCTCGGTGAGCTGCTCGATCAGCTTCGTGCCGCGGGCGTTGCGATCGTCCAGGGACCGGAATCGCACGAGAACGGCAAGTTCGCCTGGATCATGGACCCGGACGGCAACAAGGTGGAACTGTGGGAGCCGAAGTTATGGGACGAGAAGAACAAGGACGCCTGATGGCTGACGCGTCGGGTGGGGAAGGTGAGTGACGCGCAGCGCGGCTGGGTGACGGTTGCGACGTACGGCGCCGGTTACGAAGCCGACATCGCGATCGCTCGGCTCGACGCCGCCGGGATCACCGCTATCCGGCGCGGTAACGATCTCGTCGGGCTCTTCGGCCCGAGCTTCGAAGGGCGTAGCGCCCGCGGGATCGAGGTGCTGGTGCCATCCGATGAAGTCGCCGAGGCTCGGGAAGCCCTCGCGCCGGGAGACGACGAGGGCTGACGGTGCTCGATGCCGAACGCCGGTCGAGGGTGCCGAACGTCAGCCGGCTGCGCGGCGGTCCGCGTCATGCAAAAAAAGCGTGAGGTTCGTCGGAGACCCGGAGGGACACGATGATTCGAAAGCTGAAGTCGGGCGAATACCGTCTCTATTCGCGGAAGAAAAATCCGAAGACTGGCAAGCGCCGGAATCTCGGGACGTTCAAGACGCGTGCAGCCGCGCAGAAGCACGAAAAGGCGGTGCAGTTCTTCAAGCACGGGGGCTGATCGCGCGCTCACACCGCCGACGCAACCGCGTCGTCGATGGGGAGGGTCAGCAGAAACTCGGTGCCCGCGCCGGGTTGGCTCTCGACCGTGAGGTCGCCACCCATCCCGCGCGCGAGATCGCGGCTGATCGGCATGCCGAGGCCAGTGCCCTTCTCCGGGCGCGTTAGGCGATTCTCGAACTGCACGAACGGCTCGAACACCGTCGCCAGCTGCTCGGCGGTCATCCCGATTCCGGTATCGCGAACGCCGATCAGGGCGCGGCCC
>JAICKA010000241.1 GCA_025928185.1 Gemmatimonadaceae bacterium
CCGAACATTCCGCGGATGATGGGGGTGAACGAGCCGCCCGCTGTGATCAACGAGCATATCGTTCCGCTCCAAGCGTTCGGTGTGAAGCTGATCAGCCTCGGCTTCCTCATCGATCGCGACCAGCCGGCAATCTGGCGCGGGCCGATCGTCATGAAGATCATCACGCAGTTTCTGCGCGACGTGGCCTGGGGTGAGCTCGACTACTTCATCGTCGACATGCCGCCAGGCACGGGCGACGCGCAGCTCTCGCTCGTCCAGTCCACGCCGGTGAACGGTGCCATCATCGTCACAACGCCGCAGGAAGTGTCAGTGGGTGACGCGCTGCGCGGCGTGAAGATGTTCGAGCGCGTCAGCGTGCCGGTGCTCGGCATCGTCGAGAACATGAGCTGGTTCGAGTGCCCGCACTGCGGCAAGCCGACGCCGATCTTCGGTAGCGGCGGCGGCGAGCGACTTGCCACCGAGCTGAATCTGCCGCTCCTCGCACAGATTCCGCTCTATCCGCGCGTGCTCGAGGGCGGCGATCTCGGCCAACCGATCGTCGTCGCCGATCCCACGTCGAGCGCGGCGCGCGCGCTGACGTCGCTCGCGCAGCGCGTCGCCGAACCAGCGGGAGCAGCGGCCAGCCGCTGATCGACACGCGCGTGCTCGAGCCGGCGCAGGGCCCATCGCTTCCGGTCGAGCCGCACGAAGGTCTCGCGCCCGTCGCCGTCACCGGCGAGTGGGAAGCAGCGCATCTCGTCTCCGATTCGCTGCGCGGCACGATTCTGCGGGTCGCGCTGCCAGCCGTCGCGTCGTCGCTGCTGATGACGATATTCTCATCGGTCGACGCATTCTGGGTCGGCACCCGCATTGGCGCCGCGGGGCTCGCCGCCGTGTCGACGTCGCTGTTCTGGATCTGGATGATCGTGTCGTTCGCCGAGATGATCGGCGTGGGGCTCACGGCGGTGGCGGCGCGACGGTACGGCTCACATCGCGGCGAGGAAGCGGCCCGGATCGCCGGCGACACGACGGTGTTCGGGCTCGTGCTCGGCGCGATCGTCGGCCTGATCGGCGCACACGTGCTGCACGGTCTCTTCGCCGTAATGGACACGCCGGCCGACGTCACCGCGCTCGGCACGTCCTATCTCAGAACGTATCTCCTCGGGACGCCGCTCATCTACGGTTTCTTTGCCGTCGACGCATCGTTCCGCGCATCCGGCGACACGCGCACGCCGTTCGTGCTGCTGCTCGCGTCGGTCGGCATCACGCTGGTGCTCGACCCGGCATTGATGCTCGGCTGGGGTCCGCTGCCGCGGCTCGGCATTGCCGGCGCGGCCATCGCGACGATCGCCACGCGCGGCGCCGCGTTCGTGATGGGTGTCGGCATCGCCGCACGTCGCGGTCTGCTACGGCTCGGCCGCGTGCGCATCGATTCGATTCGCGCGGTGTGTCGCGTGGGTCTGCCGACGGCGATCACCGGTTCGACGTTCAGTCTGATCTACATCGTGCTCACGCGCACCACGACGCGCTTCGGCACGCCGGCGCTCGCCGCGCTGGGCATTGGCCACCGCGTCGAGAGCTGGTTGTTCATGATCGGTGTGGGCTTCGGTGCGGCGACCGCGGCGATCGTCGGCCAGAATCTCGGAGCAGGGCGGGCGGATCGCGCGTCGCGCGCCGGCTGGATGTCGATGGGGTTCTGCACGCTGCTCGGCGTCGTCGCGTGCGTGCTCGAGCTGACGCTGCCGTCGCAGTTCGCCGGCCTGTTCACGAGCGATCCGGCGGTAATCGCCGAAGCAACCAAGTACCTGCGCATCGCGTCGTTCTCCCAGCTCGCGGTCTGCGCCGAGATCGTGCTGGAAGGTGCGCTGGGCGGTGCGGGCTACACGGTGCCGCCGATGCTCAGCTCGACCGCGCTCACCGCGTCGCGGATTCCGCTCGCCGCGTGGGCGGCGAACCGCTGGGGCAGCGCGGGGATCTGGTGGGTGATCTCGCTGACCGCGATCGGCCGTGGCGTCGCGATGTCGACGCTCTGGCGCATGGGGCGCTGGAAGCGGAGCGCCGTTTAGCCTATCGCTGGAAGCGCGCTATCCGGCGCACCCGTTCAGATGAGGTAACGCCTGCTCAGCTGCGTTCGATCGACGCGCTTCCCGGTCCGCTGCCGCTGACGATCCGGCCGCTGTACACCGCGCCCAGTTCCGGCGCGATCGCTCCGGTGCCGTGGTGCAGCTCCGACGCGAGCTCGCCGCCCACGAGCACGACGAACATCGTGTAGTACATCCACGTGAGCAGGATGATCACGCCGCCGATCAATCCGTAGGCGGGATTCGGCGGGAAATTGTTGACGTAGATCCGGAACAGCAGCGTCGCGATCACCCACAGCACCGTCGTCACGCACGACGCGCTGAGCGCGTGCCCTTTGTGCTGCCGCACGTTCGGCAGCAGCACGTACGTCATGAACGCCAGCAACGTGAGGCCGGCCAGGGCGATTGGAAACTGCACGATCTTCCAGAGCACGATCGCGACGGATCCGAGGTGCAGCAGCCCGCCGAGCCAGTTGGCGACGTCCTCGCCGTCGAGAAAGACGATGGTCGACGCGATGAGGATGATGCCGCCGAGG
>JAICKA010000150.1 GCA_025928185.1 Gemmatimonadaceae bacterium
GTCGGGCATCGCATTGCCCGGCACGACCTGCTGCGGGTCGCGCAACCACGTCACGAGGTTCTCGGGATTGTTGCGCAGCACGCCCGCGATGTAGACGCGGTCGCCGAAACCGGCGAGCGACGGTCCGACGTTGCCCTTGGCCTCGCCGATGCCGGGAATGCGATGGCACGCGCCGCAGCCGAAGCCGCGGATCAGCGCCACGCCCTGCGCGGCGTGTCCGCCCGACACATCCCACGCCGGCGTTCTCGAGACCGCGTCGCAGCCGGCGAGGACGAGGACGACGAGCGGCGCAACGAGCAGGCAGGGCAGCGCCGACGAACGCCACGCGACGTTCGCCGGCTGCGCATTGCGCTCGGCGCGACGGGACCGCCGGGCGTTCGCCTGCGCCTTCCGCTCGGCGCTTTCGAGCCACGCGACGATCAATACGCACACCGTCCAGAGCTGCACGATGCTTGCGGGGATCCACATGATGAGCCCGGCGAGTTGCTGGTCTTCGAGCGGCGTGATGCCGCCCAACCCCACCGTGTTCGCATACGCGGCGTAGAGCGGGTGCCGGGCAAACGTGAGCAGCGCGCCGAGAAAACCGGTCTGCACGCCGAACGTGGCGACGAACAGCAGCGTCGTGCCGTAGCTCATGCGGCGCGATCCGTACGGCTCGAGCACGAGCGACCAGAACGCGAGCGACGTGGCGAAGAGGCACGCGTGCTCGAGGACGTGAATGCCTTCGTTGCGCAATGCCCAGTCGTACGGGCGCGGCAGATGCCAGAACCACAGCGCGGCGCTCGCCAGCACGTAGGCGACGAGCGGACGCGTCAGGAAGCGGAACGTTCGCAACATTCCCGGCGTTCCCGTCCACGCATGTCCGATCCCCTGTCGCGCACGAAGGGGAAACGCGCAAAGCCACGCCATCGCCGGGCGCCCCCAGACGAGCAGCGGCGGCGCGATCATCATCAGCAGTAGGTGCTGCACCATGTGCGCCGCAAACGAGCGGTCGACGAGGTCGTCGAGCGGGGAGAACAGCGCAACCACCACGGTCGCGATACCGCCGGCGAACGCCGCGCGCCGCGAGACGCTCAGCATGCGCGCCCCGCGTGAAGCACCGAGGCGACGCAGGCCGAGCGCGTAGCCGAGCAGCGCCGCGATCAGGCAGGCGACGATCAGGGGCGTCAGGATCGGCATGGGGGACGCTCAGAGCTCGCAGATGGGTGCCAGGAAAATGGCGAGCATGGCGAAGCCGAGCGCGACGAGGAACAGGCAACTCGTCAGGATGCCGCACATCGCGATGAAGCGCGTGCGGCCGTCGCCGCTGCTCACGAGATGAGTCGCCGATCCCGGTTTCTCGCCCCGCGTTTCGTGCCAGCTTCGCACCGACACCACCAGCGCGGCAATGCTGACGAGGATGCCGAATACCGCGAGCGCGAACGTGATCCACCACACGCTCCAGATCGGCGACGCGAGCGGTTCGCGGCCGGGGAAGCAGGCATGGCTCGTCACCGCGACGGACGTGAGAAGGTGCAGGTTCCAGAAAAACGGTGCCGCGGCCGCGCCGAAGACCAGCGCGGCCAGGGCCACGCGGGCGCGTGCGGGTGCCGGGTGCCGTTGCGAATCGAGCGTCGCGTCGTCGGCCACGGGATCAGCCCAGGTAAGGGGCGATGTAGAACGTCGAGAACACGGCGATCCACACCACCGTCACGAAATGCCAGTACATCGCGCCGATCGACGCCGCAGCGTGGCGGCGTGCGCCGAAATAGTCGAACGCGGTCCAGATCATCAGCATGATGATGATCAGGAGACCGATGAACACGTGCAGCATGTGGAAGCCGGTGACCGTGAAGTACAGCGAGCTGTACGCGCTCGACGTGAACGTGAACGGCTTGTCGTGCCACTCAACGCCTTGGAGCAGCAGGAAGACGATGCCGAGCACGAGCGTGACGCCCATGCCGGCCAGCATGCGTCGCTTGTTGCCGCGCTCGATGCCGACCTCCGCGTAACGCGCGGTGAAGCTGCCGGCGATGAGGATGATCGTGCCGGGAACGGCGATCCAGAAGTGCGGGCGGCCGCCGGGGGGCCACATGTCGTGTGCCTGCGAGGCGATGTAGAAATAGCTGAAGATCAGGTAGGCGAAAAGCGCGCCCTCGGTGACGATGAGCGCGATCATTCCCCACCAGCCCGACGCATGCCGGCCCTTGCTGCCGACGGGAAGCGCCTGCGGCGGCGCGTAGGCGGCGTCAGCCACGGGCGATCTCCTTCGTTTGTCCCAACTGCGCTTCGGGCCACAACCACGCCACGGTGGCGATCAGCGTCACGGCGGCGGCGGCAACGGCGCCCCACCAGATGTGGAAGAGCGCGGCGCAGATCAGCCCAACGAGCGCGATGGCGAGGATCAGCGGCGCGATGGTGTCTTCCGGCATTTCGAGCACGACGTCGGGTTCGGCGTCGAGCACCGTGGTCCCGATCGTCTCGCGGCCGCGATTCAGCAGGTAGCCCTGGTCGACGTACGAATCCGTCGGCCCGTGCTCGAGCCGGTCTTCCCACAGCGGATAGCGGCTGCCGATCGTCGGGATCACTGCGAAGTTGTAAGGGGGCGGCGGCGAGGGCGTCGACCACTCGAGGGTCGGCGCGTCCCACGGATTGGGACCCGCGGCGCGTCCGAACTTCGCGCTGCGGAACACGTTGATGACGAACAGCAGCACGCCGATGGCGAACAGATATGCGCCGAGCGACGTGATCAGGTTCACCGTGTTCCAGCCGAGGCCGTCGGGATACGTGTAGATGCGTCGTGGCATCCCGAGGAGGCCCGCGATATGCATCGGGAAGAAGCCGATGTTGAACCCCGCGAACATCAGCCAGAAGTTCCAGCGCCCGAGCGTCTCGTTCAGGAGCTTCCCGGTCATCTTCGGGAACCAGTAGTAGATGCCGCCGACGACGGGAAAGACGTTGATGCCGATCAACACGTAGTGGATGTGCGCGACGACGAAGTAGGTGTCGGTCAGCTGCCAGTCGAGCGGAACGGCCGCGGTCATGAAACCCGATACGCCGCCGACGACGAAGACGAAGATGAAGCCGGCGAAGAAGAGAAACGCCGTCGTGAACACGGGCCGTCCGGTCCAGATCGTCGCGATCCAAGCGAACACGGCGACGGCGCTCGGGATGACGATCACCATGCTCGCAGCGCTGAAGAAGGACAGCGATAGCGGCGGCAAGCCGGTCGCGAACATGTGGTGCACCCAGACGCCGAAGCCGAGGATCATCGTCGTGATCGTCGCCAACGCCACCGCCGTATACCCGACGAGCGGACGGCGGCAGAACACGGGCAGCGCGTCGGACACGATGCCCATCGCCGGCAGCACGATCGCGTACACCCATGGGTGGCCGAACATCCAGAACAGGTGCTGCCACAAAAGCGGTTGGCCGCCGCCGGTCACGTCGTAGAAGTGCGTGCCGAACTGGCGGTCGAGCCACAGCAGGAAGAAGGCGAGGCTGACCGCCGGAATGGCGAACAGGTTGCCGACGGAGGCAGTGAGCGTGCCCCAGACCATCATCGGCACGCGATTGATCGACATCCCCGGCGCGCGAACGCGAAACAGCGTGACGATGAAATTGATGCCGCCGACCGTCTGCGACAGGCCGAACAGGATCATGCCGAGCGCGTAGTCGTCGATGTTGATGCCCGGGTCGTATTCGCGCGATGTGTAGGGCACGTAGTTGAACCATCCGGCGTCGGGCGCGCGGCCGACGATGAAGCTCGCGTAGATGAAGCATCCGGCGAACAGGAACGTCCAGTACGAGAACGCGTTGAGCCGCGGGAACGCCATGTCGCGCGAGCCCAGCATCAGCGGCCAGATGTAATTGCTGAACCCCGACAGCACGGGCATCGCGTACAGGAAGATCATCGTCACGCCGTGCATCGTGAAGAGCTGGTTGTACGCCTCGGGCGAGAGCAGCGTCTGGTTCGGACGGATGAGCTGCGCGCGCATGACCGCCGCTTCGATGCCGCCCGCGATGAGGAACAGGAACGCCGTCACGAGGTAGCGTTTGCCGATCGACTTGTGGTCGACTGAACTGAGCCAGCCGTAAAGACCGGCCGGCGTTCGCCAGATTCGTTCGAGACGCTCGGCGACCGGCGAACTGTCGGTCTCGCGGGCGATGATCGGTACGCGGAAGGCTCCGGTGCTGGCCACGGCGGGCTCCGTCAGTGCAGCGTGGTGAGGTAGGCGACGACCGCGCTGAGCTCAGCGCCCGAAAGCGGAATGGTGGGCATTCGCGCCCCCGGCTTCAGTGCCTGGGCGTTGGCGACCCAGCCCGACAGATTGCCCGGGTTGTTCGGCAACAAGCCCGCGGCGATCGTGCGCCGGCTCATCAGGTGCGTGAGATCCGGTCCGATCAATCCTCCGGCATTCGTGCCGCGGATCGTATGGCACGCCGCGCAGCGGGCGAGGAAGACACCCAGGCCCGCGCGCTGCATTGCCGTCGACGGCGGAGCTGCCGGCTTGATTTGCGAATTCCGCCACTCGGCGAATTGCCCCGGCGAATCGGCGATGACGTGAATCGCCATGCCGGCGTGCTGCGCGCCGCAGAATTCGCCGCACTGTCCGCGATAAGTTCCCGGCTTGTCCGCCTGCAGCCAGGTGATGTTGGTTTGTCCGGGAATGACGTCGGTCTTGCCGGCAAGCTGCGGCACCCAGAACGAATGAATGACATCGCTGCTCGACACTTCGACGCGGACCGGTTCGCCGACTGGAATATGAATTTCGTTCGCGGTCGTGAACATGCGCGCCGGATCGTCGTCGCGGTAACGCAGGCCCCACCACCACTGGTTGCCCTGCACCTCGATCGAGATTTTCGGCGCCGCCGGGGGATGCGCGACGGCGGCCAGCGCCACCATCGTCCACACCATGCAGCCGATGAGTGTCGCGAGCGTGAGACCGACGCCGACGTAGATCCACGCGGTGCCGCCGGCATCGCGCGTGACCGCGAGCTGGCGCAAATCGACGCGCGGGCGAGGGCGGAACGTCGCCGCGAGCACGAGGATGGCGATGATCGCCATGACGAAGAGCGAAATCGCGCCGAGGCCCCAGCCGAGCACGGTGGCTGGATGCGCAGCGGGACCGTACGTCTGCAGGTACGCCATCGGCTGCGCGAGCGCGGGCGCAGCGGCGAGCAGCGAACCGAGTGCGGCGGCGGCGCTCCTCCGCTTCATGGCTTCGAAGGCGCTCCGGGGCTTGCCGGCTGCGACGGCGGGTAGTCGGCGCCCACCGGCCGCGGCGCGGAGGTGATGCCGTTCGTTGTTTCGTTACGAGCTTTTTGTCCGGCCCCGTTGGTGTCCGACGCTTGCATCGGCGTCCCGCTGCTGTTCGGAAGCCCGGGGACGATGGGCCCGGTGACGGCGGTTTCTTCGGCCAATGCGCGGGCCACCTCGGGCGCGACCTGCTCATCGGGTCGATCGCCTTGCAATCCTGCCTGGTATCGGTTGGGTGGAACGGTTCCGCCGAACGTTTCGATGTAGGCGACGAGTTTCCAGATGTCTTCGGGCGGAAGCGCCCGGCCCCACGCCGGCATGCCGCGCGAGCGACCCTCGTAGATCGACTTGTAGATGCTGGCCGGCGTGCCTCCGTAACGCCAGAAGTGGTCGGTCAGGTCGGGTCCCATCGATCCTTTGCCGTTGTAGAGGTGACAGCCGGCGCAATTGAGTTGCACGAACAGCCGCTTGCCATCCTCGGCGGCCTGCGGTTGCCCTTCGTAGGGATTCGCGATATCGCTGCCGAGCGTGCTCATCGCAATGCCCGCGAAATCGCTCAGCGGCACCTGCGAAATCGTTCCCTCCGACGGAAGTCCGGCCGGCTTGACGGCGGTCGAGCCGCCTTCCGAAGGATGGCAA
>JAICKA010000028.1 GCA_025928185.1 Gemmatimonadaceae bacterium
GATCGGCTGCTCCGGCCGTCCCGATGCCGGCACGACCGACACCGCCGCCTCGTCCTTCAAGGTCGCGTTGCTCACCCCCGGTCCAATTTCCGACCAGTCCTGGAACGCTGGTGCATACCAGGGCTTGGTCGCGATCCACGATAGCCTGGGTGCGAAGATCAGTCATATCCAGACGCAGACACCGGCCGACTTCGAGGAGAACTTCCGGCAATACGGCGCACAGGGCTACTCACTCGTGTTCGGTCACGGGTTCGAGTTCCAGGACGCTGCGAAGCGGGTCGCACCCGAATACCCACACACCATCTACGTCACCACCTCGGGCACAACCTCCGGGCCGAATCTCGCGGGCATGACCTTCGGGTTCGCCGACGCATCATACCTCGCGGGCCTGCTCGCGGGCGCAGTGACGAAATCGAACCGGATCGCCGTTCTAGGCGGCACGGCCCTTCCGCCCGTCGTTGAAAGCTTCCGGGCGTTCGCGCTCGGTGCCCGCGCGGTGAATCCGAAAATTACCGTCGTCACCTCGTACATCGGCAACTGGGACGACGTGAGCGCCGGCAAGGAGCAGGCGCTCGCCCAGATCGCCCAGGGAGCGGATGTGATATTTCAGAATGCTGATGCGGCGGGGCTAGGCGTCTTCCAGGCCGCGCGGGAGAGCAGGCGCGCGTACGTCATCGGATCGAACACCAATCAGAACGGCGTGGCGCCGGACGTGACGCTCGGCAGCGTCGTCATCGATCTGCCGCGCGCATTTCTGACCATTGCCCGACGCGTCAAGGACGGCACCTTCACACCCGGTGTCATCTCGCTGGGAGAATCGGACGATGTCGTGACGCTGGTGCTGAATCCGACGCTCGAATCTCGCGTTCCTCCCGGCATGCGCACTCGCATCGATTCGCTGCAGCGCAAGATGCTCTCCGGCCAATTCACGATCGCGTCGCAGCTCGCCAACGCGCCGGCCGCGCCGTGACCATATGACGGCACTCGCCACGCTGGTCGAGGATCTCGATCGCACGTTGAACCTTGCGTCGATCCCCGATTATCCCGGAGCGGTGAACGGTCTACAACTGGCAAACGTCGGCGACATCGAGCGAATCGCCACCGCAGTCGACTTCTCGACCGAGAGCGCCTACGGGGCAATCAACTCCGGCGCGCGATTGCTGATCGTACATCATGGCATGTTCTGGGGCGGGGCGCAGCCGATCGTCGGATTCCGACATCAACGACTCTGGGCATTGATCACCCACGATGTCGCCGTGTATTCCGCGCATCTGCCGCTCGACGTGCATCCGGAGTTTGGAAACAACGCGCTCCTGGCGCGCCGACTCGGCCTCACGCCGTCGGGTGGCTTCGCGAGATTTCAGACGATCGATGTGGGCCTGAGCGGCACGTCCGATGTGCCGACGACACGGATCGTCGACGCGGCCGCCGCAATCGCGACCGAGTTCCGTGGTACGTTTTCCGTCACACCGTTCGAAGCCGGCCGCGTGACACGTCGCTGGGGCATCTGCACCGGAGCTGGTGCCAGCTCCGCCACCCTGGCTGAGGCAGCTCGACTCGGCCTGGATACGCTCATCGTCGGAGAAGGACCGCATCACACCGCCGTCGAAGCTCGGGAGCGCGGGATCGTCGTGATTTACGCCGGCCACTATGCCACCGAGACGCTTGGCGTACGCGCGCTCGGTGATGCGCTCGCCGTGAAATTCCGGCTGTCGGCCACGTTCGTCGACGCGCCGAGCGGATTGTGAGCGCCGCGAGCGCCGCACTCGCGCCGCGCGAGGTGATGCTGGCGCTCGATCACGTCTCGAAGCGGTTCGGGGGCACGCTCGCGCTCAGGGACGTGTCACTCGCCGTGCACCCCGGCGGTGTTCACGCGCTGCTCGGCGAGAACGGGGCCGGTAAAACGACGCTCATGCGAATCGCCTTCGGCCTGACAGCTGCCGACCATGGAACGATACGCGCCGGTGCTGCGTCGCGAAGTACATGGACGACGGCCGACGCCATCGAAGCAGGCATCGGCATGGTCCATCAGCATTTCAGCAACGTGCCGGCGATGACGGTCGTCGAGAACGTCGCGCTCGGAGGCGCAGGTCGGTACCGTTCGCGCGCCGTCGCTCGCCACATCGAGGAGATCGGTGAGCGCACCGGCTTGCGAATCGATCCGTACGCCATCGCGGGCGAGCTCCCGGTCGCTGCACAACAGCGACTCGAGATCGTGAAGGCTCTGGCGCATGGCGCGCGACTGTTGATCCTCGACGAGCCCACCGCCGTCTTGGCGCCCGAGGAGATCGACGAGCTGCTTCAGTGGTTGCGAGCGTTCGCGGACCAGGGGAACGCCGTCGTGCTGATCACGCACAAGCTGCGCGAGGCAATGTCGATCGCGGACGAGATCACCGTGCTGCGACACGGGAGCGTGGTGCTGCGCACAACCCCGGAGTCGATCACCGAGTCGGCGCTCGCGATGGCGTTGATCGGCGAGGAGCTCGGCGAGGATACGCTGCGCACGGTCGCGCACTCGCACGGGTCAGCGGCGGCGACGGCCAGTGCGCTGGGCCTCGACGACGCGCGCGGTGCGCCCGCAATTCGCGACGCGCACTTCGAAGTGCGCCGCGGCGACGTGGTTGGCATCGCGGCGGTGGAAGGAGCGGGCCAGCACGAGTTGCTTCGTGCGTTGGCGGGACGGCTTGCTCCAGTCCACGGCACGTTGGAATTACCGAGGACGATTGGATTCATTCCGGAGGATCGTCACCGCGACGCCATGGTCATCGATTTCACCCTGGCCGAAAATGTGGCGATACGGAACGCGCACGCGCGCCGTGGCGTCGTGTCCTGGTCAGCCATTCGCCGGCGAACCAACCAGCTCGTGGACGCGTTCGATGTGCGCGGCGGCACCGCGAAGAGTTCGGCCCGCTCACTTTCGGGCGGCAATCAGCAGAAGTTGATTCTGGCGCGCGAGCTGGATGGTGCGCCAGAATTGGTCGTCGCAGAGAATCCGACGCGGGGTCTGGATATTCGCGCGACCCGGGCGGTGCATGCGCGACTGCGCGCCGCCGCAACTTCGGAATCGGCCGTGGTGATTCACTCGAGCGATCTCGACGAGGTGCTGTCGCTCGCGACGCGCGTGCTCGTGGTTCATGCGGGCGCCGTTCGCGAGTGCCCGATCGATCGCGACACCGTAGGGCGAGCCATGCTGGGAATCGCATGACGACGAGCGTAGTTCTCGATTTGGACGAACGACATCCGGCGCGGTGGCGCATGCTCGCGGTGCTCGCCGTTGCGGAGCTCCTCGGCATGTCGCTGTGGTTCGCGGCGAGCTCGGTTGCGCCACAACTCGCACGACAATGGTCGCTGACTACGAGCCAAGCTGGGTGGCTCACGACGATCGTGCAGTTTGGGTTCGTGTTCGGCGCCGGCAGCGCGGCGATTCTGAATCTGGCCGACATCATTCCGTCGTGTCCGTACTTCGCGGCGGCGGCGCTGATCGGCGCGCTGGCCAACGCAGGCGTGGCGTACGCCGGTGGCTTCGGAATGGCGCTGCTGCTGCGCTTCGTCACTGGGTTCGCGCTAGCCGGCGTGTATCCGCCGGCAATGAAGATGGCGGCAACCTGGTTCCGCGCGCGGCGCGGATTTGCGATCGGCACGGTGGTCGGTGCGCTCACGATCGGCAAGGCGACGCCGTATCTCGTCCATGCGCTCCCGCACGCGAGCGCTCGCGGCGTGATCCTGACTGCTTCGGCGTGCGCAATCGCGTCGTCGCTGCTCATTGCCACATCGTATTTCGACGGACCATTTCCTTTCGCACCGCGGCCGTTCGAATGGAGTCTGGTCCGCACCGTTTTCGAACGGCGAGAGTGGCGCCTCGCCACCGCGGGCTATCTCGGTCACATGTTCGAGCTGTACTCCTTCTGGACGTGGATCCCGTTGTTCATCATTGCGAGCGTGGCCGCCGAGGGAACTGCCGTGACGCCACACGTCCGTTCGATGGAAGCGCTGCTGGCGTTCGGCACGATCGCGATCGGTGGAGCGGGATGCGTGTGGGGCGGACTCGCCGCCGATCGGCGCGGACGCGAACACCTGGTGATGCTGGCGATGGCGATCAGCGGAACGTGCGCGCTCGTCATCCCGCTGGTGTTCGGGCTGACGCTCTGGGCGGTGGCTCCGCTCGCGTGGGTCTGGGGATTTTTTGTCGTGGCGGATTCCGCTCAATTCAGCACGCTCGTAACGGAAGCAGTGCCGCCGCACGCGGTCGGAACGGCGCTCACGATCCAAACCTCCCTCGGCTTTCTCCTCACGACGGTGTCGATTCAACTCATTCCGCCGTTGGTGACCGCGGTCGGCTGGCGCTGGGTGTTCCCGGTTCTGGCTCTCGGGCCAGTCTTTGGGATTGCCTCGATCAGGCGACTGCTCGGCGCCAAGCGCGCGCTCGCGGCGGCTTGACGATCGTGTGATGGTCGACATCCGGCGACGTTCGCACTGGCTCGGCGTCGCACTGATCGTGGCACTGGCGCTCGCCGCCGGCGCACTTCTCGCCGCGACTGGAATCAGTCCGCTGCGCGCCGGTCAGGCACTGGTGAGCGGGTCACTCGGCTCGTGGTATGCGATCGGGTCGGGCACGCTCGTCCGCGCCACCCCACTCATTCTCACGGGATTGTCCGTCGCCGTGTCGTTTCGCGCCGGCGTGTTCAACATCGGCGCCGATGGTCAGTTCCTCGTCGGGGCAGCGGCGGCGACATGGGTGGCGTTGCTCTGTCGTACGTCAGCGTCGTGGCTCGTGATTCCCGCGCTAATTGGTGCGAGCGTACTCGCTGGCGCCGCATGGGCCGGCATCGCGGCGGTGCTGCGCACCCGCTTCCACGTGCTCGAGGTGATCAGCACGCTCATGCTGAATTTTGTGGCGTCGTACCTGATCTCGTACCTGGTGCGCGGCCCACTGCAGGAGCCCACGCACGTGTATCCACAAACGTCATCGATCGCCGACGCGGCCCGCCTGCCGCGCTTTGGGCCGACGACCCGACTGCATCTCGGTTTCGCGCTCGCCATCGCTGCTTGCCTGCTCGTATGGTGGACGGTTCGCTTCACGGCCGCCGGGTTTCGTCTGCGACTGGTCGGCGCGAATCCAGACGCCGCGCGCTCGGCGGCGCAGATCGATGTCGATCGCGTGACGACCAACGCGTTTCTCTTGAGCGGCGCGATCGCAGGAATCGCTGGTGCGCTCGAGGTCTCGGGCGTGACGTTCGCGCTGTATGAGAACATCTCGCCGGGGTACGGCTACACCGCGATAGCCGTCGCGTTGCTCGCCAGACTCGACGCCGGCGCGGTGATCGCGACCGGCATTCTCTTCGGGGCGCTCGAAACTGGCGCGTCGGCGATGCAGCGTGACGCTGGTGCACCGTCCGTCATCGTGTCGATCATCGAAGCCGGCATCATCCTCGCGCTCGTCGCGGTGGAACGCGTGCGGTTCGCCGCAATGCTGAACAGCGGCTCGGAGCACAGCGTCGGGGCTGAATGACGGATCCAGGAACCGCATTTCTCGCCGCAACCGTTCGCACGGCGACGCCGCTCGCGTTGGCTGCGCTCGGCGAAGTCGTGGCGGAGCGCGCGGGAGTGATCAACATCAGTGTCGAAGGCGTCATCCTCGCGGGCGCCCTGGGTGCAGCGGTGGCCGCTCGCACGTGGGGCATTGCCGGCGGATTCGCCGCCGCGATCGCTGGTGGTGTGGCGCTCGCACTGGTTTTCGCGGTGTTCGTGCTCTGGCTCCACGCGGACCAGATCATCACCGGCACCGCCGTCATCCTGTTCGCGTTTGGATTGACCGGCACGTTGTATCGCGTACTCTTTGGCGCGACCGGCGCCGCGTTGTCGATTCCCACGATCGGACCGCGACGCATTCCCGTGTTGTCGTCAATTCCCGCGATCGGCCCAGCATTCTTCGATCAGCCGGCGACGACGTATGTCGTCTATCTGCTCACGCCGCTGCTCTGGTGGTGGATGTACCGAACGCACTCGGGACTCGCGCTTCGTGCGGTTGGTGAAGCGCCAGTCGCCGCACAGGCAGCGGGTGTCCGGGTGCGCCGCCTTCGGCTTTACGCGATTCTGTTCGGCGGTGTCACCGGCGGCATTGCCGGTGGAACGCTCGTGCTGGCGCAGGTCGGCACCTTCGCCGAAGGCATGTCGGCCGGCAGAGGGTTCATCGCGATCGCGATCGTCGTGCTTGGCCGTTGGAATCCCGCCGGTGTCGCCGCCGCGGCGCTGGTGTTTGGCGCCGCGAGTGCCTTGCAGTACCTGCTGCAGGCACTCGGCCTGGCACTACCGTATCAGCTGTTCCTGGCACTGCCGTACCTGCTTACCTTGGCCGCCTTGGCCGGCGTCGCCGGGCGGGTTCGTGCGCCTGCCGCGCTGGCGCGCGCCGACGAGGTCTAAGTCAGCAGTGTCGGCGACCGCTGGACCAGCGAACACGCCATTGGCGGTCACCCGCGCGCTCGAGAATCGTGTACGAGACGGCGTTCCCGAAGTCGTGCGATACCACGATCGCTGGTGTTCGCGCAGGGCCGAGCAGCGCGGCAGCGAGCGGCTCGCGACTTTCGATCGTGTCTTCGTCTCCGTAGGACCTCTCGGTGTATGCCGGAACGAGGGTGGTGTCGCGCGACGGAGTCCGCTCGGCGACGATCATTGTTCGTTCCTGGAGCGGCGTGGCCTCCTGGTTGATCTGCCGCGACAGCGTTGCGACGACGACTTCCTGACCCGATGGAATGGCAAAGCGCCAGATGGCGACCACGGTGAATGGCAAACCGGTGAATCGTCCGGCACTGTCGTTCGGCAACGCCGACGCGAGCCGAATTGCCTGTGTTGCAACCGATACCGAATCCGCCGTCGAAAAGGACTCCAGGGAATCCATCGGTAGTGGCGCCACGACGCCGCCGAGGAACCCGATACTCCACGGCCGCGGCGGCGGTGCGGCATCGAGCGTCGCGACGGCGCAGACATTCGTGTCGACGACTTCCGGCAAGTCCGCGGTCTGTACGGTCCCGCCCCGGCCGAACAGCGTGACGGCGGCGTGGTTCGGGACGCGCGCCAACTCCGAGGTAGCTCGAGCGCTGTCGGGGGCGATGACGTATGCTCCGTCTGCCGAATCGGTCGCGACCAGCAGCACGGGACCGATGCCGGTATCCCAGTTTCCAGAGGCGGCGCTGGCCGCGGATGACGCGCTCTGCGTTATGGAGGCTGAGACGGAATCCGTTCGGCTGGGAGCGCGCGCATGCTCGCAGGCACTCGCCAACAGCACCAGCGCGGCGAGCAGCCAATACTTCGAACGGCGGCGAGGCTCCATCGGCCCTAATTTGGTCGTCTTCACGGTTTCGTCAACCACACGCACGTCGGAATGACATCGCTCCAGCAACCCGCCATTGAACGCCGGTCCCTCGCACGAGTGATTCCAGGCCGGGCGCCCGCACGAGAGCGGGCGAGCTGGGCGCTGTACGATTTTTCCAATACGATCTTTTCGATGAACGTCGCCACACTGTACTTCTCCGTGTGGCTGGTGGGCGACCTCGGCGCGTCGAACACCCTGTACGCGATTGCGACCGCCGCCGGTTCGCTGCTGGTCATCGTGACCATTCCCGTGCTCGGTGCACTGTCCGACGCGCGGCGGCGGCGAAAGTCGTGGGTCGTGGGTTTCACGCTCATGTCGTGCGCGGCGACGGCAGCCATCGGGATCATCGGGGCGCATCAGCTTCCGCGTATCGGTGCGGAAGTCTTCGCGCCACAATCGCCGCCGACCGGCTGGCACCCCGACGGCTCGACGCTGTTCTGGGTGCTCGCGGCCTTTGCCATCGCGAACTTTGCCTATCAGGCGGCGCTGCCGTTCTACAACGCGATGATGCCGGAGCTCGTGCCGGCGGAGGAACAGGGGCGCCTCTCGGGCGTTGGCACCGCGCTCGGGTATGTCGGGTCCATCGTGGGCGTGCTGCTGGTCGTGCCCTTCTTCAATGGAGCATTGCCGGTGATCGGCGCGCTCCCGGGCGGTGTCATGCACGCGTTGCGCCGGCTCATTCCGTTCACCGCCTCCGGCGGCCGTGTGGCGATCTTCGTTCCAACGGCGGCGCTCTTTCTGTTGTTCTCGATACCGCTCTTCGTGTTCTGTCGCGACCACGACCCTGCGCCGCGCGGCACGCCGGTCGATTGGACCCGCGCCTTCAGAGAGGTTGCACATACACTGCGCGACTCGCGCCGATATCCCGGAGCGCTCCGATTCATCATCGCCTCGTTCCTGTATCAGGACGCCATCGGAACGATCATTGGATTCATGACGCTCTACGCGGTGAAAGCCGTGGGCTTTGCGGCCGGCTCGGAGATCACGCTTTTCCTCGTGCTCACGATTCCGGCGATTTTCGGGAGCTACGCGTTTGGATTTCTCGTCGACCGGCTCGGCGCGAAACGCTCGCTGAACCTCACCCTCATTCTCTGGGTGGTGCTGCTCGTCGCGATGGCGGCTGCTCCATCGAAGGGAGCGTTCTGGCTGATCGGAGTAATGATCGGTCTCAATTTCGGCGGAGTTCCCACTGCGGAGCGCCCGGTTCTGCTTACACTGATTCCTGACGCCGAAGCCGGTCGCTACTTCAGCTTGATGCTGCTGTCTGCTCGCGCAGCGGCAATTTCGGGCCCGCTCATCTGGGGCATCACGGTCGACTCGCTCGAGCCGAGAATCGGCACAGGCCTGGCGTACCGGTCGGCTGTGCTGTCGGTGGTCGCGATGTTCATTATCGCGCTGATCGTGTTTCGAGGCGTTCCCGATCGGGCGGTCGCCCCGGAATTGCGAAACGCGAACGACTGACTCGGCGACTTCCGCTCAGCGCGGCGGCAACAACGGGCCGCCAAGATCCCAGTGCCAGGCGTCGCGGCGGACGCCAGTGCGCGGGTCCTTCAGCGGCTTGTACTGAAGCCGATCGGCTGGAATTCCCGCGGCCATCCCGTATGCGAGGAGCGCCGCCTTATTAGTGGACACGAGATGTGCGAGCGGTCGGCCCTTCCAGATATGGCGATGCAGCCACAGTCCGCCGTCCATGGCGTGGATCATTCCGTCGCGCCGTCGTTCGAATTCCTTAAACTGCGGAGACTCGCCGCCCACGGATCGGCTACTGGCAGGCGACATTACCGGACGAGGTCGCCGGCGCGACGGCGGCGACCTCGCCCATGAACATCGCGCACATGTGCGGATACGAGATTGGATTCGTCGCCGTGGCCGACCAACCCAGAGTCGTCGCCACTCCGATCACGATTTCATTGCCGGGTGACGGCTTGAGGTTCAATGAATCCAAATTGGACGAATAGGTACCGTGGTCGTAGAAATACGACTCTTGCGCGGTCATCAGGTTGTGCAGATCGCTCTTGATCCCGGCGTAGCTCGCCTTGCCTTTGGTGGCCTGGAACTTCGGAATGGCCATCGCGGCAAGGATGCCGATGATCACGACGACGATCAGCAGTTCGATGAGGGTGAAGCCATGTCGCTGTGGACGCATGGGCGAAGGACCACGGAGTGGGTGAAGCCTCAACGGCGAGGATTCCTGGTACGACCGAGTGGAATTCCGAGTCGACTACAAAGGCAAAGCGGGTGCCGAGTACCGCACGGCATACGAAGCTGCGGCTAACCAACGATTTAGCTCGTCACATCGTCACGAACGCATGAGATCCCACCGAATGGCGGTCCGTCGATTTGCGAGAACCACCGCAGCCTGCGACAGCCTGATATCGCGCTTGTGATCTACGCCTCCATCTTGGTGGCGAGCCAATTCGAGCCGACTCCGAAATCGACAACCAGCGGCACCGAGAGCTCGGCCGCATGTTCCATCTCGTATTTCACCAGCGCGGACACGTCGTCCAGCTCCGGCCCGGGAATCTCGAATACCAATTCGTCGTGGACCTGAAGCAGCATGCGCGCGTTGAGCTGCCGCTCGGCCAGCAGCCGATCGATCCGGATCATCGCCATCTTGATCAGGTCCGCCGCCGAGCCTTGAATGGGCGAGTTGGCTGCCGTGCGTTCGCCGAATGCGCGAATGTTGAAGTTTCGGTCGCGGAGCTCAGGGATGTACCGCCGCCGATTGAAGATGGTTTGCACGTAGCCGTGCTCGCGCGCGAATTCGACCATGGAGTCGAGATACTCGCGGACCCGGGCAAAACGCTGGAAGTATCGGTCGATGAACTCCTTGGCTTCCGCGTGGGTGATCTTGAGCTGACGAGAGAGCGCGTGCGGGCCCTGGCCATAGATCGTCGCGAAGTTGATCGTCTTCGCTCGGGCGCGCATGTCCTTGCTGACCTGATCCAGCGGCACGTCGAAGATGAGCGCGGCAGTCTGGCGATGAATGTCGCCGCCGGAGCGGAATGCTTCGACGAATGCCGGGTCATTCGACAGGTGCGCAAGGAGCCGCAATTCGATTTGCGAGTAATCCGCCGCGAGCAGCGTCCAGCCCCGGCGCGGAACGAAGCCGCGCCGGATGTCGCGGCCCAGCTCGCGCCGAATTGGAATATTCTGAAGGTTGGGATCGCTCGACGAGAGACGCCCAGTCGCGGCCACGGTCTGACTGAATGACGTGTGCACCCGACCGGTACGGGGATGCACGTAGGCCGGCAGCGCATCGATGTACGTGCTCTCCAGCTTGGACAGCTCGCGGTATTCCATCAGCAGCACCGGGAGGGCGTGGCCTTCGTCGGCGAGCTGCTGCAGGACGCTCGCATCGGTGGATGCGCCGGTCGAGGTCTTCTTGAGCACTGGCAGCCCGAGCTTCTCGAAGAGAATCTCTCGAAGCTGCGGATTCGAGTTGATGTTGAATTCGCCGCCGGCCGCCTGGTAGATCTCCTGCTCGACGCGCTTTCGCTCCCGCTCGAACCGTTCCTTGAGCGAGGCGAACCAGTCGAGATCGATCGTGATGCCGTTCCACTCCATTTCCGCCAGTACGGCGATCAGTGGCATCTCGACGCCGTGGAACAATGGCGCGAGCTGCAGCGCCTCGAGCTGCGGCTCGAACAGCTCGCGAAGCCGCCACGTCATGTCCGCATCCTCGCACGAGTAATCGCGCGCGCACTCGATCGGCACCTGATCGAACGGCACCATTTCCCTGCCCTTGCCGCACAGCTCCTCGAACGAAGTCATCTTGTGACCGAGGAACTCAAGCGACAGCAGGTCGAGGCCGTGCGATCGGCGGCCGGGATCGAGCACGTAGCTGGCGACCATCGTGTCGAAGTCGAGACCGCGCAGTGTCACACCGGCCGTGCGGAGCGCGAGCATGTCGTACTTGGCATTCTGCGCGGTCTTGCGGATCGACACATCCTCGAGGAGCGCCTTGAGCGGCGCCGACTCGGCACTATCGATCGGCGGGAGATTCCGCACACGGTGACCGCCGGTCGCGAGCGCGCGCGCCGCGATGCTCGACGGCTCGGCGGTCTTCTTCGCGCGCGTCTTCCTGGCCTTACCGGGCGCGGGCTCTTCGACCACCGGTTGATCGCCGAGTGCCAGCGTACCCTGTTGCTCCACGCGTTCCCGGTGCGCCAATGGGAAGTAGTACGCTTCGCCGGGCGCCACGGCGATCGTGACGCCGACGAGCGTCGAGCGCAGCGGGTCGACATCCTGCGGCGCGGTCGGGTCGATCACAGTTTCCGTATCAACGGCGATGAACGGTGCCCGTCTCGCGCGCGCGATCGCCTTCTCGAGTGCGGGCAGCGTATCCACGGTCGTGTAGTGGGTCGGAACCGCGGGCGGCGCTTCGGGCGATTCGGCGGGGGTCGGGGGCGCCGAGGCGGCTGCGGCCGCGACGGACTTTGCCAGGCTGTGAAACTCCAGCTCGACGTAGAGCGCGCGGAGCCGATCGAGATCGGGCTGCGATAACCGCATGGCTTCGAGATCGAGCTCGACCGGCAGATCCTCTCGGATCGTGACGAGCTCCTTGGACAGGAGCGCGAGATCCGGCTGCGCGAGCAGCGCCTCGCGTGGACGCTTTTTCGTGATCTCGCCCGCGTGCGCCAGGATGTTGTACACGGAACCGAACGAGTTCACGAGCTCCTGCGCGGTCTTCTCGCCGATGCCTTTCACTCCGGGGACATTGTCCGACGTGTCGCCGAGCAGCGCGAGATAGTCCGTCACGAGAGCCGGCGGCACGCCGAGGCGTTCGCTCCCGTTCTCGACGCTCACCCAATGCTCTTCGACGCTGGCCGGGCCGCCGCGTCCGGGATTGAGGAGCCAGACGCCGGGCCGCACGAGCTGCTGGAAATCCTTGTCGCCCGAGACGACGACGACGTTCACCCCGGCCTCGACCCCGCGCCGGCTGAGCGTGCCGATCACGTCGTCGGCTTCATATCCCGATAATGAGAGAATCGGAATGTGATACGCATCGAGAATGGCGCAGATCCGCTCCATGCCGCGGTCGAAATCGGACTGCAGCTCCTCCGTGAGCTTCTCGCGCGTCGCCTTGTACTCCGGGTATCGCTCGTGGCGAAAGGACAACCCCGAGTCGTGCACCCAGCCGAGGTAGTCCGGCTGATGCATCTGGAGCAGGCGTTGAA
The DNA here is from genome assembly GCA_025928185.1 of Gemmatimonadaceae bacterium. Taxonomy (GTDB): domain Bacteria; phylum Gemmatimonadota; class Gemmatimonadetes; order Gemmatimonadales; family Gemmatimonadaceae; genus JAQBQB01. Next base: position 12,550 of record JAICKA010000028.1, read on the forward strand.
GAAAGTTGACGATGCCCCACGCCGCAGACGTGTTCTCACCGCGACTCGTCGTGAGCGGGCGCGAGATGAGCGCGAAGAACGCGCGATAGATCAGCGCGTAGCCGTCGACGAGGAAAAGACGCGGAGACGGGGGGAGCAATTGATCAGAGGGGAGAGACGGAAGAGGATAGAGGATAGATCCAATGAAAGTTCAACTCCAGTCCTCGAACCCTCAACCGTCTTCTTGCTGATCTATCCTCTATCCACTCTCCTCTGCTCCTCAAAACAGCACCGCCCGCCATCGCTGGCGGGCGGGTGCAGGTTCTTCCTGTTCGTGGAGGCGGACGGTCAGACCCGGACCACGTTCGCGGCGTGAAGTCCCTTTTCGCCGGTCTGGATCTCGAACTCGACTTCCTGTCCTTCGGCGAGCGTCTTGAAACCGTCCATGCTGATCGCGGAGAAGTGCACGAACACATCCTCGCCGCTGTCCTGCTCAATGAAGCCGTACCCCTTGGCGTCATTGAACCACTTCACCTTCCCTCTGGCCATTCGAGCTGCCTCCTACGAGGTGAATCGATCCTGCACTGCGGTGCTGGGCAAACCGCCTGGTTTGCGGGGCCTTATATAGGAACGCTTTGCGAATTTGTCAAGCAAGCGGCCCTGGAGCTGGCGGTGCTCGCTTGCCACTCCCCAGGGACGCCGTTAGGTTCGCCGCGTGGCCCGGGAAAATCTCGTCGGTCAATCGATTGCCGGTTACTCGCTCCAGAGCGAGGTCGGCGAAGGCGGCACTTCCGCCGTTTTCCGCGCACACCACGCGGATCATGGTACCGTCGCCATCAAGGTCCTGCGTGAGAAGCTGCGTCAGGACCGCACCGCCGTCGCGCGATTCCTTCGCGAGGCGCGATATGGCGAGCGAGTGCAACACCCGAACGTCGTGCGCACGATCGAGATCGGCGAGGCGAGCCCGGGAATGCATTTTCTGGCCATCGAATGGGCGGCAGGCGAGATCCTCGAGAAGTATGCAAAGCGCAAAGGCGCGCTGCCGCTCGACGAGGTGTGCGACATCGTGCGGCAGATCGCGGATGCGGTGCACGCCGCGCATGCCGTCGGGATCGTGCACCGCGATCTCAAGCCGGACAACGTCATGTACGATCCGGCAACGCGTCAGGTGAAGCTGCTCGATTTCGGCATTGCCACCGATACGGACATCGCTCCCGAGCAACGACTCACGCGTGCGGGCTTCTTCGTCGGCACGCTGATGTATGTCGCGCCGGAGGCTTTGTCCGGGGAGCTCGTTGGCCCGCCGGCCGATCAGTACAGTCTCGCGACGATCGCGTACTTTCTGCTCACCGGTTGTCTGCCGTTCCCGGCGAAGACACCGCGCGAGATGTTCTCGCAGTTATTGTCTCAAGCGCCGATTCCGCTGAATCAGGCCAGGGCCACACTTCGGTTTCCCACGGCCGTCGAATCGGTAATCATGCGCGCCCTGAGCAAGCAGCCGGCGCAACGGTTTCCGGACGTGCTCTCGTTCGCCTCGGAATTTCAACAGGCTGCCGAGCAGCCCGACGAGGAGCAGAAAAGCGGCATCGGTGCGAAGATCGCCTCGTTCTTCGGTCGATCACGAAAGAGCTGATCAGGCGGAGATCGCAGGCGTGCTTCCGTTCGCGTGCGGCGTGTCCGCCCGGACGGTGGGTTCGAGATCGGTTGGGTGCACCGGAATCCAGAGTGTAAACGTCGAGCCCTTGCCTACCTGGCTGTCGACGCGAATGTCCCCGCCGAGCAGTTGCGCCAATCGCCGCGAGATCGCCAATCCCAACCCGGTGCCGCGTTGCATCGACTCGCCGCGAGGCCCCGCATTCACCTGCTCGAATTCCTCGAAGATCCGCGCCTGGTCCGCCGGCGCGATGCCGACGCCGGTGTCGACGACCTGCAATGCGATCCATGGCCGCCGCGGGTCCGGTGATTGATTGGCGAGCGTCGAGTCGTCCGGCGTGTTTCTGCGTGCGCCAACGACGGCTGGTTGACTCGGCGCGCCGATGAACCGACCACGAACCGCGATGCCGCCACTGGGCGTGTACTTCACCGCGTTGCCGATGAGATTCACCAGTATCTGCCGCAGGTGCGTTGGATCCGTTCGAATGCGCGGCAAGGATGCACCCACCGCGATCGAGAAGCCCAGTCCTCGCTCGTTCACCAGGGACTCCAGCTCGCTGGCAATGTTGAGCACGAACGAGCGGAGAATGAGTGTTTCCGGATGCACCTCCAATCGGCCCGCGGCGATCTTCGCAATGTCGAGCACCTGATCGACCAGGTGGCGCAGATGCGTCGCCGATGCGGCGATGCGATCGACCGGCGGGACCTGGCGCGGCGACAGATCGCCGTACACGCCATCCTTGAGCAACTCGACGAATCCGACGATCGCATTCAGCGGAGTTCGCAGCTCGTGCGAGATGTTCGCGAGGAATTCGCTCTTTGCGGTATTGGCGCGCGCGACTTCGCTGTACAGGCGCTCGAGCTCCGCCGATCGCTCGGCCATTCGAGCCGCCTGGCGACGCTCGCGCAACATGCCGAATGCGAAGAAGACCAGCGTCGCGAGACTCAGTCCCCACAGTACCGGCCGCAAGGCGCCGATGCCGTGGCGATGCGCCACCGCGAGCACGATCGCCGTGCTCGACGGCAGTTTGAGCGGCGTGACATACGTCAGATCGCCGTGCCACGCCGAACGATCGCCAACCACGACCAGCGTGTCGCTTCCGGCGAGCACCGCCGACGCCGATCTCTCGCGCGGACCAGCGGCAAGGATGCCGCGGAGCAGCGCGTCGGGGTTGATCATCGAACGTGCGAGCAGCGGTCGGCCACCCGCGGTCAACCCGGGGGACGCCAGCTCGAGCACGGACACCGTCCCCGCACCGCCGTTCACGACCGTGATGCCGCGCTCGCGCACCGGCGGTGTTCGCACGTGCGCGGCCACGTCAAGCGTGGGGGCGATGAATGTCGTGTCGCGCACAATCTGGCCGTGCTCGTCGGTAACCCAGAGCCGCAACACCGCCGGGTATGCGCGCGCGTACGCTTCAGCGAGCTCCGAGAAGTGAGCCGCCGACGGATCGCGCCCGAGTCCGTCGGAAATTCCGCCGAGATCCGCGAGCGGGTTGGTCAGAAGCTTGGATACGCCAAACCGCGTTTGCTCGGCATCGATCCGCGCCGCGGTTGCTCCCGAGCGCGCCAAAGCACGATCGCTGGCCACAAGGCCGCCGACCATGAGCAGCAGCGCGATGCTGAGGAGAACGGGAAAGCCGCCGGCGGATGTCCGCGCCAGCGCCGAACGCGCCATATTTCCGATTCCAGGGATCCTGTGAGACGTACGACCCGCAACTCTTCATGACCAACATTCGCCGAGACGATCTGCTCGACCTTCTCGCCACGCGATCCGCGAAGCGCGGCACGTTCACGTTAGCATCCGGGCGGCAGTCCTCGCTATACATCGACGCGCGGATGACGACGATGAGTCCCGAAGGCTTGTCGCTCATCGGTCCGTTGGCGCTGGCGGCAGTGAAAGATGCCGGCTGGCACGTGCATTCCGTCGGCGGGCTGACAATGGGGGCTGACCCGATCGCCTGCGCCATGAGTTACGCCAGCGCGACGTCCGGCAACCCGTTGCGTGCGTTCACCGTGCGAAAGGAGCCCAAGGCGCACGGCACCGGCAAGCTGATCGAAGGCCCGTTTCGCTCCGGCGATCGCGTTGCGGTGATCGAAGATACGATCACGACCGGCGGCTCGGCGCGGAAGGCGATCGACGCGGTGCGCGCGGCGGACGGCGTCGTCGTCGGCGTTCTGGCGCTGGTGGATCGCGAGGAAGGCGGCCGTGAATCGCTAGAAGCCGACGGCGTCGCGGTCGTGGCTCTCGCCCGAGCTGCCGAGATCGTCGCGAGAATGTCTGGCAACTAGCGGGAGCCGGAAACGAAACGCTCCGCTCTCTGCGTCATGTTCGAACTGGACGCCGAGCGTGGTCGCGAGAGCCTGAAAAGCAGCCAGTGCGTCCGCTCGCCAGCGCGGAGAATCGGCTGGCTGCACGACCTCCATCACGCCGGACGAGCTTGTCGACTTCGCGCCGGCGCGTTCGAGTATACTCGCGATCGCAAGAGCCGCCGCAACATCCATCATCGCGCCGTTGGGTGACTCGCTGCTCGAGTCTTGGCGAGTCGGGTTGCGGTCAGGCTCGACGTCCGCCCAGCCGACGGCGCCCGTCAACACCGAGTCATCAGCGAAGTATGATCGGACCAGCGCCTCGGACCGGCGCGAGTTGCGACGCGCGATCATGCGAAGCCTCACTCGTTTGCTTCCGGCGAGCTCGTCATCCATGATCAGCATTGAATTGCGCACCGCTCCAATGGCATTCACGATGTCGTGCCGCGCGCTCCGCGCCCGCGAGCGCGCACGCTCGGCGATCGTTTGCCCGTAGGCGGCGATCGCCGCGCTGCGCGCAACGCTGCAGCGGTCGTGCACCTGTTGTGCAGACGTATGCGAGCCGGCGGATGTCGAGCCCCCCGCACGGCCGGGCTCGACGAGCGCGGAGAGCAGCGCCGCTTCCAGGCGATCGAGATTCGCGACGAGCTCGGCGAGCGGGGTGCCTTGTGCGGCTTGCGCTGCGCCAAAGACCGCTGCCGCGGCTCCCATCTGAACCACTCCGCACGCCGACGGCGCGAGTGCGCGAAGCAGCGCGGTCACGAGCGCACCACGGTCGCGCGCCGGCTCGCCTCCGCGGCTCCGGCTGTGCGTCCACTCGTCGAGCACGCGCCGTTCATCGTCGTCGGAAGCCTTGAACATCGGATCGCTGCTTTGCCTGCGGGATGGCGTGATCGTTTCGTGAGTACTGCGTGCGGACAGAGTCGTACAATGCAGCAACTCTGCCAGATGCAACCGAGGGCGTTCAGCGACGAAGGCTTGCGGCATACGTCGTCCCCAACGAAGGTGTGAGCGGGCGCAGCCGCTTCAATTCCGCGAGGTACGGTGTGATCAGCCTCTCGCGGAAATGCTGGAACATGACCTCGCCATCGAATCGTTCACGGAACTCCACGGCGGTCATTCCCATGTGAATGACCACGTGTCTTCCGAAGCTCTGCGGCGACGAATAGTCGAGGTGGTCGGAAACGTTGGCGACCGAGAAGCCGCGGTTCTCGAACAGGCGCGCGCAGCGAACGTGGCGCGCGATCGCCAGGTACTGCTTCGGCGCCGGCAGCCGAGCCCGGAAGAATCGACTCATGAGAGTATTGGGAAGTACGTCCAGCCGTGCTGCGAACGCCCGCACCGTCCGAACGGTGGGCGGCGCGAGAAACATTTCCTGGAAGAACCGCATGCAATCGGGCGTGGCGCCGGCAAGATCGATCGCGAGCTGAGTGAGAATGCGGCGTTGCAGCTCGTCGCTGCGCGTTTTGAGCAGATACGTTCGCAGCTCGTCCCAGCCTTTCGGCTCGCGGATGTCGACGACCTGGCGCACGCCAGTGGACCCCATCGAGAGCACCGCCTGGAGCAAGCCGGAATGAGATTGCGATACGACCGCGATAGTGGGGACCGCGGGAAACTCACGAACCAGCTCGGCGACAGCCTGGTGACCGCCTTCTTCGCATCGAGCGACGGAGATCATGACGGCGGTCGCTCGAGCAGCTTTCAAGTCGTCGAACAGCTCCGCGACCGAGTCTCGGTGATAGGTGTAGTACGATCCGACGCCGGCGGCGTCGACGCCCTCGCGCTCACGCGGCGTGAGCATCGTCGCGACGGGAAGCGGTTGGGTGTGCTGCATGGGACGCGGTGACATACGTACCTCGTGCGTAATGGAATTGACGGACGCGGTCGCCGACGTCGGCGGCAGCGGGCGACAACACTACACAGGGTGCGTCACGAGAGCGTCACGAGTGCAGCATTGGCCCCTATATTTCGGGGCGGTTCGTCAGCCGGGCAGTCGCGAATGTGGCTCTTCGGAGTGCATTCGAGGAAAGTCCGGGCTCCATTGGGCGCGCTGCCAGGTAACTCCTGGGCGCCGACGGCTTCGGCCGGAGGCGACGGACAGTGCCACAGAAAACACACCGCCGACGATCTTCGGATCGGGCAAGGGTGAAAAGGTGAGGTAAGAGCTCACCGCGCGTCTGGTAACAGGCGCGGCAGGGTAAACCCCAGCGGGAGCAAGGCCAAATAAGCAGCGAGAGGCGCCCACCTCGATCAAGACGCTGCGGGTAGGCTGCTGGAGGGCGTAGGCGACTACGCTCCGAGAGGAATGACTGCCGGGGCAGAACATCGCCTCACAGAACCCGGCTTACAGGCTGGCGAGCCGTTCCACCACCGAACGCGGGTTCCGGAGCTAGCGCTCCGGGCCCGCGTTCGCATTGGCCGATGGTTCGCGGGTAATCGACTGCGACCGCTTCCCTGCTGGAATCAGTCCAGTAGCCGGAGCGGCATCACCAGGCAGAGGTACGAAGCGGGGTCCGCCCACCCTTCCGGTTCGACGGTGGCCGCGCGCTCGGGCGCCTTGAAGGTCAGGCGCACCTCGTCGGTCGGGATGTATCGCAGGATCTCGAGCAGATAATTCGCGTTGAAGCCGATGTCGAGCACGTCGCCCGTGTAGCGGATCGCCAGCTCGTCGGTCGCTTCACCCAGATCGGGCGTCTGCACGCTCAACTTGAGCATTCCTGAATTGAAGGACAATCGAACGCGGTGCGTCTGGTCCGACGCGATGATCGTCATGCGGCGAAGTGCGCTGGTGAGCGCGGTCCGGTCGGCGATCGCTACGCGATTGTTGTCCTTCGGAATGACCTCCGGATATGGCGGATACGGCCCCTCGATCAGGCGCGTGTAGACGGCCGTGAACGGCGAGCGGAAGCCCAGATGATTCTCCCCGCGGGCGATCTCGAGCTCCTCGTCGGCGGGAAACAGGCGACGAATCTGCTCGAGCGCCTTGGGCGGCACGATCAGGTCGCTCGCCGGTGCGCCGCCGGACTTGATCGGCATCTCCATCTTAGCGAGCCGGTGACCATTCGTGGCCACCATGCGCATGAGCTCCGGCTTGAGCTCCCAGAGAACGCCGTTGAGAATGGGTCGGCTTTCCTCGTTCGACACCGCGAACGCCGTGTGCTCGATCAGCTTCTGGAGATCGCCGGAGCGAATCCGCCAGCTCTCGGCGAACCGGACGTTCGGGAAGGCGGGAAACTCGTCGCGCGGGAGTCCGAGGATCTTGAAATGCGACCGCCCGCAGTCGAGCGTGACGCGCTGTTCGCCGGCGGCGGCAATCCGCACCGGAGCGGGCGGGAGCTCGCGGGCAATTTCGCTCAGCTTCTTGGCCGGAATCGTGATGGCACCCGGCGTTTCGACGTCCGCTGGGACTTCGGTCGTTACTGCGATGTCGAGGTCCGTGCCCGAGAGCCGGATTCCCTTGTCTGTTGCCTCGACCAGGATGTTCGCGAGCACCGGCAGCGTCGTCTTCGCCGGTATGCTCGCGGTAACCGCGGCAAGACCTTCCTGCAATTTTTCCCGGGAGATCGTAAACCGCATCACGGCTCCTGTGTTGTGCAAAACATCGCACCGGTACTAATGCTCTTTATAGAGCAATTAACTAGTAGCGGTAGTAGAGACTGTGGGCAGGTGGAAAACCGCTGGAAGTTACATTGTCTCAAGCGGTTCAACCATAGCACCTGCTGTGGAATACGTGTGAGCAACAAAAGTTGTTCAGGTAACGGACCGACGTCGGCGGCAATCTACTGGATAGGGTGTGGAAATGCGTGGAGCCGGTGTTCAATTCCGCAAGCTTTCCAACGCCGCCTGAATCTTTCCAATCCGCTGCGCGAACGACGGCTCCTCCTTGATCATGGCCGCAACGCGCTCGAGGCTGTGAATCACGGTGGAGTGATCACGACCGCCGAAGGCACTCCCGATTTCGACGAGCTGCATGCCGAGCAGCTCGCGCATCATGAACATCGCGACCTGGCGCGGCACAGTGAGGTTCTTCGTGCGAGTCTTGGAGCGCAGGCCATCGGTCGTCACGCCCCACTCTTTCGCGACCGTCTGCTGAATCACGAAGGTGTTGAGCGCGGGTGCGCCCGACGGCGATCCGTCGGCCGGTTTGAGCTTGTCGCGGAGCGCATCGCGCGCGACGTCGACGGTGATCTCGCGATGCTTGAGCGAGGCATAAGCGAGCAGCTTGATGATCGATCCCTCGAGCTCGCGCACACTCGAACGCACATTTTCGGCGATGAACCGGACCACGTCCTCGGGGATGGTGAGCTCGAGGTGGTCGACGTGCGCCTTCTGACGCAGGATGGCGATGCGATGCTCGAGGTCCGGCAGCTCGACGTCGGCCACCATGCCCCACTGGAAGCGTGAGACCAGGCGCGCTTCGAGGCCGGCGATCTCGGAGGGCGGCCGATCGCTGGTGAGCACGATCTGGCGACCGCCCTCGTAGAGCGCATTAAACGTGTGAAAGAACTCCTCCTGAAAACCTTCCTTGCCCTTCAGGAAATGCACGTCGTCGACGAGCAGGAGGTCGGTCTCGCGGTACCGGCGACGGAAATCCGGCATCGTGCGATTCTGGATGGCGGACACGAATTCGTTCGTGAACTGCTCGGTGCCGATGAAGGTGATTCGTGTATCGGGCTTTCGCTCGACGATCTCGTGCGCAATCGCCTGCATCAGATGAGTCTTGCCGAGCCCGGTGTCGCCGTAGATGAAGAGTGGGTTGTAGACTTTGCCGGGAGCCTGGGCGGCGGCGTGGGCGGCGGCGGCCGCGAGCTCGTTCGACTTGCCGATCACGAAGTAATCGAACGTGTATCGATCACTCAATGGCGGCGACATGGTGGCGCCATTCTGCGGCACCTGCTTCGGCTTTGCCGTCGTCGGCTCGACGACAAAAAAGTCCATTTGTTGCCGAGTGCGCCGCTCCTCGGTGACCTTGAAGACCACGTTGATCGGGTGGCCCAGGGCGACCGGGGCGAGGCCGGCGAGGAGATCCGCGTGCTTGGATTCGTTCCAGTCGGCGGCGAATTGATCGGGCGCTCCGACGTAGATCGTTCCGTCGTTCAGCGACAGCGCTTCGGTTGGCTCGAGCCACGTCTTGAAGGTTTGCTCGGGCAGCTCGTGGCGGGCACGATCGAGCAAACGACTCCAGGCTTCGTGGGCGGTCAGCGTCATGTCGAGAGAACGAGAAAGCGAGGGCGGGGGAGCGAAGCTAGGACGCCCGTGTGGAAAAGTCTAGTCGCCGCGTCCATGCTCCGTCGTGCGCGGTGGCGCGCTGGTTGAGTCTGGTGCGCCGAATTGGGTTGGATTGCCTTTTGGACGCGAGCGGGGGAGACCGGCGATTACGTCACGCAGGTCCCAACAGGGTGAACATGGATGACACGGAGGGAACGGATTGAACGGATGAAAACCCCAATGCTTTTGGGGTGCGGCGCGCTGGATTCGGTGCGCCTGGTCCAAATCCGCGCCTCGTCGCCCTTCTGGTTTCCGCCCTCGTCCGCGTCCCCGACTCAGTCCAACCCGATTCGGCGCACCACACTCACCGCGCGCGACACGACGGACGACGGACCACGGACCAAACTCTTGCCCGACTCGCATGCCTCAAATAGCTTTACCGGTCTGCACCGAAGTGTCGTTCGCACCGTCATTTGGAGTCGTCCATGGGTAAGCCCACCTATCGTCCCCGGAACAAGCGCCGCATCAAGACCCATGGGTTTCGCGCGCGCATGGAAACCAAGTGGGGACGCGCAGTGCTCAGTCGCCGGCGCAAGAAGGGACGTAATCGGCTCACCGTCCAGCTCCCGGACAAATACGCAGGCGCATAACGACGGATTTGGATTTCCGCGTCGACACAGATTGACGCGGAGCGTCGAGTTACAGACCGTCATTCGAGAGGGGAAGCGAATCCGGACCGAACATCTCGACGTCCGGGTCATCGCTTCCCCTCTCGTTCATGCGCGCATCGGCATTGTCGTACCGCGCCACCACCACACCGCCGTGGACCGCAATCGTCTCAAGCGCCGCCTTCGAGAGCTGGTTCGCACCGAGCTGCTGCCGGCGCTCGGGTCGCAACCGCCGCTCGACCTCGCAATTCGCGCGCGTGGTGAGGCCTACCGCGCCACCTTCGACGGACTCCGCCAGGATGTTCTGGCGATTCGTATCCGACTGACCGGCGACGAGGCGGTCGGGTGAACCGTGTGTGAATCGTCATGAAGACCGTGCTCGTACTGTTGGTGCGAGGCTATCAGGTATCGCTTTCACCGCTCCTGCCGGCCTCGTGCCGTTATTATCCAAGCTGCTCCGCTTACGCCATCGAAGCCCTCGAGCGTCACGGCGCTCTTCGCGGCAGCTGGTTGGCCGTGCGCCGGCTTGCCCGCTGCCATCCGTTTCGGCCTGGCGGCTACGATCCTGTTCCCTAGTCATCACGTTCGACTGAATGGATAGACGTACTCTTCTCGCGCTCGTCCTCGTAGCGATCGTGCTCGTCGGCACACCGCTGGTGTTTCACGGTCCACGACCGGTGACGCGCTCAGTGGATAGCACGCTCGCCGACAGCGTCGCGGGGCGGGGCGCTGCGTCACCGACCGGCGCAACCTCCTCGGCACGAGTGGACTCCGCACGACCCGCGGCAACCGCGCCGGCGCCGATAGCGCCGGCAGCCGCTGCATCGCCGACTGCACCCGCGCCGCTCCCAACGCCGGTCGTCGCCACGGATTCAACCGTCCTCACGACGCGCGCCGCGACGTACACGATCGTCAGCCCTGGCGCAGCGCCGTCGCGTGTGACATTGCCCGAATATCAGGATCTTCGCGGTGGCCACAACGGCCCGATGGTGATCGCGCAGCCGCAAGGCCCGCTGCTTCACTTCCGCGTTGCCCTCGGCGCCGACACGATCTCGCTCGACACGGTTGCGTTCACGACGAAGCCGGCGGGCTCCGGCCTCGAGCTCACGTCTGCGTCGCCGGCGATCGCCATTCGGTACGAGCCGTCTGCCGACGGCTACGTCATGCACATTCGCGGGAGCGTCGCGAACGCGCCGAGCGGATCGTCGCTGCTGATCGAGCTGCCGAACGCGCTTCGATCGTCCGAGGCGGACACGGTCGACGATTTGCGGCACCTGGCGTACGTCTATCACGCGCCGCATCGCGACGTGATCAGCGTACCCTTCTCGAAGCTGGACAGCACGGCGGTTCGGACCGACACGTCGTCGCTGCAGTGGGCGAGCGCGCGCAGCAAGTATTGGCTCGTCGCGCTCATGAAACCCGTTGGCACCGACACCGGTGCCATCTTCCATGGCATCGCCATGCGCGGCGGCACGCGCGTCGGCAAGATCACGCGTTCCGCGTCGGCCGTAACGGCCGAGCCGCTCGTGAATGGGACGTTCGCGTTCGATCTCTACGTCGGGCCACAGTCGTTCGCGCGACTGCTGAAGTTCGGCAATGGGCTCGAGAACGTCGATCAGTATGCGGGTCTGCTGCACCCGGTGGTGCAGCCATTCGCCACGATCATGCTGCGCGTGCTGCTGTGGATGAAGGGGACGCTCAATCTGAGTTACGGCTGGGTGCTGGTGATCTTCGGCATCGGCATCCGTATCCTGCTGTGGCCGTTGTATCAGAAGTCGATGCACACGAGCATCCAGATGCAGCGTCTGCAGCCGGAGTTGAGCGAAGTTCAGAAGAAATACAAGAACGAGCCCGACAAGCAGCGCGAAGCCCTGATGAAGATCTATCAGGCGCACGGCATGAGTCCACTGAGTCCAATGCTGGGCTGCCTGCCGATGCTGCTCCCGATGCCCTTGCTGTACGCGCTGTACTTCGTGCTGCAGAACACCATCGAATTCCGCGGTGTGCCGTTCCTGTGGCTTCCGGATCTCTCGTTGCGCGATCCGTATTACATCATTCCGCTGGTGATGGGCGCATCGATGTTCGCGCTGTCGTGGATGGGACTCCGCGCCGGGCCGTCGAACCCGCAGGCGAAGATGATGAGCTACATGATGCCGGTGCTGTTCACCGTCATGTTCCTCAACTTTGCGTCGGGGCTGAATCTGTATTACGCCGTGCAGAACATCGCGGCGCTGCCACAACAGTGGACATTGTCGCGCGCCCGTGCGAAGGCCGGGCTGCCGCCACCATCGCTGTCGGCGAAGCAAACGTAGCTCGACGGGGGCTCGCGAGGTCATGCGCATCACCTACATCGGCCACGCCACGTTGCTGCTCGAGCTGGGCGGCGCCCGCATTCTGACGGATCCGAACTTCGATCCGCGGCTGGGCCGGATCCTGCCGCGCGTGTCGCCCCCGGGCGTCGCGCTCGATGCGCTGCCGGCGCTCGATGCGATCCTGTTGACGCATGCGCACGCCGACCATCTCTCCTTCGACTCGATCGAACGCCTGCCCCATTCGGTGCCGCTGTTTGCGCCGCCGGTGATCGCGCGTTGGCTGCAACGGCTCGGCTACGATCACGCCCGGCCGCTCGCCCCCGGAGAATCGGCGGCCGTGGGGCGGCTGGTGATCCACGCGGCGAGCGCAACGCATCGCGGCAATCGCTACGGCTTCGACCGCTGGCGCAGCGACGCCAACATGTACCTGATCGATGGCGGCGAAACGATCTTTTTCGCCGGCGACACCGCGCTCGTCGGCGACACGCATCATCTCGTCGAGCGAGTCCTGTGGAACGCGGGGCGCGAGCTCGATCTCGCGCTGCTGCCGATTGGATACGCGCCGCGGTGGAAGCCCGGTTTTCGCCGCGGCCACCTGACGCACGAAGATGCGCTCGTCCTCTTCGAGCGGCTGCGGGCGCGGGTGCTGGTGCCATACCACTGGGGCACGTTCCGGCATGTGACCGCGACGGCGCACGATGCGATCAACCGGCTTCGCAAGCGGCTCGAGTCGCACCATCTCAAGGCCGCGGTGCGCATCATCGAACCCGGAGAGTCGCTGGAGCTTCCGGCGAACGAGGCGAACGCCGGCGCCGAGCGATGACCGCCGGCGCTGGCACCGGTCCATTCGAGTTCTCTGATACCATTGCCGCCGCGGCGACGGTGCCGGGCCGCGGTGCGCTGGCCGTTCTTCGCCTCTCTGGTCCGCGAGCCCACGACATCGCCCGGGCCGTCGCCGAACGCTGGCCGGATGCGGCCCGAGTCTCGACGCTGACGACGATTCGAAGCGGCGATGGAACCGAGCTCGATCAGGCGGTGCTCGTGCGTTACGACGCGCCGGCGTCGTTCACGGGCGAAGATGCCGTCGAAATCACCACGCACGGCGGTCTCGTCGTACCGACGACCGTACTCGCCGCGCTCGTTGCCAAGGGCGCGCGCCTCGCGCTACCGGGCGAGTTCACGCGGCGCGCGGTGCTCAATGGCAAGCTCGACATTCTTCAGGCCGAGGCCGTCGGCGACCTGGTGGATGCGCGATCCGGAGCCGCGCAGCGGGCCGCAATGCAACAGCTCGATGGCGGCCTCACGCGGCGAATCATGGCGTTGCGCGACTCGGTGATCGGTCTCGAGGCGCTGATCGCTTACGACATCGATTTTCCCGAGGAAGACGATGGGCCTGTGGCGCCTGGGCGAATTCGTTCGAGCGCAGACGCGACGATCGCCGCGCTCGAGCAGCTGTTGGCCACCGCTCGCGCCGGCGAGCTGGTTCGCGAAGGGGCACTCGTCGTTCTCGCCGGCGCGCCGAACGTCGGCAAATCA
>JAICKA010000206.1 GCA_025928185.1 Gemmatimonadaceae bacterium
CGCGAGCGACGCCACTCCGTCGGCAAACTTGCGGAACGCCTTGTTGCGACTCGTGGGCGATACGCGGCGCCAGCTCCGCAGCGACCCGAGTCCTCGAAGCACGAGCCCGCGCGCGAGCTCGTCGTGCTCAGCCAGCGAGCAGCCGAAGTACGGCGCGGAGAGAAGGGCGAGGCCGCGGTCGGGCGTGTCCTGATCCGGATCGGCGAGCAGGCGCATGGTGTCGATCAACGTGCGCCCGAGCGGCACATCGAGTACGCTCACGCGCCGCGGACTCGCGACCGGCACGCCGACGGCGGTACAGGCGCGGTGCAGCAGCTGCAGGTACGATTGATTTGGCGCGACCCCGAGGATCGCCGATGCCGGGACTGGTGCGCTGTCGGCGTGCGACGCGCCGCGCAGCAGGGCCAGCATCTCGCGGGCAACGAGGTCCGTCTCGTCGAATGGTCCGACGCCGCCGACCGCGCGCGGATCAACGGCGGGAACGGGCGCGGCGTTCCGCTCGACCGAGAAGCCAGCTTCCACCAGGCGCGACACGATCGTCGCGCACGGTCCGGCATCGCCGAAATCGGTGAGCCCGATGGCCGCCGACGGCGCGGCCTCGACGAGCGCGAGCCACAGATCCAGGCGCAGCCTGTCCGGGAATGAGAGCTCTTGAACAATCAGCGGCAGCGGCGGCACGCCGACCTCGATCAGCCGCCGAATGCGATCCGCGTCGTCGACGAAGCCGAGCTCGGCGCGGCGGCGCTCGAAGCGCGCGCACGCATCGGCGGCGCGGACGTCGCCGCCCGCGGCGCGGTAGTGCTCCGGTGTGACATCATTCATGCGGAGCGACGTTGCGAGCGACGAGACTGCGTGAGTCGCGCCGGCGGGTGCGCGCTCGCCGTCGAACAGCGGCACGCCGGCTTCCCGTGCGCATTCGTTGACGACGAGCCGTTCGATCGCATCGGGCATGCTGCGAGCCGCCGCCAACCCGGCGCGCGCCTCGAGGAGCGAGAGCAGCCGGCCGGGTGTGGTGATCACGACGTCGACGACGACACCATTGGACTCGGCCAGCGCGCGGAGTACGCGTCGGCGCGCCGCCGATGATGGCGCGACGAACACAGCGCCCGGCGTCAGTCGCTCATGACACCACGCGGCAACGGCGGCCGGGTCCGGTGCAAGAAAGGCGCGGTGGGATGCGATCTCGGGTGGATTCGACTCAACCATCTCGTCCGGATATGGCACTTGGACCGCGGAAGCGCCAGAATATTCGCAACTTCGATCCCTCTTCCGTCATGCCTCGCCGCGCCAGCGCCTTCCGAGCCGCGATCATCCTCTCCGTGTCCGCAATGCCGGTCGCCGCTGCCGCCCAGCGGCCGGCGACTTCCACCGCCGCCCTCCAAACCGAAGCGGTCCAGCGCACACGCGAGTATCTCCGCATCAATACGACGAATCCGCCCGGCAACGAAGCCGCGACGATGCAGTGGTTCGCGCACATCTTGCAGCAGGAAGGTATTCCGTTCGACACGGCGTCGTCCGCGCCGGGGCGCGGCAACATCTGGGCGCGCCTCGAGGGGAACGGCAGCAAGCCCGCGCTCGTGCTGCTGCATCACATGGACGTCGTTCCGGCCGACGCGAAGTACTGGAGCACCGATCCATTCGCCGCGACCACGAAGGACAGCATCATCTATGGCCGCGGCGCGCTCGATACGAAAACACTCGGCATCATGGAGCTCGAGGCATTTCTCGCGCTCCATCGGGCACACGTGCCGCTCGATCGCGACGTCATCTTCATGGCGACGGCGGACGAGGAGGCGGGCGGCGAGTACGGCGCGGGGTGGGTCGTGTCGCATCACCCCGAGGCCTTCAAGGGCGCCGGCCTGTTGCTGAACGAGGGTGGCGGCGGCGATCTCGAGCCGGACGGTCGTGCGCAGTTCTCGATCGAGGTCACGCAGAAGACGCCGCTCTGGCTCGAGCTCACGGCGACGGGCAAGCCCGGCCACGGCTCGACGCCGGGGCCGGCGTCCGCCGTGAATCGTCTCATCCGCGCGCTACACCGGTTGCAGACGTACGAGTTCGCGCCGCGCGTCGTGCCGGCCGTCGCGACTTATCTCCAGGCGATCGCCCCCGCCATGTCGGACAAATGGCGCGCCGGTTTCGCCGACCCGCAGCAGCTCATCGCCGATCACAACACGCTCATGGAGCTCCAGATCGAGCATCCCGATGTGGCCGGACTGCTGCGCAACACCTGCTCGATCACCATGCTCCAGGCGAGCAACAAGATCAACGTCATTCCGCCGGAGGCGTCGGCGCAGATCGACTGCCGGCTGTTACCCGATCAGAACCACGACGCGTTCCTGAAGGAGCTCGCCGCGGCCATCAACGATCCGGCGATCAAGATCCGGACGATCATCGGCTTCTCCGCGGCCGTGTCGTCGACCGACTCCCCGCTCTACCGCGCGATGGTCGACGAAATTCATGAGAATTATCCGAACGCCAGCATCGCACCGGCCGTCTCGACCGGCTTTACCGACAGCCACTGGTTTCGCGACCTGGGCGTCGCGAGCTACGGCTTCGCGCCGATTCTCATTCCGGTGGCCGACGAAAGCGGGGTGCACGGCAACGACGAGCGGCTGTCGATCGAGAACATTCGCAAAGGCACGGCAATGATGGTCGATCTGGTCAAGCGCGTGGCCGGCGCGAACGCGGTACCGTAGCACGCCGGCGCCGCGCGCCTATTTCGGCAGGCCTTCCAGCCAGCGCAGCACCGCGCTCTCCAGCGCGATCCGCTGATCCGAGTATGAGTGATCGGTCGGAAAGTGGACCGACGCAACACGGCGATTGCCGAGCCGGTGCAGCGCGGCGACCAGTGAATCGTTCGACGGCGCGAAGCCGTCGTTCGACGTGATGACCAGCAGCGGCGTCGACGCGAGTCCGGCGTACGCGTTCGTGAACGCCCATCGAGCGCCATCGGCGAGGATCTCATTCGCCATGGATTGCGGCGTGACGCCGGCGAGCGACTCCATGTTGTTCGCCATTCCTTTCGTGACGGCGGGGGGCTTTCGCGACGCCAGCGCTCCCATGTCCGCGGCCGATATGAGCACGGCACCCGCGAGCCGGTGATCGTGCGACGCGGTGAGCACGGTGACCCAGCCGCCCATGCTGTGGCCCGCGAGCACGATCCGCGTCGTATCGATGCCGAGCGACTTTGCGTTCAAGGGATTTCGCACGAATGCGAGAACGGCGTTGGCATCCTCGAGCGTTTGTGAGAAGCGAAACACGCCGGGGCTGCCCCACGAGCCGCGGAAGTTGAACGTGATCGCGTTCCAGCCGTCGCGGCGCACGGCCTGGGCGAGATCGAGATTCTTCTCGTTGCCCGGCAGCCCATGCAACAGCACGAAGGTAGGATGAACGCCGGCGCCGGCGGCGAGATACGCGACGCCGTTGATCTTCACGCCGCCGGACGGAATGTGCAGCACCGCCATGCGGGCCGGATGCCTGGCGTCGTGCGGCGGATCGGTCGCGATCGCGCGCGGCACCTGGGCGCCGGCCAACGCCGGCACCATCGCCACAATGCAAAGGGTCGAACGCATGCGCGTC
>JAICKA010000200.1 GCA_025928185.1 Gemmatimonadaceae bacterium
CATCCACATCGGATCGAGTCCGTCCACCGTGACGCCGCCGATGCCGCTCGCTTCGATCGCCGAGGTAACGGCGCGGCGCAGATCGGCGCCGATCGCCCACAGCGATTCGCAGATGTCGGCGGAGTCGTGCCAACTCAATACCGCGGCAGCCGCGGCCAATGACGCGGCGTCGCTTGCGAGCGTCGACGAGATCCAGGTGTTGCGCGCGGCATCCATCACATCGCGATCGCCCACGACGGCGGCGAGCGGATATCCGTTCGCCATGGCTTTGCCAAAGGCGGCGAGGTCCGGCACGATCTCGGCGTACGCCTGGTAACCACCGGTTCGCAGGCGGAATCCCGTCTTGATCTCGTCGAACACGAGCACGGCGCCGGCCGCGGTGGCCAGCTCGCGCGCTCGCGTGATCCATTCGATCGACGGCAGTCGTTCGACGACCGGCTCGATGACGATCGCGGCGAGCTGTGCGCCCGCGTCGCTCACCGCACGCTCCAGCGCCGGCACGTCGTCGTACGGCACGCGTTGCAGCGCGCGGCGCGTTCCCTCCGGAACGCCTGCCACGTCGTCCGAACACCAATCGGACCAGCCGAAATAGCCGCTGGCGATCACGAGATCGCGCGCCGTGTAGGTGCGCGCAATGCGGACGGCGGCGGACATCGCTTCCGCGCCGGATTTGAGAAACTGTACGCGGTCGGCGCACGGGATCACGCCGCACAGCCGTTCGGCGACGTCGACTTCGAACACGCTCGACAGGCCGGACACGTGGCCGGTGGAGACGACGTCGATCACGGCGCGCGTCACGTTCGGTTCGGCATATCCAAGCGCCACCGCGCCGAGCGCCATCGTGCAGTCGATCAGCTCGTGGCCGCTCGTGTCGATGATGCGGCAACCGACGGCTTGCGTGAAATGCGTCGGGCCAATCGCGTCCGGCGAGCCGTAGAGCGCTTCGGCGCGCTTGCTGCCGGTGGAGGCGCCCGTCGGCAGCACCGCACGCGCACGCGCGCGCCAATCGGCGGCACCAGCTTCCTCGGCTTCAACGGCGTCTGCGTCGAACGCCTCGGCGTCCTCGTCGCTGATCTCCTCGTCGGGCGCGTCGACGCTCGCCTCGACGTCGGCCGTGACGTCCGGCGGCGCCTCTTTGGAGCCGCGATCGAAAAAGCGGCGAAATGGCATGTGCGGAAGAAGATTCTGCCCGAACGTTCCGTCAACCCCGCCGGTTGTTGCCGCGTTCGCGCGTGACGAAGTTGACCACCTCGAACGCCATGGCCCGCATAAGCGACAACTCGCGTGCGTTCGGCGCCGCACGAAACGTCAGCGAGCGGACGGTGCGCATGATGTGCTCGGAAAAGCGGGTCTTGAAGAATTCGATCGAGCTCAGCGAACGCTCCGCATCGGCAAAGAACTGCTCGAACTGCTCGTTCGTCGGCGGCGGCGCGTCCTTGCGCGGCGGTGCGATGGTACGCGTCGCGTCGTTTGCCGCGAGGTGCAGCTCGTAGAAGCCGATCAGCGCCGCCTGCGCGAGATTGAGCGACGCGTGATTCGTCGTCGGAATGGTGACGGCGGCGTGCACGCGATCGAGAATGTCGTTCGGGAGACCGCTGTCCTCGCGGCCGAACGCGAGCGCCACCGGGCCGTCGGCCGCGGCGGCGAGCAATTCCGCCGCCGCCAACTTGGGATCGATCACGCGCAGCTTTGCCGCACGACGCCGCGCCGTGAAGCCAACGACGCGCACGCAATCGGCGACGGCCGCATCGAACGAATCGAAATGTTCGATGCGCTCGATCACGTCCATCGTCGCATGCGCAATGCCCTCCAGGCGAACGATGTCGTAGGCAACCGGGCGCACGAGGCGCAGGCGCGCGATCCCCATGTTCTTCATCGCCCGCACCGTTGCCGCGATGTTCACAGGATCCTGCGGCTCGTACATCACGACAACGACGGAAGAGAGTAGTGAGTCAGTCATCCTCGTAGCGCAGAGGCAGGAGACGGTCGGCATCGTGGCGATCGCCACGAAGATAGACGAACTCGCCGGCGGCGCCGCTGAGCACGAGCTGTCCGCGCCGCCGCTCGCGCGACCGAGGCATTTCGTTGACCAGCACATCGAGCGCCATCGGCCGGGGACCCGGCAGCTCGACGAACAATCGATAGCCGCTCTCGACATGCTCCCACCGAGCCACGAGTGGCCGTTCGAGCGAACCGCCCTCGATGGGGCGCACGCGAACCCGCTCGCCGCTGATTTCCGGAACGAGCATCCAGCAGGCGAGTCCGTCCCGGGCTTGCACGTAGAGCTGCACGCCGTCGCCGTTGACGTCCGGCAGCTCGTTGTCGTACGGGTTGACCGCGTCGGCGGCCGCGAAGGCCAGCTCGCTGCGCTCCACGGTGATCACGATCGTCGTCGCATCCGGTCGGGCGCTGATCTCGATCCGCGCCGCGGGTTGGCCGGCATCGCGCCACGTCTGTTCGGAGCGCCGATAGTGCGCTTCTCCGAGCTCGATCCGCACCGAGCGGGGCGATGATGGAACTCTGATCGCTGGCCCTTCGGCGGAGTGTGCTGCTACGCCCTGTTCGCGGGTCGCGACGCGCATATCAGGCGGCGCGCCTCCGCCGACCGCGCCAACGAGATCGATGCTGCTGCGCGCCGTACCAGCGAGCAGCTCGATCGTCCAGCCGTGTTCCGCCGGCCGGTGTACGTGCGTGGTTCCGTCGTGCAGCATCACGCGAATGGCGTCGCCCAGCTCGACCGACGCGACCGTGCACGACCAGTCGAGGACGGTGCGATGCACCCCGATCGCGCCGCGCGCGCGCACGATGCGAAAGGTCCCCGCTCCATGTCCTGGCGCGCCAGGCGCCGTGGCTCGCCACCACTCTGCGTCGGCATCGCTGATCGACCACAGGCGAAGATCTTCAGCCGCGCCCGTCGCGACGCCATGAACGATTTGGCCGCTCGCCACGCGTTGCACCGCTGGGTCCTCGAGGAAAGCGAAGCCGTCTTCGGTGCCGGTGCCTCCAATGAGACGTTCCGTCCGCACTGGACCGGCGTCGGCAAGGGCAATATCGGCGTGCAGCGGCAGATCCACGGTGACGATTCGATCCGCCTTCCACTCCAGCAGATCGATCAGATAGCCCGGCATGACGATCAGAGTTCTTTGAAGCCGCGTGCCGGTGGATGCGTCCTGCACGCCGGCGCGGATCCAGCCGGCGGCGCCGCGTTCGTCGTAGGCGAGCAACCATCCGTCGGCGGGCGCTTGAGAGTGCCCGTCGACGAGCGGGGCGTTGTGGGCAAGAGTGCTGCGGTACCAGTGCAGCGAGGGATCGACGTACGATCCCGTTCCAAAGTCGTCGAGCCAGCGTGTGTCGTCGCGCGCCAGGAGCAGATTCAATCGGTCGGGGTGCCCGTGACCGCCGCCGGCGTGCCCGTAGTCGAGGGCCGCGTAGGTCCGTGCGTCGTCGCGACGAAACACCGCGATGCCCTGCCCTGTCAGCAACGCAGAGCGTGGCGGCAGCGGCTCGAGTGGGGGCAGTTCCGGCCGCGCGAAGAGGAGCGCGCGCCAACTCAGATCGGCACGAGTGAGCGCCGACGGCGGCGCATTGCGCTCGACATCCGCCGACGACGCGGCGCGTCCGGTGTCGCCACGTGCGACGGGATCGCAATACATGCGGTACAGCGCGCCGATGAGCGCCGGGTCGTCAATGCGAGCAAGACCCAGCTCGCAATGCTCGGCGATTCGCCACTGCCGGAGTGAGATCGCATACTGCGAGTCGCGGCGCGACGGCAGCGTGAAGTCGGGGAGCGCCGTCGC
>JAICKA010000040.1 GCA_025928185.1 Gemmatimonadaceae bacterium
GCAGCGGGATGTCCGAGGTGTACGCCACCGGCGCAACGTCGAAGCCCTCGATCGTGTGGAAATGCTGCGCCGGGATGTAGGAGCCGTATTCGAGCTCGGCACGCCCGTCCGCCCACCGTTCCACTTCGGCGCGCACCGGCGCATCGTCGCCGACCAGGCGAAACATGATCTCGGCTTCGGCGAGCGCCGGAATGATGTTCGCTTCGGTACCTGCGCGCAGCGTGCCGATGTTCACCGTGGTTTCACCGAGAACCGCGTCGGTGGGAAGTGAGCGACTACTCAGCTTCGGCAACAGCTCGAGCATTGGCGTGATGGCCGACTCGCCAAGGTGTGGGTAGGCAGAGTGCGCAGCGCGTCCACGCGTACGTACCATGACGCGCAGCGATCCCTTGGCGCCGCTCGCCAGCTTGCTCTCCGTCGGCTCGCCGTTGACGAGAAAGCGGCTCGTGGCCGGGAGCCGGTTGGCTGCTCGCGCGCCGTCGGAGCCTTTCTCCTCTCCGACGACCAGCAGGAGATCGACGCGCTGCTCGCCACTCGCGGCAAGCTTCTCCGCGGCGACCATCATTGCCGCGGCGATGCCTTTGGCGTCACACGCGCCGCGCCCAAACAGGCGATCGGCCGCGAGCCGTGGGGCGATGTATGGCGGAACGGTATCGAGATGTGTCGAGAGCGTGACGCCGCCGCCGGCCCGCGATGCCCAGACGTTCGCGCGACCGCGCGTGACTTCCTGCAGCGTCACGTTCCATCCCCGCGCGACGAGCCACTTCGAGACGAAATCCACGACGCCACTTTCGGCTCCCGTGGAGGAATCAATGGTCAAAAGCTCCGCGGCGAGCGCGACGACGTCGGTCATATCGGCAAAGCTAGCCAGTCGCCGGTTTCGTACCAGTCGCGACTACAACTCACCTGCGAGCACGCCCCGTCGCAGTTCAAAAAAGTCCGGACCGAACGGGCGACCGTTGGTGAGCGCCACGTCCTCGAGCACGTCGAGAAATCGGCGCTTGAGCGCCAGCCCGTCACGACCCGCCGGCATGGTCGCCAAGGTCCGCGCGATCGCCGGCGGATTGTCGAGATACGCGCGCAAGCTCCGCGGCGCCGACCTGGGCTGCGGCGCGACATGACGGCTCGCCACTCTCGTCGTTGTGGCCTGCGTCAACCGAGTTGCGCCGAGCGCCGACGTGGCGCCCGGTGCGAGCTCGTCGGCCTCGACGTGCAGCACCTCGGCGAGCCGCAGCGTGAGCGCGCTCGTCAGCTCGGATTTGCCGGTCATCACCCGCCACAGCTGCTGACGCGACGTACCCGCATGGCGAGCCAGGTGCTGCTTCGAAAGACCGCGTCCGATGCGCAGCATCTCGAGGCGTTTGCCGAGCTCGGTGAGTTCGGGAAAACCCGCGGTCGACGACTCAATCGGCTCGAGATCCATTGCTCTTGACCGCGTGAAATGCTACATTTGTTGTACCGAACAGACCCCGAAGTTATGCTACGTCTGTCACTCAGCTTAGGAGTAGCGGTGCGGAAAGTCAAGAAAGCGGGGGCTGTTACAAAGGTTCCAGCCAGACCGCGGTTCACGGTACGCGAGCTCGATCCGCAGCGAAAGTGCGGCCCTGGAACTTCGGTGCAGCGACTCTACCGAGTCGATGAGCAGGTGGACGGCAGCTCGGCGCGATCGCATCTGGTGTTCTTCGATCGCCACGGCTGGTACTGCGAGCACGGCCGGGACTGTCCGGCAGTCTCGAAGGCACGGAAACACCGGTGACAGTGCACGATCACATGGACCGACTCACAATGGATGGATGAGAGCATGATCGCACGACATGAAGCGAGCGCGGACACGTTAGATATCTGGGCACAACTCTCCGCGCCACTGGACGTTGGCGTGATTTCGTGGCGGCAGGACGGCCGGCCCGTGGAGCGCGATGGAAAATTCTTCGCGCGGTTCGTCGCGTACGTGGACGCGAACACCGTTCGAGAGCGGCTGGACGGCGTAGTGCCGGGTGAATGGGATCTCACGCTGGAATTGCTCCCGACGTTGCCGTCGGAGGATCCTGACGACGCGGGCTGCTCGTTCAAGGCTCGGCTCCAGATCCTCGGCGTGATTCGCGAGGATGTTGGAACCGGCCGCGACTACAAGCAGGCTGCAACCGACGCGTTCAAGCGTGCCGCGGTTCGCTTTGGAATCGCGCACGAGTTGTACGCCTACGAGCAGAACTGGGTACAGGTCGACGGCGACGGGAAGTACGCCAAGCCGCTGGAAGACCCGGCGGCGGCATACGCTCGACGTCGCGCGAGATCGTTGCGCTCGCACTCGAGCGATGTTCAATCGGTCTCGGCAATGGCCGGCGCAGAATATGGAGGGTCCGCTGATGCGATCGACAGTGTCGCGCAGGCGACGGGACCGCTGGCGAGCGACGAGCCGACGTGCCCGAAGTGCGGCGGACGCATGTGGGACAATCGGCTGTCGAAGCGCAACCCGAAAGCACCAGACTTCAAGTGCCGCAGTCGTTCGTGCGATGGTGTGATCTGGCCGGCTCGAGGCGCAGCCGCAACGCCGGTGAACGGCGACGTCCGCGTCGAAGCGAGCGACTCCACGAGCGCGGACCCCAGCACGCAGCTGGACGAGCTTCCTTTCTAACGTAGAATCGCTCCGCGAGCATTCTCTTACGGCGGCGCTCGCTTGCAACTCCGCCGCGATGCGATCGAGAACGGCATGGCGCACTGCGCCATGCCGTTCTTGTGCATTGTGGAAGGTTCGTCGCGCGCGTAGCGACCTCGTGGAACGGAAGTTTCGTAGGAAGCCTGGCGACGCAGGTCGTTTTCACGCTGCACCGCAGGAGAGAGGAGCATGTCGAATACGCACAGAGCGCCGTGGGGAGTGGGGCTGGCGGTGGCAATCACCCTGAGCTTCGCACACAGCGCAGCAGCCCAGGACACGACGGGAACGCGAGCCGATTCGCTCCGTCGCGCACGAGCCGACAGTGTAAGCCGGGTTGAGTCCAGCCAGCATATCAAAATTGTAAAGGTGGCCCCGGGCGAAGTCGCGCCGCCCGACACGGTGACGCCGGCACCACCGCCGCCGCCGCCACCACCGCCGCCGCCGGTCGCTGCGCCGGGTGAAGTGTACGTGGCGCCGCCGCCGCCGCCTCCACCGCCGCCGCCGCCGCTCGTGGCGCGCAGCATTCCGGGCTTCTTCATCGGAGCTGGTGCCGGAGCTGCCTTCGCGGCCAACGGGGCGAGCAGCAACGACGTCACGCTCGGGGTCGAGTGTATTCCGGGCACGAACGGGGATCCGAATCTCGATCTCAACCGGGTCGGGTACAACGTGACCGTACCGTTCGGGTATCAGCCGATCGGCAGTCCGCTCGGCCTGCGCTTAGACGTCGGCTACAGCAAGTTCCAAAGCTTCGGCCGGTGGACGTCGCCGACGGCGACGGGTACGTACACGACGCGGCCCGAGATCTGGACGGCGGATGCGGACGCGAAGTTGCGCGTCGGCTCGATCACGCATCGCTTGTCGCCGTATCTGATCGGCGGACTATCGTACGGACACTACCGCACGCTGATCGATCAGACCGGCAGCACGCCGATCGACACGCAGGATCAGAGCTGGCACAACGCCTGGGGCTACAATGCGGGCGGCGGTCTCGAGTACATGCTCGGACGCACCGGTCTCTTCGTCGAATCGCGCTACTTCCATCTCAACGGCGCGAGTGGCTTCAACAGCATCAGCCACGTTCCGGTCATCTTCGGTGTAACGTTCTACTGATCAGAAAACTGCAAACACCTGCTGGTGCTTCGACGGGCGCGAAACGGGAACGATTCGCGCCCGTTCTGTCGTTCGGCGCACGTCTTGCCTTGCTGTGCTCCAGCACACTGGGAGAGCGGTGCGGTTGCGATGTCGTATCGGCGGTTCACGGATTCAGAGGGGCGGGCGTGGGAAGCGTGGGAGGTGCATCCGGTCGCGGTCGAGCGGCGCATGAACCTCGAGCGGCGCGCGCAAGCCAGAGGCACTGACGATCGCCGGCAACGACCGGAGTTCCGGCTCGTGATTCCTCGCGAGCTGCGATCGGGGTGGTTGGCACTGCAGGATCGGTCGGCCCGCATCCGGCTCACCCCGATTCCCGACGGGTGGGTGCATCTGTCGGACGAGGAGCTGGCGGCGCTGGTGGCGCGCGCGCGCGAATCGGATCAGCGGTCGTGAGCGGCTGAGCCGTTCAATCGAGGCGCCCAGCGGCGCTTCAGCAATCTCAGATTGGCGGCCGCCCCGGGCGTGGCTTGAGATCGATCGCCTTCAACTGCTGGAGCTCGAGGCGCAATGCCCGCAGTTGATCGTCCCGCTCGCGGAGGTCCGCTTCCAGCTTTGCTGCCGCGTGGCGCGTGCTGTCCGCCAATGCGTTGGCGGAATCGAGCGCCGCTCGGAGTTGCCGAGTCCTCGCGGTCAGTTGCGCGATTTGGGCTTCCAACGCCTGCTGCTGCGAAGTCGCTTCGCCGCGTGCGCGCACCAGCGCCTCGAGCAGGGCCAGTCGTTCGAACGCATCCTGCCGATAGCGCGACGTTGGAAAGCTGGCGAGCAGTCGCCGATACAGATCGCGAGCGCGCGTCGCGTCGAACGTCGATAGCCCGGGCGTGCCGAACAGATTCGCCGCCTCGTACACGGCCCGATCATTCCGGAGAAGCGAAGTATCGGCGCTGAACAGCTCGGCTGCATCAGACCAGCGGTGCGCGTCGACGTACTGCTCGAACCGCGGCGGCGCGCAGGCCGCAAGACCCAAACAAAGAACGAGCGTGAGCACGCCCGCCCCGGGGGTTGTGGATCGCGAACCGATCGTCATGCGATCGGACGGCTGGCAATCGCGAGCGTCGGGTCTGCCGGCGTTTCCGACGGCCGCACCGCTCCAGGCAATAGTACGCAAAAGGTGCTGCCCCGCGGTTCGTTGTCGGTCACCCAGATCTCTCCTCCGTGCGCACTCACGATCTCGCGGCAGATCGTGAGGCCGAGCCCGACTCCTTTGCCGTGCGCCGCGCGTCCCGCTTCCGTTTGATAGAATCGACTGAATATGCGCTCGCGCTCATCTTCCGGAACACCCGGACCTTCATCGGACACGGTGATGAGCACGGCGCTGCCGCGAAGCCGGCCCGCTCGGACGACGGCGCGGCCGCGCGTCAAACCGCTCGCGGCCGTTTTCCATGGCGTGAGCCGCAGCTGCACATGCCCACCCGCGGGTGAAAACTTCACCGCGTTCTCCAGCAGGTTGTCCACGACCTGCGTCAGCCCGTCGGCATCACCGCGCAGCAACACACGTCCGGTGGATTCCGCGAACGACAGCTCGATGCCTCGCGGTGCGCCGGCGCGCTCGGCGCGTTCGATCGAACGTTTGACGAGCTGATTCATGTCCAGCATCTGGAAGTCCGGCTCGAGTCCAGCTTCGATGCGCGACAGATCCAACAACTTGCTGAGCATCGCGAACAGCCGGTGCCCGCTCTCGAGGTTCAGCTCCAGCAGCTGACGCTGCTTTGGCGTGACCGGCCCCGCGACACCGTCGAGGATTGCGCCGATCGTCTCCTGCATCGACGAGAGCGGCGTCTTCAAATCGTGCGACACCTTGGCGACGAAATCGCGCTTCATGCGATCGAGCTCGTCCAGCCGCTCGGTCATCGAGTTGAAGTCGCGAGCCACCTGTCCGAATTCGTCGCTGCCACTGGCATCGAGCCGATAGGCGAACCGTCCCGCCGACACCTCGCGCGTGCCCTGCGCGAGACGGCCGAGCGGCCCGACGATCGATCGGACGAGCATGGCGGACATCGACAGGCTGAGGAGCAAGGCGCCGAGCGCGGCGAGCCACGACACTCGTTCGGCGGAGCGCGCCGAGTGCTCCGATGCGGCGAGCTCGCGGCTCATTGCGTCCTGCGAGGCGGCAGCCAATTGCTGGTTGTCGATTCGCGCCTCGTCGAGCGCGTCCTGCATGTGCGAGACGATCGCGGCGCCCGCTTCGGGGGTGGCGAACTCGACGTCGTCGAGCCGCGCCGCGCGCGATCTCACGCTGTCCCAGTCGATCGTGAGCCGCGACAGCGCCGCGCGTTCCGGTGCGCTGAGCGGCAGCGAATCCAGGTGGCGAAGCGCGGTGCTGAATCCGCCTTCGGCCTCGCGGAATTTCTCGAGGTAGCCGCGATCGCGCGTGACGAGAAACTTCTCCGCGTCGCTGTCCATCTGCCGAACGCGACTCAGCTCGTCGGTGGCGGACACGCGGAGCCGCGTCGCGATCTCGGTCAGGTCGTGGCCGCTCTGCACCGCCCGCTCGATCGTTCGCACGTGATAGACGATCACCGCCGCGAGCAGCGCGATGTACATCGCGAAGGCGCCCTGCAGCCGCGTCGCAACGCTCATGTGTCTCGCCCGTACGCGCGCAGCTTGTTGCGAATCGTCTTCACGTCGAGGCCGAGTTGGCGCGCCGCTTCGGCCTTGTTGTTTCCCACCCGATCGAGCGTTTGCAGAATCAACAACCGCTCCGCTTCGGCGAGCGTCGTGCCCGCCGGCAGGGTGAGCGTCGGTTCACCGCCGTGCCGCAGCGCCTGGAGGTACGGCGGAAGGTGGCGCGGCTCGATCCAGCCGGAGCGCGCGACGATCGTGGCCCGCTCGATCACGTTGCGCAACTCGCGCACGTTACCGGGCCACGCGTGCGTCTCGAGCAGCTCGCGCGCCGCGTCGCCCACGCCCTCGACGTCGAGATGGTGCTTGCGGCCGAACTCGCGCACGAAATGCTGCGAGAGCAGCGCGACGTCGCCCGTTCGCTCTCGCAATGGCGGGAGCGTCAACTCGAAGACCGTGAGCCGGTAGTACAAATCTTCACGCAGCCGGCCTTCGCGAATCGCTTGCGCCGGCGGCCGGTTGGTCGCCGCGAGCACGCGCACGTCGAACGAGATGTCGCGGCTGCCGCCGAGTCGCCGCGCCGATCCGCCCTCGAGCACGCGCAGCAATTTGGGCTGCAGTGCAATCGGCATTTCCGCGATCTCGTCGAGAAACAGCGTGCCGCCGTTCGCCAGCTCGAACACCCCCGGCCGCGCGCGCGACGCGCCGGTGAACGCGCCCTGCTCGTGACCGAACACTTCGCTCTCGACCAATCCCTCCGGAATGGCCGCAGCATTGATCGCAATGAACGGTTTCCCCGCGCGTGCGCTCGCGTCATGAATCGCACGCGCCGCGACCTCCTTCCCCGTCCCGCTCTCACCGGTGAGGATTGCGGACGCGTCGCTCGACGCGAGCGATTCGAGGGTGCGCTGCAGCTCTCGCATGGCGCGGCTCTGGCCGACCATGCGGCCGGCGCCCACGCGTTCGTCGAGCTGCGCCTCGAGCGAACGACTCGCCCGCCGGCGCTGTACCTCACTGGACGTCGCTTCGAGGAGCGCAAAGAGCGCGACGTAGTCGAGCGGCTTCGTGAGGAAGTCGGCCGCGCCGGCTTTCATCGCCTCGACCGCGCCGTCGATGTTCCCATGCGCCGTGATCATGACCACGGGCAGCCGTTGATCCTGCCGCTTGATCCGATGCAGCAGCGCCATTCCCGAGCTGCCCGGCAACACGAGATCGCACAAGACGAGATCCGGCCGGCGACGATCGATCTCGCGCTCGGCTTCAGCCGCATCCGCGACCGCGTGCACGTCGTGCCCCCAGTCGGCGATGCGAAGCGAGAGCACTTCGCGCAATGCCGGCTCGTCGTCCACCACGAGTACGCTGAGGCCTTGCTGCGTCATATCCATAATCTGACGACTCGGTTGCACTTCGAGAAAGCTCGCGGGCCGGCGGAAGACACGAATCCCGGAACAGCCGCCAGGCCGCTCCGGGATTCGTGTCGCGAACGACTGCTGCGCGTCAGGACCGGACGATGATCAGAAAGCGGGATGACTCCCAGAACTGCGCCGGCTGGCTGATCGTCAGACCACCGACGATCTTGCCGTCCTTCTCGGTCTTCGCGGCCGCGAACGCCGGATTCTGGCGCGAGACGATTTGATACTCGCCATCCGGCAGATCGATCGTGCGGCTGGCGCGTCGGTCGATCTTGGTGAAGTTGCTCGGATCGAGCTCGCGCGCCGGCGCAAGCGAACGCGAGCCGACGACGAGGAAGCGCTTCGGCCCCTCCGCCACGATGATGCCTTTCTGGAGCAGCTCGTCCTTCGTGCCAACGACGTAGTACGCCGTGTTCACCTCCGTCGTGAGACGGCCGACCGTATCCGACAATGCGGCGCTCACGTGCGAGAGCGTATCGACTTCGCCGTTGAGCGTCACGATCTGCGTTGCCTGCTGATCGATGGTCTTCTGGAACTCGGCGCGCTGCTGCTCGGCAGACTGCTGGAGATCGGCCACCGTTTTCTCGTATTCGGCAACGCGCGCAACGAGGCCGGAATCCTGCCGTGTGAGCCGGCGCGCGATGGAGCGGGTCGCGGCGAGGCGAGTCTGCACCGAATCCAGGCGCGCCACGAGATGCGTGATGCGGGCGACGACCTGCTTCCGTTCCTCGTTCACGTGCATCGACTCGCTGTTCGTCTCGAGGCGCGGCGGCGCCTTGGCGGCCAGGGCGCGAGCCTTTGCCAGCTCCGTGTTGATCTGGTTCACGAACTCCGTGGAGGCCATCACCTCGTCGAGGAGATCGCGCCGTACGCTGGCGAGCGAGTCAGTGCGGAGCGAATCAGCGTGCGCCAGCGTGTCGAGCTGTTCGCGGGTGTGCGTCGTGCACGCGGCGAGTGCCATGGTCGCGGCGAGTAGGGCCGGAGCGGAGCGGGAGAATCGCATGGTCGTACCATCCGTCGAGGAGGTGGGCGTTGGACGCGTGGGGCGCGTCCGAGGCGGACTGCGCGGCGAGGAAGGAAGTCGGGCCGCGTCCACGACAAAGGCAATCGCAGTGCCCAGGGTCGGCAGCCGCCAAGCGATTGACGGACATCGGCTTACGCGAATCCACAGCGGCCGGCGCGAGCAGTCGGCGGCGGGAACCGGGAAATTTTCCCCGGGGAAGTTGACGGCTGCCTGTAGTGCCAGGACCGGGACTCGAACCCGGACTCCCTTGCGGGAAAGGGATTTTAAGTCCCTCGCGTCTACCCGTTTCGCCATCCCGGCGGAATGAAAATGGGAGCGCCGGCGGCCGCTCCCATTCATTCGAACTTGCTCACAAGCGGGAAACGGGACTCGAACCCGCGACCCCAACCTTGGCAAGGTTGTGCTCTACCAACTGAGCTATTCCCGCGCGCCGGAAATATATTCGGCGGCGGTGCCGCGGGCTACGGCCGCTCGCCCAGTGCGTTGATCGCGTACCACGCCGACCAGGCGAGCAACCCGGAGAGCGATGCGTCACCGCCATTGCCGACGACGCGACCCTCGGCATCCACGACTTCGGCGGCGTAACCGCCATCCAGCGGCGCGCGACGAAGCCACTGCAGGACCGCGCTCGCCTCCGGACCCATGAGCCGTGCACACTGCTGCGCGAGCATTTTCGGCTCCGTGCCGATCGCCTTCACGGTACGGCGATACGTCGAATCCTGGCGCGGCACGGCGTCGTACAACGGCAGCCAGAAGGCGGAGGCCGACGGATCGTCGCTGGTCGCAACGCCGCCCGCGAGATCGATCGACGATGCGAACGTGGAGCGGCCGCCCTCGTCGACGACGAAGTGGCGCGCCAGCGCAGCCCGCACCGCATCGGGATCCTGCAAGCCGCGAGAGGTCTCTTCATCGAGCGTTCGGCGCAGCACCTCGAGTGCCTGCGCGACGACGGCATTGGCGTGCAGCGTGAAGGGATGCACGGCCGGTTCGCCGGACGGGCTGATCTCCGTCGCGTAGAGCGGCACGCGTGCGTCGCGCCGCGCCTCCAGATCATCGGCGCTGTGGTAGAGCGCGTCCGCGAGCGGCGGCTCATCCACGACGCGGTCGTCACCGGTGTCGCGAATGTAACGGTCGACCGCGAGTGCGTAGCTCGCCGCGCCCTCGAGTGCAAAACCCGGCTCGAACAACGTCCCATCGAGATAGTGCACGCCGCGACCTGGTGCGTAGCCGTGCAATTCGCAAACGCGCAGTAGCAGCTCCCGCGCGAGTGGCGGGTCCGCCAACTGGACGGCGGGCACGGTCCACATCAGCGCTTCCCAGTCGCGGACGGTGAGGCCCTGCCCATTCCATGGCGCGCGGCTCCGAACCAGGTAGTATTGCGCGTCGTCGAGCGCGCGGCCGACCCCGTAAAAGTATGCGAATAGCAGATTCCTGTTTATCAGGCGATCGATCGCGCTGTGTCCAGTGGTCTGCTCGAGACTGCGCAGCGCGTCGCGCGTCGCCGAGAGCAGCTCGCGCCAGCCGCGGCGGCGCAGGACAGCCACCGTTGCCTCGGCGCCGTCCCGCTCGGGCCCCGCCGCGAGATAGAACGCCGTCTGCTCGCGGCCGCCGCCGGGCACGCGGACCGCGCGCACCAGCGCGAACTGCGCGTTCGACGCGGTCGCCGCCGTATCGGCATCGCCGGCGATCGCGACGGCGGCCAGTCCCGCGATGTCTGCACCCTCGAGCAGCACCGCCCCGCTTTCGCCGACGGTAACGCGCGCGCCATCCTCGAACGGCCGCGGCGTCCGCACGCGCAGTTGCCGATGACCGAACGTGCCGCCGAACGTCGCGGTCACCGTCGCGTCGTTCGCCCGACGGTTCTCGAACGACAGCGCGTACACGGCGCCGGCGACATCGGCGTCGCGGCCGTACGGGGCAAAGATCGTCCCGCGCACGACCAGCTCGCCGAGGGTGAATGTGAACGTCGGAATCCAGCCGAGTGCGCGTTCCCACGCGATCGGCACGTCGGAGAGCTCGTGTCGCGTGCCGTCGATATCCAGCGTCAGCCGCGCTAGCGCGGGGCCCGTACCGAGCGGAAAGTCTGGCGAGCCGGCGAATTCGATGGCCGAGCGCGCGCCGCGGTGCAGCATGCCCACGGCGTGCAGCGACGCGTCCGCGGGATGGATGCACGGCAGGGCGAGCCAGTGATTGCCCGTGATCTGCCACGGGATGGACGGTGGTGGAAGCAGCGTCACGAAGCTCCGTATATCTTTGAGGTCGATTCGCTGGAATGATAACCGGCCGGCGCCATCTCACACACCGCGCGAGGTTCATTTCGATTGTCGGTCAGAATCCGTCTGAGGGCGAGCGCGATGCTGTGCACCGCACTCACCCTGCTCGCCGCGCCGGGCCGAGCCCAATCCACTACGACACTGCTGCCCACGGCCGCCGTTCTGCCGGCGGGC
Organism: Gemmatimonadaceae bacterium; assembly: GCA_025928185.1. GTDB lineage: Bacteria > Gemmatimonadota > Gemmatimonadetes > Gemmatimonadales > Gemmatimonadaceae > JAQBQB01. The sequence continues at coordinate 11,248 of JAICKA010000040.1, forward strand.
GAAATTCGTGTTCGCATGCTCAGCGCATTCACGCGCTACGACGAGCTGCTCGGCGGGGGTGATACACTCGCGTCGCCGCGCAATCTCGCCGACGAGTTGCGTCGCGATTCGGTTGGCGTGGCGCAGCTTCCGCTGCTCGCGCCAGCGCAAACGGCCATTCAGGCGCTTGCGGGTCCGGACTTTCGACTCACCGCCGGCCAACTCACGGCGACGGCGAATTCGAGAATCGTCACGGCGCCGCTCGTGCTGGAATATGGGCTCACGCGCCGACTGACGCTCGGACTCGTGGTGCCGCTCGTCGAAACGCGCACGAATCTGTACGAGCAGCTCAATCGCCATCCGGGGCTTGCGAACGTCGGACCGAATCCCGCGTTGGCCAACAGCGCGCAGCTCGCGAACAACGCGGCGCTCGTGGCGTCCTTGCGCGCCGCCGCGGGCGCGCTGCAGCAACGTCTCGATGCCTGCCAGAGCACCCCGGGCGACCCGGGGTGCGCGACATTGCTGTCGCAGCAAAGCGCGGCGCAGGGTCTCATTCAATCCACGTCGCCGTTCGCGTCCGCGCTCGAAACACTGTACGGCACCGATGCGGACCACCCGGGCCAGGCGTTCGTTCCGCTCGGGCCGACGCAGGCGAGCATCGATGCGCAGATCGCGAATTATAGAAATCAGTATTCGCAATTCCTTGGCAGCGACGTGCTCACCGGCAGCATCGCCGGTGCGGGCGGTCCGGCAGCGCGCGCGCAACTGCAGGCGTTGATGACGAGCCTCGGACGCGACACGCTCCAGATCACCAACCGGACATCGATCGGTGACATCGCCGTGGGCGCATCGTATCAGATTGCGAACACGTTCGGCGACACGCTCACGACCGGGACGCATTACCGTGCAGCCGTCAACGGTACGTTCCGATTCGGCACCGGCGAGCCGGCGAATCGGAATCGCTCCTTCGACATCGGCACCGGGTATGGTCAGCCGGGTGTGATTGGCACCGCAGCCGCTGACGTGCAGCTCGGGCGCTTCATCACGAGCGTCGTCGGCTCGTACACGGTGCAACTCGGCTCGATCGATGTTGGTGCGATACCGAATCCCGACAACGATTTCTTTCCGCTCGGGCCCGCGGTGCCCGGCTCGTACGCGGCGGGCAACGTCCTGTCGCTGTCACTCACGCCGCGGTATCGGCTGTCCGGTGCATTCGCCCTCGATGGCTGCTACACGCTGCTGCACCTCGGCGCCGATCAGTACACGGGTGCGGCGGCCGTACCCGGCGCCGGCCTGCCGGCGACTACGGCGCAACAGGTCGGATTTGGCTTCAGCTACTCATCGCTCGTTGCCGGTGATCGCACGCCCGGCCGATTGCCCGTCGAAGTCACGTTCAGCCATCTGGAGACGCTGTCGGCAAGCGGCGGCCCGGTGCCCAAATCGTTCCGCGACCAGGTCGAGCTGCGGGTGTACTACCACCCGTAGCCGATCGGATTAGCGTCGCCGGCCCGGCAGCGCCGCAACCGACGTGCGTCCGGCGTCTGCACCTGCCGCCACCGGTGCTGCCGCTGCTCCGAGCAGTTCGCGCGCGTGGGCCTGACTCACCTCGCTCTCGGGGTCGCCGCCGAGCATGCGGGCGATCTCCTCGACCCGCGACTCGGCGTCGAGAACCATCACGTCCGCCGTCGTGACACCACCTCGCGCTCCCTTGGCGACCAGGATGTGGTGATGCGCGCGGGCCGCGATCTGCGGCAGATGAGTGATCGCGAATACCTGATGATCCGCGGCAACGCGCCGCATCGTGTCGCCCACCTGCAGGCCAACGCGGCCGCCGATCCCGGCGTCGACTTCGTCGAACACGAGTGTCGGGACGTGATCGAGCCGGGCGAGAATGGTCTTGAGCGCGAGCATCACGCGCGACAGCTCGCCGCCAGACGCCACGCGCGAGAGCGGCCGCGGTTCGTGGCCGACGTTCAGCGCAACGCACAGCTCGATCTCTTCGGCGCCATGGGCGCCGATTGCGGCGAGGGGGCGCAGCGAGACCGTGAGCCGGCCATCGGGCATGCCGAGGTCAGGCAGCACTTCGTCGACGGCCCGCGCCAGCCGATCGGCGCCGGCGCGTCGCAGCTCCGTGAGCCGTTCTGCCTGTGCGGACAGATCGCTGCGCGCGGCGCGTTCACGTTGTTCCAATTGTCGAATATCGAGACCGGCTGAATCCACGAGATCGAGCTCCGCCTTCGCCTCATCACCCGCGCGCATGGCATCGTCGAGCGTGCCGCCGTACTTCTTCGTGAGACGGAACAGCAGATCCCGCCGGCGCCGAACTGCATCGAGGCGCGCGGGATCCAGCTCGACGGTCGTCCCGTACTCCTCGAGCTCGCGCGCCAACGCCTCGATTGCGTAATACGCGGCATCGAACGACTCCTGCAGCCTGGCGAGCGTCGGATCGATACGTTGAATGGCGCCAAGCGGCCGCGCGAGAACGCTCAGCTTCTGCAGGACCGTGTCGTCGTCGCCGTCGAGGGCTGCGGCGATCGCGGACGCGAGACTGCGAAGCTCGTCCGCATTCTCCAATCGGCGCGCCTCGTCTTCGAGCTTCACGTCTTCACCGGCGACCAGCGCGGCGTCTCCAATCTCGCGGACCACATGTCGCAGATAATCCGCCCGCCGCTCGGCCTCGGCACGTCGAGCGGTGAGATCGGCGATCTCGCGCGCGATGGAGGTGACCTCCGTGTGCGCGGCGTGCACGCGCTCCGCCTGCTCCGTCGCGCCGGCGAACGCATCGAGAATGTGCCGCTGCGCGTCCGGATCGAGCAGTGTCTGCGCCTCATGCTGACCGTGGAGGTTGACGAGCATGCGGCCGATTTCGGCGAGCAGCCCCGCCTTCACCGCGCTGCCATTGATCCAGGCGCGCGCGCGGCTGGCCCCCACTTCCCGCTTGAGCACGACCATCGGCTCGTCGACGTCGATCCCGCGGTCGTCGAGCAGCGCGCGAATCTCCGGACGATCGTCGATCTCGAACACGCCTTCGACCGTGGCGCGGTCCGCGCCGGTGCGGATCACGTCGGTGTTGGCTCGCTCGCCAAGCAGCAGCCCGAGCGCACCGACGATGATCGACTTGCCCGCGCCCGTTTCACCGGACAGCACGTTGAAGCCGTGCGCCAGCGGCAGCGTCAGAGACTCGATGATCGCGAAATTCCTGATTCGCAATTCGGTCAGCATCTACCCTCGTTCGTCGCGTTCCGCGAGACCGCCCCACGCGAGCTTCTGACGCAGTGTCGAGAAGAAGCTGGTCCCCGGAAACCGGATGATCAGCACACCGCCCTCCGCCCGGCGAATACTCAGTGTCTCGCCCTGGGAGAACGTGGTGCCGACCTGACCGTCGACCGTAACCAAAAGCTCTTGCGGCCCATCTTCCGGTTTCAGGGTGACCTCGACGCTCGATGGCAGGATGACCGGCCGGATGGCAAGGGTGTGGGCCGAAACCGGCGTCACGACGATGGTCTCGAGCGTCGGAAAGACGACGGGTCCGCCGGCGGACAGACTATACGCGGTGGACCCGGTCGGCGTGGACAGTACCACGCCGTCAGCCGCGTACGTGGCGATCGCTTCGCCGTTTGCCGCAACGCAGATCCCGACGACCCGCGCAAAGCCGCCCTTGTGCACGACAACGTCGTTGAGCGCGATCCAGCGCTGGCGTTCCACACCGTGCACGTCGAGCACGCGAGCCTGCAGCGCCATTCGTGTTTCCGCGAGATAGTCGCGGCGCGCGAAGCGCATCAACGCGTTCGACACCTGATCGGCATTGCAGCAGGTCAGAAAACCCAGCCGCCCGAGATTGACGCCGAGGATCGGCACCGCGTGCGGCGAGATGATGCGAGCGCCGCGGAGCAACGTGCCGTCTCCGCCAAGGGTGAGCAACGCATCCAGCTGCGACGGATCATCCAGTCGCTCGCCGCTGCCCGCGACCTCGTGCAACTGTTGCTCGTAGTGGAGCTCCAGCTTCAGCGCCGGCGCGAGTTCCGCGAGCGTCCGCAGCACCGCCGGCAGCCCTGGATATCCACGGTGTCCGACGACGCCGAGGCGAATCACCCCGCCATCGCCTCGCTCTCGAGCAGCGCGCGCACCCGCTCGGCGATGCCCGCAGCATCGAGACCGCAGGAGGCGAGCTGTCGCGCGCGCGCGGCCGCGTGGATCACGCGATCGGGCACGCCATGCACGGCGACGCGAACTGCCGGATCGTACCGGCCGATCACCGACGACATGAAGGCGCCGAAGCCGTTGACAACGGTGCCTTCCTCGACCGTAAGAATATGCTTATGGTCGGCCAGCACGGCGGCAAGTGTCACCTCGTCGTATGGTTTCAGGTACCGACAGTTCACGACCGTGACGTTGAGACCGTCCGCCGCGAGCGTGTCCGCGGCGGCAATCGCCGGCAGCACCATGGTGCCGACGGCGAGAATCGCGACGTCGCTGCCGCGACGCACGACGTCCCACGTGGCGTACGGCACCGGGTCGATCGATGCGAGTGCCGGCACGCGATCCGGAGCGGCATCACGCGGGTAGCGGATCGACATCGGTCCGGTGCGGTGTGCGATCGCGGACCTGAGAAGCCCGAGCATCTCGGCGCCGTTCTTCGGCGCGGTCACCGTCATGCCGGGCACCGCGAGCATGTACGCAATGTCGTACAGCCCCATGTGCGTTTCGCCATCCTCACCGACCAATCCCGCGCGGTCCATGCAGAACACGACGGGCAGCGATTGAATCGCCACGTCGTGGATGATGTTGTCGTACGCGCGCTGGAGGAACGTCGAGTAGATCGCGACCACTGGCCGTACGCCGCGCGTCGCCAAACCTGCGGCGAAGGTGACCGCATGACCTTCGGCGATGCCGACATCGAAGAATCGGTCCGGAAATGCCCTGGCAAATGCGTCGGTACCGGTGCCGCCGGGCATGGCGGCGGTGATGGCGACGAGCGTCGGTTCGGTGGCGCCGAGCTCCGTGAGCCCGGTGCCGAAAACCTTCGTGTAGTTCGGATTGCCGGTCGATGCCTTGCGCGGTGCGCCGGTCGCCGGGTCGTGACCAGGCGGCAGCGCATGCCATTTCTCGCCGCTGATCTCGCCGGCGGGAAAGCCCTTCCCCTTCTGTGTGATGACGTGGACCAGCCGCGGTCCATTGAGCTCGCGCACGGCGGCGAACGTCTCGATCATTCCGTCGATGTCGTGACCGTCGACCGGTCCGAAATATCGAAAGCCCAATTCCTCGAACAGGACACCAGGGGTGAGGAACGTCTTGACGCTCTCCTCCCACTTGCGCACGAGCGTGCTCATGGACGAGAGCGGCCCTGGTGCGTTGTCGACCAATCCGCCGATCGCCGAGCGCACGCGGTTGTACAGCGAGTTCCGCTGGATGGACGTCAGATACTTGGACATGGCGCCGACGTTCGGCGCAATCGACATCTCGTTGTCGTTCAGGACGACGACGACGTTGCGATCCGAATGGCCGGCGTTGTTCAGGCCTTCGTAGGCGAGGCCCGACGTGAGTGCGCCGTCGCCGAGGATCGCCACCACCTTGAAGTCCTCGCCGACGACGTCGCGTCCCGCGGCAATGCCGAGTGCCGCGGAAATCGAAGTGGCGGCATGACCCGCGCCGAACGCATCGTACTCGCTCTCGGTGCGCTTGAGAAATCCGGAAATGCCGTTTTCCTGCCGGAGCGTTTCGAGCGCGTCGTTGCGGCCGGTCAGCAGCTTGTGGGGATATCCCTGATGTCCCACGTCCCAGACGAGTTGATCACGCGGCGTGTCGAAGGCGTAGTGCAGCGCAATCGTGAGCTCCACGACACCGAGTCCAGCCCCGATATGGCCGCCGGTTCGCGAGCAGACATCGATCAGCCGCGCGCGGACCTCATCGGCGAGCTGGTGCAGCTCGTCGGAGCTCATCGCGCGCACGTCGGCCGGGGTCTTCACTCGATCGAGAAGGCTCATGCTCATAAGATGATCCAGACGGGAAAGCTAGCGACCGCTCACGACTCCCGCTCGACAACGAACCGGGCGAGCGCGTCGAGCTCCGTCGAGTCGATGCCGCCCTCGCGCAGCGCCGTGCAGGCGTGACCGACGAGCGCACCGGCGCGCTCCGTCGCGTTGGCGACGCCGAGCACCGCCGGGTAGGTACTCTTGTGCAGATCGAGATCCCGACCGGCGGGCTTTCCCAACTGGTCCGAGGGCGCGGTGACGTCGAGCACGTCGTCAGCGATCTGGAATGCCAATCCAACGGCATCGCCGTACGCAGCGAGCGCGGCGAGCTGGCTGGCTGCGGCGCCGGCCGCCATGCCACCGAGCACCGCGGATGCCCTGATCAAGGCGCCCGTCTTCGATCGATGGATTCGCTCCAGCTCGTGCAGTGCGAGCGGCCGTCCCTCGCCTTCCAGGTCGAGCAGTTGGCCGCCGATCATCCCGCCAGCACCGGAAGCGCGCATCAGCTCCGCAACCAGCGCCGCGCTCGCGACGCTCGACAGTCCGAGCGCCTGACTCGCTTCGTACGCGGCCGCGGCCGCAAGCGGCACCATCGCCACGCCAGCCGCCGTCGCGATGCGCACGCCAAATACGCGATGCACGGTCGCGCGTCCGCGGCGCATCTCGTCGTCATCCATGCACGGCAGATCATCGTGCACCAGGGAGTATGCGTGCACGATCTCGACCGCCGCGGCCAGCGCACTCGCGTCGTCCATTCCGCCGGTGGCCCGATACGCGCCGAGAAACAGCAGCCCGCGAAGCCGCTTGCCGCCGCCGAGGAGGCTGTAGCGCACTGCGTCGGCGAGCGCGCTGCCGAGGAGCGCCGACCAGCGGTCGCACGCGATCTCGAGTGCGTGCTCGATCGAAGCCCGGTCCGTCGCCCACGCGACCGGCGCGACGCTATTCACGCGGATCGACCACGTCGAATGTTCCGTCCGCGCGCTCGACGAGGCGCTGCACGCGGGCCTCGGCGCGCGACAACTCGTCGGCCGCGGCGCGGAGATTCTCGATCCCCTCCTCGAACAGCGCCAGGGCGTGCGCGAGATCGATGCCTTCCGTTTCCAGCTCGCCGGCAATCTCCTCGAGTCGCGCGAGGCGGTGCTCGAAAGCGGGAGCATCGCTCATGCAACGTCTCCGTTCGTCGATGGCCGCACCGTTGCCGGCACGACGCCGTCGCGCACGACGAGGTCGAACGGCATGTTCGGCTGGAACGCCGCGACGGACGAGAGCGTGACGCCGTCTGCGTCGCGGGCGACGGCGTAGCCGCGCGCCAGCGTCGACACGGGACTGAGTGCGTGAAGTCGCGCCGCCACACCTTGCAACGCACCTCGACGCTGCGCCACGTGCGCGCCGGCCGCCCCGGCCAGATCGCGGCCGAGATGGCGCAGGGCGTCCGCGCGTTCGCGCACTCCGGCCCGCACGGCGCCGTGCATCCGCAACGAGAGTTTTCTCAATTCCGCGGCCAGCTCGGCACGCGACGCCGTCGCCGCTTCGGCAGCGGCCGTTGGCGTCGCCGCGCGCAGGTCGGCGACCAGATCGCAGATCGAGATGTCGATCTCGTGCCCAACCGCGGAAATCGTCGGCGCGTGACAGGCCGCGACGGCGCGGGCGACGCGTTCATCGTTGAATGCCCACAGGTCTTCGCGCGCCCCGCCACCGCGGCCGACGATCACGAGATCGGCGCCGCCCCAGCGATTCACCTGATCCATCGCGAAGCACAGCTCCTCGGGAGCGGTCTGGCCCTGCACCGCCGCGGGCACGACGACGAGTCGCACGTCCGCACCGCGGCGGCGCACGACGGACACGATGTCGTGCAGCGCTGCGCCGTCCGGGCTCGTGACCACGGCAATCACGCGCGGGAATCGCGGCAGCGGACGCTTGCGCTCCAGCGACAGCAAGCCATCCGCTTCGAGGCGGGCCCGCGTGATCTCCAGTGCCTTGCGACGCAGGCCGTCGCCCTCGGCCTCGAGCCGCGTGACCGTGTACTGCATTTCGCCGCGCGCGGCATAGACCGTCAGCCGGCCGAACGCCGCCACCTGCATGCCGTCGTCGGGCGGCGCGGGAATGCCGCGCTGGTCGCGCTTCCAGGCGACGCAACGGATCTGCGCGGTGCTGTCACGCAGACAGAAATACCAATGTCCGTTGCGGTGCGATTTGAAATCGCTGATTTCGCCGCGAACCCAGAGCGGAATGAACGCACCTTCGATCACGTCGCGCGCCGTCTGCGTGAGCACCGACACGGCGACTGCCGAACGCGCCGACTCGCCCGGGTATTCGCCGGCAATCGAGACGATCGGTTCCGATGCGCCGCGCGACGGCTCGATCACCGGATCGGCGAGCGCGAACAGATCGGGCTCGGCTCCGGACGGCGCGGGCGGCTGGCGGCGGCCAGTCACGCGCCCAGCTGCGCGGCCGCCCGCGCCGTGTTCGCCATCAGCATGGCGATCGTCATGCGGCCGACGCCGCCGGGCACCGGCGTGATGCGCGATGCGATCGGCCGCACGCTGTCGAAATCCACGTCGCCGACCAGGCGAGAGCCGCTCTTCTTGGTCGCGTCGGGAATGCGATTCATTCCGACGTCGATCACCACGGCTCCGGGCTTCACCATGTCGGCCGTGATCATGCGAGCACGTCCCGCCGCAACGATCAGGATGTCCGCCCGGCTGGTGTGCGCCGCCAGATCGCGAGTGCGGCTGTGACAGATGGTCACGGTCGCATCCACGCCTGGCTGGACCATGAGACCGGCCATCGGCTTGCCGACGATGTTGCTGCGACCGACGATCACGCACTCGGCGCCAGATGTCCGCACGTGGCTGGCGCGCAGCATGTACAGCACACCGGCTGGGGTGCACGGCGCAAAACCGTCCGTGTCTCCGATCCACAGCTTGCCGACGTTCACCGGATGGAAGCCGTCGACATCCTTGTCGGGGCGGATTCGCCGCACCACCGCCTCGGCGTCGATGTGCTTCGGCAGCGGCATCTGGACGAGAATTCCGTGAACTGCCGGATCGGTGTTCAGTCGATCGACGATGTCGAGCAGCTCGGATTGCGTGATCGATGCCGGACGCCGGATGGTCTCGCCGCGCATGCCGAGCTCGATGCACGTGCGCTCCTTGGACCCGACATAGACCGCGCTCGCCGGATCGTCGCCGACGAGCACCACGGTCAGGCCAGGCGTCATGCCGCGCGCGGCGAGGGCGCGCACGTCGTTGCCCACCTCCGCGGTGACCTTCGCCGCGAGCACTGCACCGTCGATCAGCGCTCCGCGCTCCACCATCGCGGAAGGTGTGGGCGCAGCCTCAGCGCGCAAAATCCACCGCCCGCGTCTCGCGGATGAGCACGACCTTGATCTGCCCCGGATACTGCAGCTCGGCCTCGATGCGGCGCGCGATCTCCTCCGACATCGTCGTCATGCGCACGTCGTCGACGTCGTCCGGAATCACGATGACCCGGACCTCGCGGCCCGCCTGGATCGCAAACACCTTTTCGACGCCCTTGTAGCTCGACGCGATCCGCTCGAGCCCCTCGAGTCGCTTGACGTACGTCTCGAACGCTTCGCGGCGCGCGCCAGGGCGGGATCCGGAAATCGCGTCCGCCGCCTGCACGAGCACGGACACTTCCGTCTCGTGCGGAACGTCGTCGTGGTGCGCGGCGATGCAATTGACCACGATCGGGTGCTCGCCGTACTTCGTCGCCACTTCGACGCCAAGCTGCACGTGCGTTCCTTCGTGCTCGTGGGTGAGCACCTTGCCGATGTCGTGCAGCAGCGCGCCGCGACGCGCCATCGCCACGTCGAGCCCCAGCTCGGTAGCCATGATCGAGGCGAGCCATGCCACTTCCTTGGAGTGCTGCAGGATGTTCTGGCCGTAGCTCGTCCGCCAGCGCATGCGCCCAACCAGCTTGATCAGCTCGGGGTGCAACCCGTGCACGCCAGCGTCGTACGCGGCCTGCTCGCCGGTCTCGATGATCTGTGCATCGACTTCCTTGCGCGACTTGTTGACGACTTCTTCGATCCGCCCCGGATGAATGCGGCCGTCCGACACGAGCTTCTCGAGCGCCAGCCGCGCGATTTCGCGCCGCACCGGATCGAAGCAGGACACGACGACCGTATCGGGCGTGTCGTCGATGATCACATCGACGCCCGTCGCCAACTCGAAGGCGCGGATGTTCCGGCCCTCGCGGCCGATGATGCGCCCCTTCATCTCATCGTTCGGCAGCGATACCGCCGAAACGGTCGACTCCGCCGTATGCTCGGCCGCGATCCGCTGAATGGCCAGCGCGATGATCTTCTTCCCCTCGCGTTCGGCGTTGCGCTTGGCGCTCTCGCGAATCTCGCGAATGCGATTCGCGGCATCGGCCTGCGCTTCCTCTTCCATGCGCCGAATCAGCTCGTTCTTCGCGTCCTGCGCCGACATGCCGGCCATTTGCTCCAGTCGGCGACGCTCGTCGGCAATCAATCGCTCGAGCTCCTGCTCGCGATCCGCGACGGTCTTCTCACGCCGGCCGAAATCGCTGGCCCGGCGCCCGAGCTCCTTGTCTCGCTGCTCCAGTACCTCGTACTTGCGGTCCAGTACGGTCTCTCGCTCGGACAGCCGGCGCTCCTCGCGTTCGACTTCCTCGCGGCGGCCGCGGATCTCGACCTCGAAATTTTCGCGGAGCTTGATCAACTCTTCCTTGCCGGACACGAGCGCGCTCTTGCGCGCGCTTTCCGCATCACGCTCGGCGTCGGCGAGAATTCGCTTTGCCGTTTCCTCGGCGGTCGATTTGCTCGCTGCCTGTCGATCACGCTCGGAGCGGACGCCAGTTCC
>JAICKA010000061.1 GCA_025928185.1 Gemmatimonadaceae bacterium
ACGAACGGAACGGATCGAACTAATAAACAAGCCAAATGTCTTTGGGGTGTGGCGCGACGGACTCGGCGCGCCGGCAGCCGCCAGTCCGTGCCTCGTCCGCCAGTTTCCGCCCTCGTCCGCGTCCCCAACTCAGTCCAACCCGATACGGGCGCCAGACTCACCCCGCGCGACAGCCATGGGCCATGGGCCATGGACCATGGACTTTGGACCAACGGATCACGGTCCACCACTTCTAGATCTCCAGCTTCCTCCGCGCGATCCCGAGTGGGACCAGCGTCGCCACGCAGCACAAGAGCGTCGCCGCGCCGAATCCAATGACCATCTCGATCGGGTGCGTCTCCGTTCCGAAAGCCTGTGCACTCACGTACGAATAGACCGGTCGCGCTTCCAGCACGATCACGGCCCCGATCAGGGCGATGGACGTCATCATGAACAACAGGCCGCCGAATGACGTCGGGATCTGAGCCGCGTTCTCCGTCTCGAACTGCGGGAACAGCGTGCCGAATCCCATCGCCAGGCCGGCGATCGCCAGCGTCATGAAGGTGATCGAAAACACCGAGACCGCCATCATGAACGCCGTCACCTGGAGCAGGTAGTCCGTCACGCCGACGATTGCCAGCGCGAGCACCAGCAGCGGCACGGTGCCCACCCAGAACTTCGACCAGAGCAGTTCGCGCATCGACATTGGGCTCGAGCGCAGGAGCCAGAACGTGCGGCCTTCCAGGCTGACGCCCGGAAAGATGAATCGCGCCGCCACCGATGCGAGCACGAACCCGGCGAGCACCAGATTCAGAAACGGAACCACGTTCACGAGGAACAGCGTCATCCCGGCGCCGCGCAGCGGCAGGAACTTGATGTTGAACACGTACACGAGCACGAGCACGGCGAGCAGGATCAACTGCGACCATTGCGTGGTGTCGCGGAAGAACAGTCGCACTTCCTTGAGCAGCAGTTCGCGGCGCGTGATGCCGAACGGCCGCAGCAGACGCCGGCTCACGCGCGCCATCTGGTTGTCGCGCACCCAGCGCTCGCCGCTCTCCTGCGCTTTGCTGAATCCAGTCGCGTAGAGCCAGCGGTGGAGCACCGCGCCGAGGACGAACGCCGCCGCCGCGGTCGACCAGAGCAGATAGTACGGCAGCAGGTCGGAGCGGCCGCTCACCCACGTCATCACCGCTCGCTCCACCCACGCGCTCGGCAGCAGCGGCGACGTGGGACTTCTGAGAATCGTGATGAAGTCGACGAGCGAGCGGAATCCTTCCGGGCGCGCCAATCGTTCGGGACGGATCAATCGGAACAGAACGACGATGCCGCCCGCGGCCAGCACGGCGATCACGCTCAGAATGTCGCGCGTGCGCCGCGCCGGAAAGACGTTCACCAGCAGCAGCGTCACGGCGCTGCCGATCACCGTGGGAATGAGCAGGAACGGCAGGAACGTCACGGTCACGACGATCGGAAAGAGCGGGCCGCCGGCGTATACGACGCCGTACGCCGCGAACATCGGAATGGCCATTAGCACGACCATCCAGCTCGAGTGAACGAGCGTCTCCAGCAGCTTGGCGAGGTACAGCTTGAGCCAATCCACCGGCGCCGCGGCGAGCAGGTCCAGGTCGCGCGCGAGAAAGAAGCTCGACAGCGCCGTGATCACGTTCGACAGCAGCAGGATCGAGAAGAAGCCGACGAGCACCAGGCCGAGCAGCTTGCCGGCGAGCAACGGTCCGATCTCCGGTACGCCGCGGAAGTAGCGCAGCAGCCGGAAGAGCATCACGTAGATGAACGCCCAGAACCCGAAGCCGAGCAAGCCGAGCACCGCCAATCGCAGTCCGTGCCCACGCTCGCGCGAAGCGGCGCGTGCCCGCGCCGTCAGCCACTTGGGGCTGAGCAGATGCGCCGTCGACGGATCGGGACGATGCCCGGGCGCCGTGCCGGCGACGACGGGCGCCGCTGCGGCGATCGCGTCAGGCATCCAGCACGTCGACCAGCGCGCGCGCGGCGTCGTCCCCGGTGAGCCGCAGGAAGATCTGCTCGAGACCGGTGAGTCCCGCTTCCGCGCTCGAGCGCAGCTCCTGCATGCTGCCCGACGCGCGAATCACCCCGCCTTGAATGATCGCGATGCGATCGCACAGCGTTTCCGCAACCTCGAGCGTGTGCGTCGACATCATGATCGTGTGGCCGCGGTTCGTGTATTCGCGGAACAGATCCTTGAGGATGCGCGCCGCCTTCGGGTCGAGACCGACCATCGGTTCGTCGACGACGATCACCTCAGGGCGGTGAACGAACGCGCTCGAAATGATGAGCTTCTGCCGCATGCCGTGGCTGTAGCTCTCCACCAGCTCGTCGCGCCACTCCTCGAGATCGAACAGCGCGAGCAGCTCGCGCGCGCGATGCTCGACGACGGCGCCCTCCTGGTCGTACAGCCCGGCCACGAATCGGAGAAACTCGGCGCCCGTCAGCTTCTCATAGATGAACGGCCGGTCCGGAATGAAGCCGAGCTTGGTCTTCGCGCCGATCGGATCGGCGGCGAGATCGATGCCGCCAATCTCCACCGTGCCGGACGTTGGGCGCAGAATGCCGGCGATCATGCGAAGCGTCGTCGTCTTTCCGGCGCCGTTGGGCCCGAGAAAGCCGAACAGCTCGCCCCGCGGTACTTCCAGGTTGATGCCGTTCACGGCGGTGAAGCCGCCGTAGCGCTTCGTCAGTTGTGTCAGCCTGATCATTGCCTGCTACTCGACCCCGATGAGACCCCCGAGCCGTTCGCCGCCAGCACATCGATGTGGAGATTGCCCATCAGGCGAAGCAGCTCGGTCTGTCGCGTGAGCCCGCCGACGACGAATCGCAGGTGCGCGGCATCGGCGGGAAACTGTCCGAACGTCGGATCGACGGCGACCCAATCGCCGAGCAGGACTTCCGGCCAGGCGTGGTAGTAAAACTTGCCGTCCACGTACGCGAGCCCCGAGGCGATCCGCGCCGGCAATCCGAGTGACCGGGCGAGCGCGACATACAGCTGCGTGTGCTCGTTGCAATCGCCCGCTCGCGTCTTCAATACCTGCGACGCGCTCGGAATCCCGAACGTCACGCGGTCGGTGATCGAATCGTGGACCCAGGTGTTGATGCGCTCCGCCACCGCCCGGGGATCGCGCTCGCTCCCGGCAATTTGCCGCGCCAGCCGGACGATGTTGGGGTCGTGGGTCTGGAGCAGCGGCTCGGCCCTCGTATCGGCGGGATCGCGCACGCGTCCGAACGGTAGCCGATAGGTTGCGTGCATCACGCTGTCGCGAACTGGCGCAATGGTGAGCGTATCGTGGGATAGCTTTTGCCCGTGCCCGTTCAAATCGAACCCGCTGAGATCCACACCGCTCAATCGCACGCTCAGCTGAGCGCGGCGATGGTTGATCGTCCGGTTGGCCGCGATTGCTGTGGTTTCGAGAATGTCGCGATCCTCTGACACGGCGAGGCGGGCGGCATCGGCTCGCCAGTTCTCGAACGCGACCTCGTAGGGCAGCCGCTCGAGATCGAAGCCGAGCTGGGATGTCGCCACAATGCGGCCCTGGTCATCGATCCAGCCGCTGAATCCGCCGCTCGCGTCCGATGCGATCTGCCAGGCCCGCAGCGTGTCCGGCGTCACGCCCTGCCAGCGCTTGGTCGTGCTGTCGAACGTCGAGCTGTCGTTCAGCACGAACAGCGATTCAGCACGCACGTCGAACCCGACGTTCCTGGGCGCCATGCTCGCCGGGTCGAACACGGGAATTACGTAGTGCTTGCCGACTTTTGGCGTTTCGCCCAACGCGATCACGAGCGGAACGAGCGTGGGCAGCAGAATCGGACCGGTAAGCTGCACGCGCTGCGTGTCCGCCCTGGATGCGCCGGACGTGACGGCCAGTACCAGCAGGCTGTCGCCGTCGACGCGGCCGGTGGCGCGAATCGGCGCACCCTCGGTCTGAAGATCGAGATCGAAGTCCGTCATGCGCAGCGCGCGCGACAGCGTCACGTTGGTGCGCGCCGTGGCGCGTCGGGCTTTGCCGCCAACCGGCAAATCGGCCACGAGATAATCGCTCACCGTGATCGACGTTTGCGCCGTATCGATTGTGGACGAGGCGAATCCCACCTGGCGGTCGCCCTGCATCACGCCATAGAACACGGCGCCGGGCGTGACGCGCGCCGCGGCTTCTGCGAGCTCCTCCAGCTGGGGGCGGAAATACTCGCGCTGTACGAGCAGCGCGAGCCCGGCGAGCCAGGCCGCGATGATCACACCACCGACCATCGCGCGCCGGCGAATCACCGTCGCTGCGCTTCGCGCGCTCGCTGGTATGCGGCGGTGGCTTCCTCCGGTCGACCCATGCGATCCAGCACCACGCCAATGCCTTTCAGCGCGCGCCAGTGATCCGGCTGCAACTTGGCGGCGGCTTCGTACGCCTCGAGCGCTTCGGGGAGCCGATCCGTCTGGTTGTACGCCTCGCCGAGCTGATAATGCGCCGCCGCCTTGGACGGGTCTAGGCTCAGCGCGCGCTGCAGCGGTTCGATCGCTTCACGCCAGCGCGCGCGGCGGCAAAGCAGCACGCCAAGCTCGATCTGCGCGTCGATGTTGCTGTCGTCCGCCTTGGCCGCCTTGCGGATGTCGGATTCCGCCTGATCGATGCGGCGCTGCGGCGCACGTTCGCCTGAAGTGGCGTCGGAAGAAAAGTCGTTCTGCAACGGCATGGTCCTGCGTGGAAACGTCGAGTGGGTCAGGCCAAGGCGAGCGTCGTCTCGCCGTTGATCCAATCCAGGTATTTGTCGAGGCCCGCCTCGACGGGAATCGCCAGCAGTTCGGGAACCTTGTACGGATGCAACTCGGTGAACGCGGCACGAAGTGAATCGAGGCGCGCCGAGCGGGTCTTCAGCATCACGACGACCTCGCGCTCATCCGCCACTTTGCCTTGCCATCGATAGAGCGACCGCGCGGCCGGAAACAGCGTGCCGCAGGCGATCAGTCGCCGGTCGAGCAGGGCGCGAACGAACCGAACAGCCTCCTCGTCCGAGGCAACGGTAGTGAGCACGACGATGGCGTCGGTGTGGGGCATCGCTGGGATAGGGTGATGATGACCGCCTCCAAAGGTAAACGATCGAGCCGCCTCAACGCATCCGCGTACCATCCTGTCCTCTCTCCCCTCTCCTCTCTCCTCTCTCCTCCATCGCGTCGCTTGTCTCTCGCCGGTCCTGCCCGCAGCTTACCCTGGCTATGGCAGAAGACTCGCTGATCATTCGCGGTGCCCGGGAGCACAATCTCCGGAACATCGACGTCGTCATTCCGCGCGACAAGCTGACGGTCATCACCGGGCTCTCCGGTTCGGGCAAGTCGTCGCTCGCATTCGACACGATCTACGCGGAAGGCCAACGACGCTACGTCGAATCGCTCTCCGCGTACGCTCGGCAGTTCCTCGGGTTGATGGAAAAGCCCGACGTCGACTCGATCGAAGGCCTGTCACCGGCCATCTCGATCGAGCAGAAGACCGCCGGCCACAACCCGCGGTCGACCGTCGGCACGGTCACCGAGATCTATGATTACCTCCGCCTGCTCTGGGCGCGCGCCGGTACGCCGCACTGCCCCAACTGTGGACGGCCGGTGCAGCGGCAGAGTGCGGCGCAGATTGCGGACATCGTGCTCACCTGGCCGCGGGACACGCGCATCGAAGTTCGCGCGCCGCTCGTACAAGGTCGCAAAGGCGAGTTTCGCGAGTTGTTCGAGACGGTCCGCAAGCAGGGATTCATTCGCGCATACGTCGACGGTGAGCTGATCGAGGTCTCCTCGCCGCCAAAGCTCAACCGTCGGCAGAACCACACGATTTCGGTGATCGTCGATCGCCTGACGGTGCGCGCCGAGGATCGCGGGCGTCTGGCGGACTCGATCGAAACGGCCCTCAAGCTGGCGGACGGAGTCGCCGAAGTCAGCGATCCACAAACTGGCACGCTCGAGCTGTTCTCCGAGCGCTACGGCTGTGCGGCGTGCGGGATCTCGCTGCCCGAGCTGGAGCCGCGGCAGTTCTCCTTCAACTCGCCGTTCGGCGCGTGCGCGGTGTGCGGTGGACTGGGCACGCGGCGCCGCGTGAGCGAGGAACTCATCCTCGGCAGCCCGCAGATCTCGATCCTCGAGGGCGTCATTCTCCCGTGGGGTGAGCCGAGCGGGTATCTGCGAAAGGTCGTGCTGCCGGCGCTGGCCCGTCAGCTCAAGTTCGATCTCAATGCGCCATGGGGCGATCTGCCGAAGTCCGTGCGCGATTGCATCCTCTACGGCGAGAAGACGCCCAAGGGTGCGAAGAAGTCGGAGACGGCGTGGGAAGGCGTGCTGACGAATGTCGAGCGCCGCTACGACGAGTCCGACTCCGACACGGTGCGCATGGAGCTGCAGGAATTCATGATCGAAGTGCCGTGCAGCGAATGCGACGGCCAGCGGCTCAAGCGCGAATCGCTCGCCGTGACGATCCAGGAGCGGAGCATTGGCGACGTGGTCGCGCTGCCGGTGACGGAAGCGCTCCAGTTCTTCGAGCGCGTCCCCGTGCGGCGGAACGGCACGCCCGGATTGGATCCCGAGATCGCCGGTCCGATTCTCAAGGAAGTGCGCGAACGACTGCGGTTTCTCGTCGATGTCGGTCTGGACTATCTCACACTTGGCCGCGCGGCGGAGTCTCTGTCGGGCGGCGAGGCGCAGCGCATCCGGCTGGCGACGCAGATCGGATCGCGGCTGGTCGGGGTGCTCTACATCCTCGACGAGCCGTCGATCGGACTGCACCAGCGCGACAACTCGCGACTGCTCGCGACGCTCGAGCAACTGCGCGACCTCGGCAACACGGTAATCGTCGTCGAGCACGACGAGGAGACGATGCGCGCCGCCGATCACGTGATCGACCTCGGGCCCGGCGCGGGCAAGCACGGCGGGGAAGTGATCGCCGCGGGCACGATCGACGAGATCATGGCGAACCCCGCGTCGATCACCGGAAAATTTCTGAGCGGGCAGGTCGAGATCGCGACGCCGGCGTCGCGCCGGCCATTTCAGGCGCATCACGTCGTGCGCATCGACGGCGCGCGCGAGCACAACCTGCGCAATCTCGACGTGCAGATTCCGCTCGGCCTGTTCGTCGCGGTGACGGGCGTGTCCGGCTCAGGCAAGTCGACGTTGATCGAGGACATTCTGCACCGGGCGATGGCGCGGCACTTCTACCGCGCGCGGGTGATTCCTGGCGCGCACGGCCGCATCACCGGCTTCGAGCACATCGACAAGGTGATCGACATCGATCAGAGTCCGATCGGCCGCACGCCGCGCTCGAATCCCGCCACGTACACGGGGTTGTTCACGCCGATTCGCGAGCTGTTCGCGGAATTGCCGGAAGCGAAGATTCGCGGCTACGGGCCGGGCCGGTTCTCGTTCAACGTGAAAGGCGGCCGCTGCGAAGCGTGTCAGGGCGACGGGCTGGTGAAGATCGAGATGCACTTTCTGCCCGACGTCTACGTGCCCTGTGACGTGTGCAAAGGCAAGCGCTACAATCGCGAGACACTCGAGGTGCGGTTTCGCGGTTTAACGATCTCTGATGTGCTCGAGCTCACGGTGGACGATGCGCTCGAGTTCTTCGAGAACCAGCCGCGCATCCATCAGAAGCTGCAGACGCTCGCCGACGTCGGCCTCGGCTACGTGCACCTGGGCCAGAGTGCGACGACGCTGTCGGGCGGCGAAGCACAGCGGGTGAAGCTCGCGACGGAGCTGTCGAAGCGGGACACCGGCCGCACCTTCTACATCCTCGACGAGCCCACGACGGGCCTGCACTTCGAGGACGTGCGCGTACTGCTCGAGGTGCTGCATCGGCTGGTGGACCGCGGCAACACGGTGCTCGTGATCGAGCACAATCTCGACGTGATCAAGACGGCGGACTGGATCATCGATCTCGGACCGGACGGCGGCCACCGTGGAGGCACGATCGTCGCCGCGGGCACGCCGGAGCAGGTGGCGGCGACGCGGGGATCGTACACGGGTGAATTCCTGGCGAAGCTGTTCGCGCTTGAACGCTTGAACGCTTGAACGCTTGAACGTTCCGCCGTTCCACCGTTCCACCGTTCCACCGTTATCTTGCTCCAATGGTCTCCCTGCTGGACATCATCGGCCCCGTCATGGTCGGGCCGTCGAGCTCGCACACGGCTGGCGCCTGTCGACTCGGCTTGTTGGCGCGCGGGCTCGTCGGTGGAACGCCGGAACGGGCGCGCATCGAGCTGCACGGCTCATTCGCCCGCACCGGCGAGGGACACGGCACCGACAAGGCGATCGTCGCCGGCCTGATGGGCTTTCGGCCGGACGATGATCGCATCCGTACGGCCCTCGAGATCGCCGACAAGGAAGGGCTGGCCTACACCTTCGAGAAGACGACCATTTCCGACGACGCCCACCCGAACACGGCGCGCATCACGCTCGAGCGGGGAGACCGGTCGGCGGTGATGACCGGCTCGTCGCTCGGCGCCGGCCGCGTGCTCGTGACGGAGATCGACGGCTTTCCCGTCGAGGTCACGGGGGCCTATCACATGATTGTGCTCGTCGCGGAAGACATCACGGGGTCCGTCGCGCGCATCGCTACGCTGCTCGCCGAGGACGGGCTGAACATCGCGACGCTCCGGCTCACGCGAAAGCGCCGCGGCGGCGACGCGTTCATGGTCATCGAGCTCGACGACTATCCGGACGAAACGGTGCGCGACCACATCCGCGCGCTGCCGTGGGTGCGCTGGTCGTTCCGGCTCGACAAGGTTTCCGCATAGCGGTTTCGCTATTCAAGGACGCTCATGTATCACTCGCTCGCTGCCGCCGTGCACGACGCCGAAGCGCAAGGCATCACCCTGTCGCGCCTCGCGCTGGAGACCGAGTCCGACGATCAGGGGCGTCCGGTCGAGGAGATTCGCGCCGCATTGGCTCGCGCACTGCGCGTGATGCAGGGCGCGGTCGAACAGGGCCTCACCGGCGACCTCCGTTCGGCATCCGGTCTCGTGGGCGGCGACGCAGCCAAGCTGGTACACGGCCCGCCGGGACCGCTCGCCGATACGCCGTTTCGCGACATTCTCGCGCGCGCGCTGGCGGTGCAGGAAGTGAACGCGGCGATGGGCGTGATCGTCGCGGCGCCGACGGCCGGGGGCGCCGGGGTGCTGCCGGCGGTGCTTACTGGTCTGGCTGCCGCGCGCAACATTCCTGATGAAAGTGTCGTCGACGCACTGGCGACCGCTGGACTCATCGGTGCGGTCGTCGCCGATCGCGCGTCGCTGTCCGGCGCCGAAGGCGGCTGTCAGGCCGAGACTGGGGCGGCGGCCGGCATGGCCGCGGGCGCGGCCACGGAAATGCTCGGCGGGTCGCCGACGCAGGTAGCGCACGCCGTCGCGCTGGCGCAACAGGCTACGCTGGGGTTGATTTGCGATCCGCTGGGCGGGCTGGTCGAGCTGCCGTGCGTCTTCCGAAACGCGACCGGCGCCGCGATCGCGCTTGCCGCGATCGAGATGGCGCTCGCCGGAATCGGCTTTGCCATTCCGGCCGACGAAGTGATCGACACGATGGGCGAGATCGGCCGCGACATGGATGTTCGCTACCGCGAAACGGCGGGCGGTGGGCTTGCGGCAACGCCAACGGGACGAAGATTGGCGCGAGAAAGGCTGGTGCAGTTGAAGAAGCGCTGAAACGTCCTCGTCCGCGGCCTCGTAGTTCAACCAGCATCCCACGCAAGGAACAACGATGGTGACCAAGGAAGACATCGAGGGTTTTCTCGACCGGCTCACAGCCGACGGGGCGAGCTACTCCGAGATCGAGCCCGGGCTCTGGGTCGTGAAGCCCAGCGGCGAGCTCGATTTCAGCGTCGTCGTGCACTTCTCCCCGCCCGTGGTGTTGCTCCGCGTGAAAGTGATGACGCTGCCGACGGACCGTGCGACGCTCGCTACCCTCAGCCGGCGGCTGCTCGAGTTGAATGCGTCGGACCTCGTGCACGGCTCTTATGGTATCGAGGAGGACTCGATCGTCATGACCGAGGCACTCGAGCTCTCGCATCTCGACTACGAGGAGTTCCTCGCGGCGTTCGAGAGCATCACCGTCGCGCTCGCATCACATCTGCGTGAACTGGGCTCGTACCGCGAGGCACACTGAGACATGGGCATTTTCGACAGAATGGCGAGCCTGCTGCGCTCGAACATCAACGACCTGATCTCCCGGGCCGAAGACCCGGAGAAGATGTTGAACCAGATCCTGGTCGACATGCGGTCGCAGCTCGCGAAAGCGAAGCAGCAGGTGGCCACCGCGATCGCCGACGAGAAGCGGCTGCGCGATCAGGCGGACTCCGAGTATCGCCAGGCGCAGGATTGGGAACAGAAGGCGATGCTCGCGATCAAGGAAGGTCGCGACGACCTCGCCAAGCAGGCGCTCATGCGCCAGGGCGAGCACGTCTCGGCTGCCCAGCAGATCGAGCAGACGTGGGAGATGCACCGCGCCGAGACCGAAAAGCTCAAGAATTCGCTGCGCGACCTGAACGACAAGATCGAGGAGGCCAAGCGCAAGAAGAACCTCCTCGTGGCGCGGCAGCGCCGGGCGCAGGCGCAGAAGCGAATCACGGAGACGATGTCGTCGCTCTCCGAGAAGTCCGCGTTCGAGGCGTTCGCCCGCATGGAGGAGCGCATCGAGACGAACGAGCGGCAGCTCAAGGCCTCGCAGGAAATCGAGGAGGAGTTCACCGGCGACCGCCTGGCGCAGGACTTCAAGGCGCTCGAGAAGGGCGCCGCCGCCGGCAGCGTCGACGGGCAGCTGCTCGCGCTCAAGCAAAAGATGGGCATGCTTCCCGCAGGGTCTCCGGTCAAGAAACAGCTTGGCTCCGGCGCCCCGGAGGAAGAGACCGTGGCGGCCGAGATCGAAGATTCCACGACCGAGAAGAAGAATCGTTGACGGCTGACGCCCCGACAGCACCCCGACAGTTCAAGTTTGCTCCAATCCTGACCGCGACGGTCCTGACAGTCCTGCTCCTCTGGCTGTTCAAGACCGTCGCGCAGGTGTTCGTGCTGCTGATGCTCGGCATCCTGCTGTCGCTGTACTTCGGCGCGGTGGCCGGGTGGATCAAGCGTCACACGCGCGCGCCCGATGGCGTGGCGCTCGCCGGCGCGATTCTCGGATCGGTCGGCGTCCTGGTGCTGCTCGGCTGGATCCTCATCCCGCCCGTGATCAGTCAGACGCGGCAGCTCATCGAGCAGTTGCCGACGTTCATCTCCTCGTGGGAAGCCGGCATCGACAAGCTGGCCGACCAGTTCCCGGCGCTCCGAAGCGTTTTCGGTAATCCCGGCGAGCACAAGACGCTCACCGCGATCTACGGGAGCTTCAGCCACGAGCTGACGACGGTCCCGACGAAAGTGCTCGGGATCGTCGATCTCGCGATCAGCATCTTCGCCGTGATCGTGATGGGCATCTACCTCGCGCTGCATCCGGCGCTGTACCGCGAGTGGCTGATCGCGCTCTTCCCCCCCATCCATCGCGATCTCGTGCGCGACGTGCTCGGCGACCTCGCCGATACGCTTCGAGCCTACATCGTCGGCCAGACGATGACGATGACGTTCCTCGGCGCGATCACGGCCCTCGGGCTGTACCTGCTGAACGTGCCGTTCTGGTTGCCGTTCGGAATCTTTACCGGACTCGTGGCGATCGTGCCGTTCTTCGGCACGCTGTTGTCGACGACGCTGCCGGCGCTGTTCGTCCTCACCGGCAAACCGTTCCACGGACTGACTCCGCTTGCCCATGCGCTGCTCATCGTCGGCCTTGGCGTGGTGGTGCACCTAATCGAAGGCAACATCGTGTCGCCGCTGGTCATGTCGAGGAAAGTCGACCTGCCGCCCGTGCTCACGATCATGTCGGTGCTCGTGATCGGGAAGCTGCTCGGCGGCCTCGGACTCATCATCGCGTTGCCGACGCTCGCCGCGCTGATGGTGATCGTTCGACGAATCCTCATCTCGCGTATCTACGAGGGACAGGGTTTCCGCCGGACCACGCGCGAGCGTCCACTGGTGCTGCGCCTCCCCGTGCCGGGCGGCGGTGTGCTCGTTCCACCGGGCAAGCCGCCGGACGTGGTGAGCCAGGCCGAGCGCGAAGGAATCCGCCGAAGCGCCTGAAGGCGGCGGTGTGGCGGAGCGCGCAACCGAGCGATGCGGCGTGCGTTCGCACGATGATGCAGTCGCGGCCGGCGCGGCGTATCGAGCGGCATGTCACTTGCGCTCGAGCTTCACGGAATCGCAAAGCAGTATCGCGCCGGTGAAGGCGCCTGTCTCGCCACCGTGGTCGCACTGCGCGACATCCGGCTGTCCGTAGCGCGCGGTGAAGTGGTGGTGGTGGCAGGCGCACCGGGCAGCGGCAAGTCGACGCTGCTGCTCTGCGCCGCTGGCCTGCTGATCCCCGATCGCGGTCTGATCTGCTGGTTCGCTCAGACCGATCGCGCCACCGCCGCCTGCCTCGCGCGCTTTCATTTCGCCGGCGCTGATCTGGCTGAGCGCCTGGAGAGCTGTTCGCCCACGCGCGAGCCGCTGCTGCATCTGATCGACTCGTCCGCCGCGCGTGGAGCTCGGTCTCACGAGACGGACGGCCGTCTCTCTGCGCGCGTCGCACACTGGGTCGAGCAGCGCCGCGCCGCCGGCGATGCCGTGGTCATCGCCGCGCAGCACGACACCGACATTCCGCTCGCCGCTCGCGTCGTGCGCCTGCGTGACGGCTGTCTCGACACGGCGCATTGCGCGTTCCCCATCGATCACTCGCGTACCCGCGTCGCCGAGCCGGGATCTCCCCTCCCCCCTCTCCCCTCTCCCGTCTAGCTTCGTCGCATGCCCGAGTTCCGCCTGTACAACACGATGACTCGCACCATCGAACCGTTCGCGCCGGCTGACGGCCGCACCGTTCGGTTCTACAGCTGCGGGCCCACCGTCTACAACCCGGCGCACCTCGGGAACTTCCGCACGTTCCTGTTCGCGGATCTGCTGCGGCGCACGCTGCAGTTACGCGGCTGGCAGGTGCGGCAGGTCATGAATCTCACGGACGTCGACGACAAGATCATCCGTCGCGCAAACGAGCAGGGCAGGAAGATTCGTGAGGTGACGGAGCCCGTCACGGAAATCTTTCTGCAGGATCGCGACTACCTGCGCATTCAACCGGCGGAAGCGTATCCGAAAGCGACCGACTACATCCCGCAGATGATCGCGCTCGTCGAGCGGCTCATCGCGGAGGGCGTGGCGTACAAGGCGGACGACAATTCCGTCTACTTCGCCATCGATCGCTTTCCGGGCTACGGCAAGCTGTCGCGTCTCGACACGCGCGAGGTCAAGACCGGCGCGCGCGTGACGCAGGACGACTACTCCAAGGAGAACGCGCAGGATTTCGCGCTCTGGAAAGCGGCCAAGCCGGAGGACGAAGCGGTCGGCGCCGCGTGGGATTCGCCGTGGGGACGCGGCCGGCCCGGCTGGCACCTCGAGTGCTCGGCCATGGCGATCGATCTGCTCGGGGAGACGCTCGACATCCACTGCGGCGGGATCGATCTGATCTTTCCGCACCACGAGGACGAGATCGCCCAGTCGGAAGCGGCGACCGGCCAGACGTTCGCGCGTGTCTGGTGCCACGGAGCGTTCCTCCTCACGGACGGAACGAAGATGGCCAAGCGCCTGGGCAACGTCACGACGGTCAAGGGCATGCGCGAGGCGCAGATTTCGGCCGCGGCGGTACGGCACTTCGTGTTCAACACGCATTACCGCAAGGAGCTGAATCTCTCCGAAGAAGCGCTCGAGGCGTCGATCAACGCAGTGCGCCGGGTGGGGGATTTTGCCGATCGGCTGGCCGAGGCGACGGGCGGCACCCCGGAGCTCGCGGACGCGGCTGATGCGGCGGTGGCCGCGGTGGAAGCGGCGTTGTTCGACGACCTCAACGCGCCGAACGCCCTCGCCGGTTTGTTCACGTTCATCACTCGAGCGAACGCGGAGCTCGACCGGCGCGGAACGGACCTGGGGGCGTTGGAGCGGGCGCGGGCGGCATTCGCTCGGATCAACAGCGTGCTGGACATCGTCCCGGATCGTGCCGTGGACGATCCCGAGCTGGCACAATGGGTTGAAGAGCGGCTGGCTGCTCGCCGGGCGGCCCGTCAGCGCCGGGATTTTGCCGCGGCCGATGCGATCAGGGCCGAGCTCGCCGACCGCGGTGTGGTCATCGAGGACACGCCGTCCGGCACCAAATGGAAGAAGGCGCGCTAGCGCCGGTGCTCGGCAGGAATGTGGGTGAGGTGAGCTAACCGTCGGTCGTAACGCGGCTTGACACTCTTTCTCACGTCACTTATTCTACGAGTCTCGCGCAAAATTGACCGTCTGCTGACGTAGCTCAATTGGCAGAGCACCTGATTTGTAATCAGGCGGTTGCGAGTTCGACTCTCGCCGTCAGCTCTGCTCGTTGTGCAATGTGACTCGTCGGTGACTCGTCGCCGAGATGCGAGCGGCAGTGTTCTCTAATTGCGCGCACATCCGGTGGGGTGGCCGAGTGGCTAATGGCAGCAGACTGTAAATCTGCCGGGTTAACGCCCTACGAAGGTTCGAATCCTTCCCCCACCATCGTGGTGACTCGGACGGATGCGGTGGTGATCGAGAGGGTGGTGCAGGGCAGCGCGAATCGCGGGAGTAGCTCAGTTGGTAGAGCGCAAGCCTTCCAAGCTTGATGTCGCGGGTTCGAGCCCCGTCTCCCGCTCTGG
>JAICKA010000112.1 GCA_025928185.1 Gemmatimonadaceae bacterium
ATTTCGCGCCCCGCATCATTCCATCTCATCCGCGGGTCTCGTCGGCGGCGGCGGCTCGCCGCGGCCGGGCGAGGTGAGTCTCGCGCACCACGGCGTGCTCTTTCTCGACGAGCTGCTGGAGTTTCCGCGCGGCGCGCTGGAGTCGCTGCGCCAGCCGCTGGAAGACGGACGCGTCGTCATCGCGCGCGCCGCGCTCAGCGTCGCATTCCCGGCGCGCTTCTCGCTCATCGCGGCGATGAACCCCTGTCCCTGCGGCAACGCCGGCGAACCGACCCGCGTGTGCACGTGCGCCGAATCAGAGATCGTGAAATACCGCAGCCGCCTTTCCGGACCGTTGGCCGATCGCATCGACATGCACGTCACGCTCGGCGCGGTGCCGACGCACGCGCTGCAGCAGCCGAGCGATGGCGAGTCGTCGGCGACGATCCGCGCGCGCGTGGAGGTGAGCCGCGCGATCCAGCGGGCGCGGTATGCACGGTTGCCTTCGACGCGCTGCAACGCGCACGCGGCCGGCCGCTGGCTGCTCGCGCACGGCGCGATCGACCGCGACGCGCGCGAGATGCTCGGCGCGGCGATGGAGTCGCTCAAGCTCTCGGCGCGAGGCTATCACCGCGTGCTGCGCGTGGCGCGGACCATCGCCGATCTCGGCTCGAGCGACGCCGTGACGAGCGCGCACGTCGCCGAGGCGCTGCGCTATCGGCCGCGGTAGGGAACGGCAGATTCCGCAGCCGGGCAGCGGCACTCCGGTGCGGTCGGATCGGGCTTCGGGCTGTTCCGACGGGACTCCTGTGTGTGCACTTCGGACTCCCGGCTGCGCCGCTCGATCTCCCGGCTGTTTGCTTCGAACTCCCGGCTGTTCCGTACGGACTCCGCTTCGTTCACTTCACACTCCCGGCTGTTCCGCCCGGACTCCCGGGTGTTCACCTGGGAGTCCCGGCTGTGCACTTGGGACTCCCGAGTGTTCACTTGGGACTCCCGGGTGTTCACTTGGGACTCCGGCCTGTTCACGGCGCACTCCCGACTGCGCCGGGCGCACTCCCCGCTGATCACCTGGCACTCCGGTCAGATCAGATCACACTCCATCTGGTTGACCTGGCCCTCCCGGCTGCGCCGTTGGCAGTCCCGGTTGTGCACTTGGCCTTCCCCGCTGTGCCGCAGAGCATCCGTGCCGTGCACACGAGCATCCCGTCCCGAGCGCCGCGGATTCCCCCGAAACGAGAGCTGACTCCGCACCGG
Organism: Gemmatimonadaceae bacterium; assembly: GCA_025928185.1. GTDB lineage: Bacteria > Gemmatimonadota > Gemmatimonadetes > Gemmatimonadales > Gemmatimonadaceae > JAQBQB01. The sequence continues at coordinate 1,237 of JAICKA010000112.1, forward strand.
CCTATCGCCAATGCGCGATGCTTGACAGCCGGCCACGCCAGACCACATGTTCGTCGCCAGAGATGCTCCGGGGAGCCATGTCATGGCCGATGATCTCGGGTTGCTGCAAGGCACGCTCGATCTGCTCGTGCTCAAGGTCCTCGCCTGGGGACCGCTGCACGGCTACGCCGTCGCGCGCTGGATCAAGGATCAGTCGCAGGACGCGATCACAGTCGAGGATCGCGCGCTCTACCTGTCGCTCCATCGGCTCGAGGAGCGTGGGTGGGTCGCGGCCGAATGGGGCGTCTCGGACTCCAATCGGCGCGCGAAGTACTATCGCCTGACGCCTGCCGGCCGACGGCAGTTGCGCGCGCGCATCGCGCACTGGACGAGCTACGCCGACGCGGTGTTCCGGATCATCCGCGCTGAAGCGCCGGCGCGCCCATGATCGAACATCTGGTGCCGCCAAGCGTACGGCGGCTGTTCCGGTTGGGCGACGACCCACGGTCCGTCGCCAGCAACGTCGACGACGAGATCGCCTTTCACATCGCCATGCGCGTCGACGCGCTCGTCGCCGGCGGCATGGATCCGCGCGCCGCACGCGAGCGCGCCGAGCAGGAATATGGGGACCTGATCCGCAGCCACCGCGAGCTCGTCGCCGTCGACCGGCGGCGACTGGGCCGCGTCCGTCGTGAGGAAATACTCATGTCGATGCTCGAAGACCTTCGGTACACCGTGCGCGGATTGCGCCGCAGCCCGGCGGTGATGGCGCTGACGATCGCCGCGCTGACGGTCGGGATTGCCGCGACGACGGTGATGTTCGGCGTCGTCGATCAGTTGCTGATCGAGCCGCCAGCCGGCGTCACGGCGGCCTCGCAGGTGCACCGCCTCTACTTTCGGCAGAAGCAGGGCGACAAGACGTATACGGGGACGGTCGAATCCTATCCGCTGATCGCCGCGGTTGCGTCGCGCGTGCCGGCGTTCTCCGGCGTGTCGGCATTCTTCAAGACCAAAGCCACGCTCGGACAAGGGCGGGACGCGAGCAGCGTCGACGTCGATCTGGTTTCGGGCAACTACTTCTCCCTGCTTGGCGTTCGCATTCCGCTCGGGCGCGCATTCACCGCGGCGGATGACCATCCGCCGGTCGGTTCGCAGGTCGCGGTGGTCAGTGACGCATATTGGCGCGGACTCGGTGCGCCGCGCGACATCATCGGCCGGCTGCTGCCGATCAATGGCAAGCAGTTCACGATCATCGGCGTCGCGCCCGCCGGCTTCAGCGGATTGGACCGAACCAGGGTGGACCTCTGGGTTCCGATCGGCGCGCTCGCGGCCGACGTCGAAGGAGCGGAGTGGAACACCAGCCAGAACGCGTTCTGGGTCGAAGGCGTGGCGCGCCTGCGCCCGGACCTTCCGGCGCCCACCGCAGAAAGCCAGACGACGACTGTCTTCCGGAACGAGATGGTCGCGATGCACGAGCCGTGGCTCGACACCCTCGGCACGGTGGTCCTCGGCTCGATCAACGACACCCGCACACCGAGCGGGTTCAGCCCGGAATCAAAGGTGTCCCTCTGGCTGATGGGCGTCGCCGTGGTCGTGTTGCTCATTGCCTGCGCCAATGTCGCGAATCTGCTGCTCGCGCGCGCCGTCCAGCGGCGCCGGGAAATTGCGGTTCGCCTCGCGCTCGGCGTTTCGCGCGGGCGACTATTCCGGCAACTACTCACCGAAGCCGCGGTGCTCGGCGTCATCGCCGCCGCCGCCGCGCTGATCGTGACCCGGTGGCTCGAGGTATTCGTCGAGCACGTACTGCTGCCTGGAATCGTGTGGAGCGACACCATCATCGATCGACGGGTGCTGGCGTTCACCGTCGCCGTGGCCATCCTCGCCATCGTGCTTGCCGGCATCGTGCCGGCGGTGCAGGGCGTGAGGACCGACGTGTCCGACAGCTTGAAGGAATCCTCTCGCCAGGTCGCGGGAAGCCGCGGTGGACTCCGCGTCGCACTGCTCGTGGTGCAGGCCGCGCTGTCGCTCGTGCTGCTCATCGGCGCGGGGCTGTTCGTCACCAGTTTGCGGAACGTCGTCGGGCGAAACGTCGGGATCGATCTCGACCATACGCTGCTGGTGACGATGGATTTGAAGCGCGCCGGCTTCTCGCCCGCGCAAGCCGCCCAGGCGTTCGAGAGTGCTCATGACCGTGCGCCCACGATCCGCGGGGTCCGCTCGGCGGCCCTCGTATCGGTCACCATACCGGCCCGCAGCGCCAGCGCCGTGTCGATCAAGCTTCCGGGCGGCACCCACCCGCAACTGTCCGGTGGCGGTCCGTACTACAGCGGCATCACTGACGATTTCTTCAGGACGACCGGCGCTCGAATCGTTCAGGGCCGCGCGTTCACGCCTGATGAGGAGCGGTCGCCCTCCCGAGTGATGATCGTCAACCAGATGCTCGCCGACGCGTACTGGCCAGGGGAGAATCCGGTCGGCAAGTGTTATCAGCTCGGCGACGATCCCACGTGCACGCGCATCGTCGGCGTCGTGCAGACGGTGATGCTGTTCGGCCTCGTGCGCGACGATCGCGCGACCCTCTACCTGCCGCCACATCATCCAATGGTGAGCGGCGGCCCCGAGGCGCTGCTCGTTCGAACCGCCGGCGACCCGCAACCCGTGGTTCGGCAGCTTCGCTCGCTGATTCAGAGTTATTCGCCGCGCATGCCGTTCGTGTCGATCCAGTCATACGCAGACATCGTCGCGCCGCAACTCCGGCCGTGGCGACTCGGCGCGTCGATGTTCACCCTGTTCGGCGCGATCGCGCTGGTGATCGCGGCCGTTGGCTTGTACTGCGTCATGGCGTACTGGGTCGCGCAGCGCACGCACGAAATCGGCGTGCGCATTGCGCTCGGCGCTCAACGCTTCGACGTCGTGCGACTCGTGAGCTGGCAGGCCTTGCGCGCGGTCGGCGTGGGCGTGGTGCTCGGCGCGGCTGTGGCGCTGTTCGCTTCGCGCTGGCTCGGCGATCTCCTCTACGAGACCTCGCCGCACGACCCAACTGTCTACGTCCTCGCGGCGCTGGCGTTATTCCTCGCCGCCGCCTTGGCGAGCGTGTTCCCGGCGCGGCGGTCGGCGAGCGTGGATCCCGTCATCGCGCTTCGGGCGGAGTAACGCATCGCGGGGAGCGGCGCCGCGCCGCTCCCCGCGATAGTGAGCCTACTCGCCGCGCATGGCGATGACCGGATCGACCTTCATGGCGCGACGCATCGGTACCAGACACGCCGCCGCCGATATCGCGAGCAGCAGCGCGCCGGCCGCAGCGTAGGAGGCCAGGTCCGTCGTCGCGACTCCGTACAGCGTTGACGCGATCAGCGTCGTGCCCCATCGCGCCGCGACGAGCCCGATCACCAATCCAATGGCCGACAGTATCAGGCCGCGCGCGACGATCGTCCGTGCCACGTGCCGCGGCGTTGCGCCGAGCGCGATGCGAATGCCGATCTCCCGCGTGCGCTGGGTGACGACGTACGAGATCACGCCGTACAGGCCGACCGCGGAGAGGAGCACCGCAAGGCCGGCGAAGATTGCGAGAATCGTCATCGTGAAGCGCTGCGACGCAATCGTGTCGGCCATCGCCGAGCGCACGCTGACGACGGCGGGCGGCGGCATCTTCGGCTCGAGGGACCTGACGATCGAGCGTAGCGCGACGCTCGGGTCGACGCCCGGGTCCACGCGCACGATGACCGCCATCGACGACGGTACGTGGTGCGGATCGTATGGCATGTACACGAGCGGATCCGTTCGATCGCTCGCCAGGCCCTGCGTCGGCGTGTCGGCCGCCACGCCGACGATGAGGTATGGCGGACCGCCGCCGAGGATCAGTTGGTGACCGACGGCCGACTGTCCCGGCCACAGTCGGCGCGCGAATCCCTCGTTGATGATCACCTCGTTCCGATCGACCGCGCCGGCGGAGAACGTCGCACCCTGTACGATCGGCATTCGGAGCACGGCGAAATAGTCGGGTTCCACGATGTTGCTCGCGAACACGTTCGGCGCCGATCCTGGTGCCGAACCTGGCGCGTCAACCTTCATGAGATTGAAGCCGCCGACCCCCGGTGGCGCGTCGCTCGAGATGGTGACCGCGCGCACCCCGGCAATCTTCGTCGCGCGTTCGCGAACCGTGCTCACAAGGGGCGCGCGATTGGGGGAGCTTTCGAACCGGGGCCCCGGCAGCGGGAATTGCATCGAGTACAGGTCGGCGGCATCGAAGCCGGGATCGACCCGCTGCAGTTTGATCACGCTGCGCACGAGCAGCACCGCGCCCACGAGCAGCAGCCCGGAGAGCGCCATCTCGCTGACGACGAGCACGGAACGCAGCCGGTGACTGTGCCTCGCTCCACTGCCCGTGAGCGTCGTCGCTCGCAGCGAGTCGCTCGTCGTGCGACGTACGGCGTGCAATGCGGCCGTCAAACCGAACGCGAGTCCGGTGACGACGGACATGACGATCGCCGCGGCGAGTACATGCCAGTCGATTCGCGTCAGCGAGAGCTGCTCCAGCGAGGCTGGTCGCAACGCGAGCAGCGCGTGCACCCCGCCGGCGGCGAGCGCAAGCCCGACGACGCACCCCAACGCGGCGAGCAGAAGGCTCTCGGTCAGCAATTGCCGGGTGAGCCGGCGGCGTCCAGCGCCGAGTGCCGTACGAATCGCCAGCTCGCGTTCGCGCGTCGCGCCCCGGGCAACCAGGAGATGCGCGACGTTCGCGCAAGCGACCAGCAACAGCAGCCCAACCGCGCCGGCGAGCAGCAGCAGCGACGTACGGAATCCGATCATGTCGCCGGCCTTCTTGAGTCGAACGACGTACTTCGGGTTGGTGCCCTCGAGGTTGTTCGCCTTCGCGATCGACTGCAGCTCTCGTTGTGCTGCGTCGATCGACACACCGGTGCGAATACGTCCGACGACGATTCCACCGACGAATGGCGTGGAGTGCCTGGGGAACCAGACGTCCGTCCTTTCCGGGCCGATTGGCAGCCGCAATTCGGCCGGCAGGACCCCGACAATTGTGAATGGCTTGTCGTTCAGCGTGATACGGCTTCCGAGTACATCGAGTGACCCGCCGAAGCGCTCGCGCCAGAGCTGTTCGCCGATCATCACGACCCCACTCCCCGGCCGAGCCTCTTCCGTCGTGAACGCGCGACCAATGATTGGCGATAGACCCGTGAAGTGAACGAAGTCGGGCCGAATCTCGGTCGCATGGACGGTGGTCGGCTCGCCGCGGCCCGTCATGGTCTCATCGTTGAATCCGATTTCTTCGAACGCCTCGACCGAGTGCGACTGTGCTCGCCAGGCCTGCAGCAGTGGATCGCCGGGACCCAGCATGAGGCCAGTCTTCGGCTCCGCTCGCCACACGATCACCACCCGATCGGCATCCCGATACGCCAGCGGATGCAACACCAGGCTGTTCACCACGCTGTACACCGCCGTCGTCGCCCCAATGCCGAGCGCGAACGTGGCGATCGCCACGGCAGCCCACCCGCGCTGACGGTTGAGCGTCCGCATTGCGTAGCGCACATCCTGAACGAACGCGTCGATGAGCTGAGCGCGAGTCATACGGCGTTCTCTCCGATGTCCAATGGTGAGGCAGGCGGCGCGGGCGTCGCGCAGGTCGCCGAGCAGGCCGAGCGCGGCGGCGCGGGCCTCGTGTTCGCTGTAGCCGCGCGCCATCAAGTCGTGCGTGCGCATCTCGAGGTGAAACGCGAGCTCGTCGTCGATGTCCTCGTCGACGCGCGAGCCCCAGAATCGGAGATATCGCCGCCAGGCGGGCGGCGGTGACGGGGCGTCGCCGGCCGGCGGTCGAGCGCGGCGAAACATGCTGGCTGCGCCGCCTCAGGCCGGCGTCGGCGAGGTTTCGAGAACCTTGAACACCGCGCCGGCGAATCGCGCCCAGTAGTCGTTCGAGACGCGGAGCTGCTTTTTGCCGGCAGTCGTGAGACGGTAGATCTTCGCGCGCCGATTGTGCTCGGTGATCCCCCACTCGGCCACGATCAGCCCCCGCTCCTCGAGGCGGTGCAGGGCCGGGTACAGCGAACCCTCCGCCACCTGCAACGTGTCGCCAGTACACTGCTCGAGCCACCGCGCGATGCCGTACCCGTGCGCTGGCGCCCACGACAATGTCTTGAGGATCATCAGGTCGAGCGTTCCCTTGAGCAGATCGAGCGACGGATCGGTCATCGGCGGGTCCGAGTGCGCAGAGGGTGCTTACCTAGAACGTCGTAGTATATACCTCGGTCTTCTTGGGAAGCGCAAGTGCGGCTGCCTCGGCGTGCGGGCCGCCCGTTCGCCTCGTTACGTTTCACACATGGCTGACGAGATCCAATCCGCCGCGGACAAGGAAGCGCGCCTGGCCGCCTGGCTGCGCGAGCACGGGTCGTTCGCGATCGGCTACAGCGGCGGCGTGGATTCCACATATCTCGCCGCGGTCGCGCTCGAGGCGCTCGGGCCGGACCACGTGCTCGCAATCATTGGACGGAGCGCCTCGTATCCCGAGGCGCAGTGGGCCGGAGCGCGCTCCGCGGCCGCGGCGATCGACCTGCCGGTGCTCGAGGTGGATACCGACGAGCTGAACGATCCGCGGTACGCGGCCAACCCCACCAACCGCTGCTACTTCTGCAAGACGGAGCTCTGGTCGGTCATCGTGCCGCTCGCGCATG
>JAICKA010000214.1 GCA_025928185.1 Gemmatimonadaceae bacterium
CTGCGGAGAACTGCGGAGAACTGCGGAGCAGGCGCGGAGGGGCGTTGCTGGAGGTGTTGAGGAATGATCAATAACGACGCACCGCCCAAGGCCGACGAGATTCTCGGCGCGTTCTCGGAAGTGCGTCCCCTGGCCGACGATAGCTGCCCCGACCCCTTACAATTGAAGTCCTCTCTGCCGTTCTCCGCCGTTCTCCGCCGCTTCGCGACGCTCTCCGAAGCAATGATGCTGGTCCAGCCGCAACAGGTTGAACAGCGATGACACGAATGGGACGGATTGAACGGAGTTAACACCAAATGCTTTTGGGGTGTGGCGCGAGAGACTCGGTGCGCCACTAGCAGCCGATCCGTGCCTCGTTCGCCAGTTTCCGTCCTCGTCCGCGTCCCCGACTCAGTCCAACCCGATTCGGCGCGACAGGGTCGACGCGCGCGATAGCCACGGACCACGGACCACGGACCAACCCCTACCTCGAAATCCCGTCCCCCTTGTAGCTCCCGATCACCGAGCGATCGTAGCCGTTGCCGGGGTTCACGCCGGCGCGGACGTCGCGCGATACGGCATCTTCACCGCGGTTGTACGCCAGCAACGCCAGGTGCAGGTTGCCGTCGTAGCGGTCGAGCAGGCCCTTGAGAAAGTGGAAGCCCAGTCGGAGGTTGGTGTCGCGGTCGAACAGCTTATCCCGGGTGATGCCCTTCTGCAGCAACTTCGCGGTGCTCGGCATCAATTGCGTGAGTCCCACCGCACCGACCTTGCTGACCGCGCGGGGATTGAACTCGCTCTCGACTCGTACCAGGCGGAAAGCCAGGTCCGGATCGATGCCTTCCTGCAGCGACGCGTCGAAAATGCTGCCGGCCATGCCGGCGGTCACGTTGTAGGCGTTCGAGTACTGCATGATCTTGTTCGCCCGCTCGACCTGCGCACGAGCCAAGGTCAGCTCGCCGCGGGTGGACTGAAGCTCGGAGCGCAGCTTCCGGGAGCTGGACAGCGAAAAGAACGTTCGCTGGCCGCCGGTCACCGCAGGCTCGGCGTTCGCCGGAGTGGTCTTGCGGACCGCGAGCACGGTCGCGATGACGGCTGCAGCGCATCCGGCCATGAGCGTATGCCGGATTCGCCTTGCCCGCCGCGCCGCGTCACCCCGATGGACGTACGTCCCACGTAGGTTGCGCATAAGTCGTTTTTTGGCAACAGGTTAACTAGCAACTGCTCTGACTGCTACCCCGCACGATAAGGCGCAGAGCCCGTGCCATCAACCCTTGAATATTTGCCGCTCGCTCCACCCGATTTCTCCGCCAACGATATATCGGAGATCGTCATCCCACGGTCCAGCGCCTTGGCCATGTCATACACCGTGAGCAGGGAAACGGACACGGCCGTGAGCGCCTCCATCTCCACCCCAGTGCGGCCTGTCGTCCGCACGGTGGCCTCGGCGCGTACCCCCGGTAGCGACTCGTCAGGGGTGAGCGTGACCTGCACGTCGGTCAGCGTGAGTGGGTGACAGAGCGGGATCAGGTCGGCCGTCCGCTTGGCCGCCATCACGCCGGCAATCTTCGCGACCGACAACACATCGCCCTTCTTTATCTGGGCGGAAACGATCGCCGCCAGCGTCGGCGCCTGCATCCGGATGATGCCCGTCGCGCGGGCAATGCGGTCGGTCTCGGACTTGGCGGTGACGTCCACCATGCGAGCATCGCCGGATTCGGAGACGTGCGTCAGCTTGTCCTTCATGCGAGCGCGGCCAGCTGCCGGATGAGCGACGCGGACAGGAGCTGAGGGTTCACGTTGCCGCTGGCCCGCTCCTTCGCCCGTTCGACCGCTTCGATTGCGCGAGCGGCGTGCGCGGCCCGCTCGACGTCGCCATCGCGCGCGGCGGCGCGCGTCCGCTCGTGAAGCAGGACCGTGAGCGCGTCGAGCATGTCGCTGAACTTGCCGCGCGCACCGGCACTGCCCTGGGCGAGGGCGACGCGAAACTGAGCGCCCCGGTCGGGTGCGACGGCCGCCTCGAGCACGCGACGCGCCTGCGCAACCGACGCCTGCCATGCCTCGCGTCCGATCAGCCGACCCGGCGCGCCACCCGCCAGTTGCACCAGCTCGCCGATGTCTTCGCGGCCGAAGTCCAGGTGGCCGGCGACGGTTTTGTCCGACAGAAATGCGCGTACGTCCGCCTCCGGCAGCGGAGGCACGCGCACGGCCACGACTCGAGAGCGAATCGTTGGCAGCAGCGCGCCCGGTTCGCTCGTCGTCAGCAGGATCGTCGTATTCGCCGGCGGTTCCTCGAGCAGCTTGAGAAACGCATTCGCCGCCTGCTCCGATCCTTCCTGCGCGACCATCCGGTCGGCGTCGCCGACGACGAACACCTTTCGGCGCCCCATAGCCGGAGCGAGTGCCGCGGTATGGACGAGTGCGCGGACGGTCGCGACGAAGATGGCTTCGTCGCCACCCGGCGCTTCGTAGAGTCCGCCGTTTTCCAGACGTTCGGCGATGCCTTCAGCGATGTCTTCGCGGATCTCGTCGGCGTCGGGATCGCCGCCCTTGAGTCGCGGACGCGGAAAGAACCAGTGCAGATCCGGATGTTGAAGCGATGCGGCGAAACGGCACGACTTGCACGTGCCGCACGGCCCGTCAGCTGGCTGCTCGCACAGGAGCAGCCGCGCCGCCCAGAGTGCGAGCTGCTGTTTGCCGACGCCGCGCGGCCCGTGCAGGAGCAAGCTGCCCGGCAGCGCCTGCCGATCGACGGCATCGCGAAATCGCTCGCGCAGGACCGTGTGGCCGAACAGCGGAAGGAGAGGCACGCCGGAAGATAGGCTCCGCCTGGCAACGCGCGGAAGCCGTTGCCGATTGGCGCCGAATATCGTAGGGTCTTTCGTGCTCACCACATTCCGCATGCCTGCCGACCATCCGATTCGTCTCGCGCTCCTCGCAATGACGCTCACCGCCACGCCACTCGCCGCACAACGCGCCCGCGCCCGCGAGCTCGGCGTGAAGCCCGGCGTCTTTCCGCCCGGCGCACTCAACGCGATCACCGACGTCGCCGGCGTGCGCGTCGGCCAGACGACCGTGATCCAGGGCGATTCGGTGCGCACCGGCGTGACCGCCATCCTGCCGCACGCCGGCAATGTCTTTCTCGATCGCGTGCCCGCCGCTCTGCACGTGGGCAACGGGTTCGGCAAGATCACCGGGGTGACGCAGCTTCGCGAGCTCGGCGAGCTGGAAACGCCAATCGTGCTCACCTGCACGTTGTGTGTGTGGAAGGCAGCCGACGCGCTCGCCGCGTGGATGCTCGAGCAGCCGAACATGCAAAACGTGCGATCGATCAACCCC
>JAICKA010000188.1 GCA_025928185.1 Gemmatimonadaceae bacterium
CCCGGTCGGAGAACAAGGATGCGTGCTCGAGCATCGATGCAACGGCCAGCCATATGCTGTCGCGATCGCCGAATCCCCCTTCGGCATTCTGCAGATCGCGACGATACGCGGTCGTCGCATACGACGGCGGATCATCGGCAGTCGGGCCTTCGCTGCCGGACGCTCGTTGCCCGCGCTTCTTGTTCGTCACCGGGTTCACAGCGTGAAGATTTCTCGACGGCGCGAAAAGAACAAGGTGTCGATCTTAAGAATCTTTAATGCCCGCGCACTGTGCCGATGCAGCCGGCGATGTGAATCGCAGCGTGTCTCCAGGGCGGATCCACATCGCTCCAACTGCAACGAGACCGAGAATGAGGGTTCCTGACACGAATCCGGTGTTGACACTCGCGCGGCGAGGCATCCTCGAAACGCATTGCCGCACACGAGGACCTCGCGTTGCGCTACCGCAATCTGTACACGTTGCTGTTCGGTGACGCGTCTCAGTCGGCTTCCAGGTCCGAAGCTGGGCACGCTCGTACACTCATGCCAATCTTGGCATCAGCGGGCTGTGGTTACCAGACGCCCAGCTCTCTGGCGTCGCCGTAAGGGCGCGTAGTCGACCTGCACTTCGTCTTCGCGGCCTGGGGCGTTTGCGTAGCTCCTGCGCCTCACGTTCCTCTCGCCGCCTCGCCTCCTGAGCGCGCCGCCGCAAGACCGCCGGCACGTGACCCCACGCGGCGAGCAGCAACCCCTCTGAGGCTCGGGTCCCCTCCGGCATCAGTCCCAGCGCCAGCAACTCGGCCCGGATCGCCAGCTCCGCCCGGCGCAAGTGCGCCCGCACCGCGTTGGCCGACAAGGCGAGCGCTTCCGCTGCCTCGCTGGTCGACATGCCTTGGTCCCGCACCGCGACGTATACCGCGGCCGCCGCTGGCCGTACATGCGCGAGGGCCTCGCGACACGCCGCCATCACTTCCGCCGCCTCGAGCTCTTCCAACGGTGACAGGCGGCCGAAGTTGGATGGGTGCAGCGCGGGGCCGTACTCCGCGTCGCGATCGACGCTGTTTTGCTCGCGTTCCGCATGATCGAACACGCGTCGCGCCACGATCCGGTTGACGAAGGACGGCAGCGATTTGACCGCCGGCCACGCGTTCCCGCGGATCAGCTCCAGACACTCCAGCACCACCTCCTCCGCCACGTCGTCCGCCTCATCTGATCGCGCGAACTGCGTGGCGAATTGTCCGGCCAGCGCGGCAATCTCGACGATCAGAGCATCCTGCCGATCGGCCTCGCGTTGGGCGGACCCAGTCTCCTGGTCCATACGTCCCTCCTGATTGGGTCATTGAGGCCGCGGAGCACTCGTACTCCGCGCCTTGTACCTGTCAGTCGCCGCCGACCAGGAATTGTGTGTACCAAAAAAACGCAGCCCGGTGCGACAACACGCGCGGCAGGGTAACAGGGGGGGCGTCACGACAGCGTCACGAGTCGACCTTGGGGGCCCATGAGCAAACTCACATGACAGATTTCAGGGGTCTGGCCGACTGATAGACAGAGAACCACGTCAGAAAATGACTATTGACAAATGCCAACTGGAATATCCTGTGCCAGTACCTGTAACGTTTCGTTACAGGTGCGGCGATTCGAGGACAGATCGCACGACCACGCGGACAGACGGCGAACGTGCAATGTTTTGTTGGCTGCATGGCGCCGACACACGACGCGGATCGCACTGCAGTCGGTGAAATCGCGTGGCCTGATGGTTTTGTCTGCCAAGTCAGGTCGTCACAGCGCGACGCCTGGCACCGAACGGCCGCCGGCCGGGCCGCCGAGTCGGCCGCCCGGCCGCACACTGCCGAAGAGGGGTGCCTTCACATGGGGCGGGCACCGATCAACTCCGGCCGTCAGCCGACATGACTCGCAACGTCGTCGAGGTAGTCGTCACGCTCGGACCACGTGCGGGACCAACGTCCAGCATGAGCGCCGCGGCATCTCGCAACATATGGAAGGCCGACGAACCGGATCGCCGAATCAGATGACCACGACGGAGGATGTAGTTCGCCGCATCACCGTGGTGAAGGCAACACACAACGACACCAGATCATTGCGCGGCTCGACCGGGCGCCCGGTCGCCGAACTCAGATCATTCCGATCCGAAGTCGGGGCAGGCCGCGCGGCATTCACATTTTTCAGAGGAGGGAGGAAGTGCAGGCAAAGCATGTCACCGTCCTGAACACGCTGCAGCGCGTGCAGCGGTTCATGGACACCAACGCGGACACGCTGGGGTCCGTCAACACGTCCGGCTATCGCCACGTGCTCGACGACACCGTGATCGCGCTCAAGGACCATGCGGTCAATCAGAGCGCGTCCCAGCAAATGGGGCAGGGCGAAACGGCGCGGCAGCGCGCGTTGCGGAGCGCCTTGCGCCAGAATCACATGCGGCCGATCGCGACGATCGCCGCGGCCGAGCTGCGGCAGGTGCCGGAGTTCATCGCGCTGCGGATGCCGGCGCCCAATCTCACGACGCAGCGGTTGATCGCCGCCGCGGGTGCGATGCGGGTGGCGGCGCAGAGCTACGAGCACACGTTCGTTGCCGGTGGGTTGGCGGCGGACTTTCTCGACCAGCTCCAGGCCGCGGCCGACGCGCTCACGCAGAGCTTGACGGACCGCGGCGCGAGCACGACGACGCAGGCCGCGGCGACCGCGGGGCTCGCGGCGACGGCGTCACGCGGACGGGCGACGGTGCGGGTCCTCGACTCGCTCGTCCAGCCGCAGCTCGCGGGCAACGCGGCGCTGCTCACGCAGTGGAAGACGGCGAAGCGATTCGTCGGCAAGACGTCGCCGGTGCCCGCGTCGACTTTCGAAGCGGCGGCCATCGGGACGAACGCGGTGCAGGCCGACGCGAGCGCCACGCCGAGCGCTCCGTCGAACGCGCCGGTGGCCGCTCCACCGGCCGCGCCGTCAGATCCCGTGCCGGCGGCGGCCGCATGAGTCGCCGCCGGAGCACGCGTCATGGCCCGAACGTCTGGGTCATACGCCGCGGCGGCGGGTTCTCGATCACTGAAGAGCGGAGCGGTCGCTGGCTCATCCCGGCGGTACCGCAGCGCACGGCGATCGTGATCGCGCGGTCGATCGCGCGAGCGAATCGGAGCGAGTTGATCGTACAGGGTCGCTCGGGGCGCATCCGCTTCCGGGATAGTCACGGCAGCGATCCGTTCCCGCCGAGGGGGTGATGCATGTCCATCATCCGCAACGCGCTCCTGTCCGCCGTTGTCTGGGCGGGCGCGCTCCGAAGTTGGCCGGAGGCCGGCGTAAGCGCCGACGGACTCGCGCAGCTTGCCGCCGTCGCCGGCGTGCTCGGCACGCTCACGGTGCTGATCTACCGGTTGGGCGTGTGGCGGCAGGAGATGGAGAACACACGGAACAACGTGGGCGCGGAAGTGCGCGCCCATCGTGAGGAATCGACCGCGAACTTCCACCGGATGGAGCGGCGGCTGGAAGCGATCGATCACCTGCTCGGGATCGCGGCGGACCAGCGGGCGCGGAGCGTGAAGTGGCAATCGCGCACCGATCGCCGGCTGGACCGGCTCGAGCATGGAGAAAGAGAGTCATGAGCAACCTCGCATTGGCGACGCGCGCTGCGGGGGCAGTTCGGACGGCGCTGTTTGCCGTGATCACACCGCTGCTCGAGAAGAACGTCGTGAAGACGCTGGCCACGGGTGCACCCGTGGTCTTCTCGATGCGGCGGCTGATCGTGCTCGGCTTTGCCGTGGCGATGCTGCGGCAGGTGTGGCACGCGGGCGTCGCGGGCTGGCCCGACGCGACGCTCGCCATCACAGTCGTTCTGGCGCTCCCGATCCTGGGCGCGCTCGAACACGTGAAGCCGGAGGAGGTCGTTGGGCTGGCGAAGGTGTTGGTCGAACGCTTCGGGATTGGTGCGACCCGTCCACGGACTACGGACGACGGACCACGGACGCGCGAACCTTCCAAGTTCGACGACCACCGGAGCGACGAATGAGGATTCCGGGGATCGAAGTGGACGTGCGAATCCACTCGCGCGTTCTGCAATCGCCGCTCGCCGCAGCTCGCAGAGGCGTGATGCTTCACTACGATGATTCGTCGCGCGATGACTGGGCGGTGGCGTGGTTCAGCGATCCCCGGTGCACGAACGGGTACACCTGGTTGGTGCTCGACGACGGACGCGTCGTCGAGCTGGCCGACCCGGGC
>JAICKA010000041.1 GCA_025928185.1 Gemmatimonadaceae bacterium
CCATCAGCAGTCGCGGTTCATCATCCGCGACATCGGGCAGTCGACGACGAGCGGTGGACAGATTCAGTTCGGCTTCACGTTGCCGACGTCGCGTTATACGCGTGCATTCGTCAGCTATGGCGGCGAGCGTGTGCAGTACGGTGGCTCGGGACTCGTGTCGACAATCGTCTGCAACGGCTGCTTCCGATCGACGTTGGGACTGACGCTGGATCACGACACACGATTGGGTGTGCCATTCCCCTACGCGGGCGTGCACGAGGACCTCAATCTCCAGCTCAACGGCGGTCCGCTCGGCGGCACCGCCAGCTACACGCGATTGACGTCCGAGATGCGCGCCTACTCGACGCTGACCACGTTCGGCGGAAAGTCTCCGGGTGCTGAGCCGCTCGCGCTCGTGCTCGGGCTGAGCGCGCGCGCCGGCGGCCTGTTCGGCGACCCCGGACCGTTCTTCGTGTCGCAGGCGTTCTCACTTGGCGGCGTGCAGTACGGTGAGCCGCTGCGCGGGTACGAGGAGTTCTCGATCACGCCGCAGGGTTTTCTCCCCAATGCCGACCAGTTCCAGGCGCAACGGAGCTCGTTCGGGAATGCGTTCTATACGAGCACCATCGAGCTGGGCCTGCGCGTGAGTCAGCAGCTGTACATCGATACGTTCTACGACGCCGGGAACATCTGGGAGCGGCCGAGCGACTTCGATCCTACGCGGCTGTTCCGTGGTGCCGGTTTTGGTGCGTCACTCGTCACACCACTCGGTCCGCTCGGCGTCGACCTCGGGTACGGGTTCGATCGGACCGACACTGCGGGGCACAAGAATCCCGGCTGGCAAGTCCACTTCAAATTCGGACAGATCTACTAATAACGGAGTTCCCATGCGTTCCATTCTTCGC
The DNA here is from genome assembly GCA_025928185.1 of Gemmatimonadaceae bacterium. GTDB lineage: Bacteria > Gemmatimonadota > Gemmatimonadetes > Gemmatimonadales > Gemmatimonadaceae > JAQBQB01. Next base: position 885 of record JAICKA010000041.1, read on the forward strand.
GCGACTGTGATCGCGCTCTCGCTTCCGCTGGCCGCCGCCGCCGCGCAAACCCAGGCGCCGCTCAAGATTGCTTATGTGAACCCGCAGGCGCTGATGGCGGCAGCGCCTGGCCGCGCCGCTGCGGAGTCGCTGCTCAACAAGGAGGGCGAGAGCTATCGCGCGCAGCTGCAGACGCTTCAGGATTCCGTCAATAACATGTTGGCGAAGTATCAAAAGGACGAGCCGACGCTGACGGCTGCGCAAAAGGATTCGCGGCAAAAGGCCATGCAGGCGCTGGAGACCGAGCTGCAGGGCAAGAACGCGCAGTTCCAGCAGCAGTTCCAGCAGCATGAGAACGAGATCATGGCTCCCGTGACCGAGCAGGTGCGGAAGGTGCTCGACGACATCCGCACGGAAGGCGGCTACGCGCTGATCCTGTCGAACGATCCGCAAGGCTCGCCGATCGTGTCGGCCGACAAGAACCTCGACATCACGGATCGCGTCGTCGCGCGGTTGCGGACCGTGGCTGCAACGACCAAGCCGGCTGCCGCCAAGCCGGGCGGCGCGCCGCCGGCGCCCGCGGGCGTGACGCGAAAGCCGCCGACCCAGTGATCGCTGGTTCGTCCCGGCAAGGACCTGCAGGTGGCGGTGAGGGCGGTCTCGTTCTCACCGCCGCCGCTATCGCGGAGGCAGTCGGTGGGCGCCTGATCGGCGACGCCGCCGCCGCGGTGGCGAACGTCGCACCGCTGGACCGGGCGTCGTCCGGCGACTTGAGTTTTTTCGGCACGCCGAAATACGCGGCGGCGTTCACCGCTTCCAGCGCGGGCGTGGTGCTGGTGTCACCAGAGCTCGCCGATACACCCGGCCAGGTTGCCGCGCGCGTCGTCGTCGAGCGACCGCAGGAAGCGCTGCTCGCGCTGCTGCCGCGATTCCATCGGCTCGCGCGTGTCGCACCCGGTGTTCACCCCACTGCAGTGCTCGGGCGCGGCGTGCGATTGGGCGCAAACGTCTCAGTTGGCCCGTACGCCGTGCTGGGCGATGACGTGCAACTCGGCGATTCGACGTCGATCGGCGCTCATTGCGTCCTCGGCGACGGCGTGGTGATCGGCGACGCGTCCCAGCTCTTTCCGTCGGTGACCGCCTACAGCGGCACTCGGCTCGGCGACCGCGTCATCGTGCACGCGGGCGTGCGACTCGGATCCGACGGATTCGGCTACGTGCAGCGCGACGGCCAACACATCAAGATTCCGCACGTGGGCCGCTGCGTAATCGAGGACGACGTCGAGATCGGCGCGAACACGACGATCGACCGCGGGAGCATCGATGACACGGTCATCGGGGCCGGCACCAAGATCGACAATCTCGTTCAGATCGCGCACAACGTGCGCATCGGACGTTCGTGCCTGATCATGGCGCAGGTCGGGATCGCCGGTTCGGCCCGCGTGGAGGACGGCTGCATGCTGCTCGGGCAGGTGGGCGTGTCGGGCCATCACACCATTGGCGCCGGCGCGCGTTTGGCCGCGCAGGCCGGCGTGTTCGGCGACGTCCCCGCCGGCGCGACCTGGTCCGGCTACCCGGCGCGTCCGCACAAGGAAGCACTGCGCGCGCAGGCGGCACTCTTTCGCCTGCCGAATCTGTTGCGCCGCATCGAGCGGCTCCTCGACAAGTCCGGCGAGTCGTCGTGAGCCGCCGCACCATCGCGCGCCGCATAACGCTGCAGGGCGTTGGATTGCATCTGGGCGCGGCCTGTCGCCTGGAATTTCGACCCGCGGCGAGCGGCACCGGAATCTCTTTTCGCCGCATCGATCTGCCGGGAACTCCAGCCATTCCTGCGCGCGCCGAGCACGCCGTGCTCACCGAACGCCGAACGCAGCTCGGCACCGATCCCGTTTCGGTGCATACGGTTGAACACGTACTGGCCGCGGTCGCCGGCCGCGAGCTCGACGATCTCGAGATCGCCCTCGACGCGGCCGAGCCGCCGATCATGGACGGTAGTGCGCAACCATTTCTGGACGCGCTGCACGAAGCTGGCGTGGTCGAACAGCCGGGTGAGCCGACGATTATCACGGTACGGCGGCCGTTGCGCCTCACGGACGGCGAGTCGACGTACGAGGTGCTGCCGTCGCTCGCCCTCGAGCTGCAGGTGACGATCGAGTTTCCGCACGCGGCCATCGGCCGGCAGAGCGGCTGCTACCGCATCACGCCGGAGAGCTTCAGCCGCGAGCTCGCGCCGGCGCGCACCTTCGGTTTCGTGCACGAGGTGGAAGCGTTGCGGGCGAAGGGCTTGATTCAGGGCGCGTCGCTCGACAACGCGGTCGTGCTCGACGAGAATGGAGTGATCGGCACCACGCTCCGTTGGCCGGACGAATTCGTGCGCCACAAGGCCATGGATTGCGTGGGCGATCTGGCGTTGGCGGGTGGGCGGGTGCGGGCACACGTGGTCGCAGTCAAACCGAGTCATCGCGGCACCGTGCGGCTCGTGCGCGCATTGACCGAAGCAATCGCGAAGGAGACGAACGTGCTGGACATCGACGAGATCATGCGGGTTCTGCCGCACCGCTATCCGTTCCTGCTGGTCGATCGCGTGCTCGAGATTGAAGCGGGCAAGCGCATCGTCGGCCTCAAGAACGTCACGATCAACGAACCGTTCTTCCAGGGCCATTTTCCCGGGCACCCGATCATGCCGGGCGTGCTGATCATCGAGGCGATGGCCCAGGTGGGCGGCATGCTGCTGATGGGCGCGGTGCCGGATCCGGAATCAAAAGTCGTGTATTTCACGTCGCTCAACAACGTGAAGTGGCGCCGCCCGGTGAAGCCGGGCGACCAGCTCCGGTTCGAGCTCGAGCTGCAGCAGATTCGCGGGATGATGTGCAAGATGTCCGGCGTCGCCAAGGTGGACGGCGAGGTCGTGGCCGAGGCGGAGATGGGCGCCATGGTGCGCGACAAATGAGCGGATCGATCCATCCGACGGCGCTCATCCACCCGAGCGCCACCCTGGCCTCCGACGTCGAGATCGGCGCGTTCGCGATCGTCGGGGAGGGTTGCGTGGTGGGCGACGGCTGCGTGCTCGGCGCGCGCGCGACGCTCGAGCGCAACGTGACGCTCGGCGCGAACGTGAAGGTCGGCGTCGGCTCCGTGCTGGGCGGCGATCCGCAGGACCTCAAGTACAAGGGAGAGCCGACCGTCGTCGAGGTCGGCGAGGGAACGACGATCCGCGAGTACGCGACGATCAACCGCGGCACCACGCAGTCGTTCAAGACGTCCGTTGGACGGAACTGCTTCCTGATGTCGTACGTGCACCTGGCGCACGATTGTCATGTCGGCGACGGCGTGATCATCTCGAACGGCACTCAGCTCGCGGGCCACGTCACGATCGACGACAAGGCCATTCTGTCCGGCCTGGTGGCGGTGCACCAGTTCGCGACGATCGGCCGGTTCAGCTTCATCGGCGGCTGCTCGCGCGTGGCCAAGGACGTGCCGCCCTACGTGAAGGCGGTGGGAAATCCCATCAAGCTGTACGGCCTGAACAGCGTCGGCCTCGAGCGGAATGGATTCCCCGAGGACGTGCGTCGGGAGCTCAAACGGGCGTATCGTTTGTTCTTCAAATCGGAGCTCAATCTGTCGCAGGCGCGCGAGCGCGCGGTGGCGGAGCTGCACGTGTACCCGGAAATTGAGGAATTTCTCAAGTTCTTCGAGCGCAGCGATCGCGGGTCGGTGATCTGATGCCCGTTCGCATGGGAGTGGTGGGCGCCGGCGCGCTCGGATTTCACCATACACGAATCCTTCGAGACGTACCGGGGGCGCAGCTCGCCGGGTTTTTCGAGGCGGATCCGGCTCGCGCCGCCAAGGTTGCGTCCGAGCTGGGCGTGCGCGCCTTTCCATCGCTCGAAGCGTTGCTGGACGCCGTCGATGCGGTGAGCATCGTGGTGCCGACGCCCTCGCACTACGAGGCGGCGGCGCCGGCGCTGGAACGCGGGCTCCACGTGCTGATCGAGAAGCCGATCGCGGCGACCATCGCCGAAGCGGACGCGCTGCTCGCGATCGCCGCGCGCACGGGCGCGATCGTACAGACCGGCCACGTCGAGCGGTTCAATCGTGCCGTGCGTGCCGCGTTGCCGTACGTCGAAGGCCCGCGATTCATCGAGAGCAATCGGCTTGCGCCGTTCAATCCGCGAGGTGCGGATGTGGCGGTGGTGCTCGATCTCATGATTCACGACATCGATCTCGTTCGCACCTTCGTGGGCGGCGGTGTGAGCTCGGTGTCGGCGGTGGGCGTGCCGGTGCTCACGCCGTTCGTCGACATCGCCAGCGCGCGCATCTCGTTCGATGCCGGCGCCGTGGCGAACATCACCGCCAGCCGCGTGTCGCGCGACCGGATGCGCAAGCTCCGCATCTTCCAGCACAGCGGATATCTCTCACTGGATCTTGCCGCGGGCACGGGCGAGTTCTACCGGCTGCGGCGCGACGTCGACTTCGCGGCTCTCGTGCGCGATGCGCAGGGTGCCCAGGCGCTCGAGTCGTTCGTCGAGCGCATCCCCGTCGCCGCGCCGGAAGGCGAGCCGCTGCGTCTCGAGCTCGAGTCGTTCGTGCAGGCGGTCGCGGGCGATGGCCCCGTCGCGGTCACCGGCGCCGATGGGCGCGAGGCGCTCGCCGTGGCGATGACGATCGTGGAGGACATCGAGCGCACGCTGCCGCGCCTGTCCGGCCGCGAAACGGCGGGCCGCGGTGCGTGACATTCTGTTCGTCGCCGGAGAAGTCTCCGGCGACCTGCACGCCGCCGGCGTGGCGCGCGAGCTCGTCGCGCGCGGCGCGCCGTACCGGCTCACCGGCATTGGCGGCGACGAGATGCGTGCGGCCGGCGTGGAGTTGATCGAGCACGTGGAGCGCCTCGCGGTGATGGGCTTTGCCGAGGTGCTGCAACACGTGCCGAAGCACTGGGCGCTGCTTCGCGAGTTGCGCCGTCGGATTGCGAGCGGCCGCGTCGCCCTGGTCGTGCTGATCGACTACCCGACGTTCAACATGAAAGTTGCCGAAGCGGCGACGGCTGCCGGCGTGCCGGTGCTCTACTACATCACCCCGCAAGTCTGGGCGTGGGGATCGAATCGACTCGAGCGGCTCGCCCGCACCGTCACGCGCGCCGCGGTGATCCTGCCGTTCGAGGAGGCGCTGCTGCGCCAGCACGGCGTGGACGCGACGTTCGTCGGGCATCCGCTGCTCGATCGACTCGAGCGGTTGCCGGATCGTGCGGCGGCCCGCGCGACGCTCGGCATTCCGGACGACGCGCGCGTGCTCGCGCTGTTTCCGGGAAGCCGCGGTCAGGAGATCGCGCGGCACCTCGATCCGTTCGTCGCGGCGGCGCGCGAGCTTCAGCGCCGCGATCCCTCGCTCCACGTCGTCGTCAGCGTTGCGCCACACGTGACGCTGGACCCGCGCCGCTGCCCGTTCCCGATGGTGCGGTCCGCGTCGTTCACGGTGTTCCGAGCGGCCGACGCGGCGCTCTGCAAGAGCGGCACGACGACGCTCGAGGCCGCGGTGGCTGGCTGTCCGCTCGTCGTGGCGTATCGAACGAGCCCGCTCACCTATGCGGCAGCGCGGCGGCTCGTCAAGATTCCTCATATCGGTTTGGTGAATGTCGTTGCGGGCTACGCGCTCGCGCCCGAGTTCGTGCAGGACGCATTGCGACCCGACGTTGTGGCAGATGCGCTCGGGCCGTTGCTCGACGGCGGGACCGCCCAGCGGCGCGCCATGCTCGAGGGGCTCGGGCGCGTGCGCATCGCGCTCGGCCAGCCTGGCGCGGCCGCGCGTGTTGCGACCATGGCCGTGCAGCTAGGGGAGCGTACGAGTGTGCGGACCGGAGCGCGTGTCGATGCCGGCTGACGCGCACGGGCGGCGCGTCATCTGGCTGGCCCGTTTCGGCGCGTGGCTGATCCGGGCGCTGGGTCTAACGTGGCGTATGAGAATTTCGCACGACGACGTTCTGCGTCGCTGTCGCGCGAACGGCACGCCGGTCATCTTCCTCCTCTGGCACGGCCAGATGCTGCCGTTGCTGTACACGCACCGGAACGAGGGCGTGGCGGTCCTGATCAGCGAACATGCGGATGGCGAGCTGGTTGCCCAGATCGCGCGCCGGCTGGGCTTCGCGACCGTTCGCGGTTCGACGTCGCGCGGCGCAGCGCGCGCGTTGATCGGCATGACGCGCGCCGCCGAAGGCGGTTCCGATCTCGCCATCACGCCCGACGGGCCGCGCGGACCAGCCAGATCGGTCGCGCCGGGTGCACTGATCGTGTCCCATCGGACCGGCGTGCCGATGATCGCGGTCGTCGCGTCGCCATCGTCATGTTGGCGTCTGCGAAGCTGGGATAGCTTCGTCGTGCCGCGGCCGTTCGCGCGCATTCGCGTGGCGTACAGCGACCTGGTATACGTAGAGGCGTCCGACAGTCACGAGGCGGCCACGCAGTTGAAACGAGTGGAAGCGGCGTTTGCTCTCGCCGAGCAGCGCGTCAATGACTGATCCGGGGATCGTCGACCGCGTGTGGTACGGCGCCGGTACCGGCGCATCGTTCGGCCGCGCGCTGCTCACCCCCGCGGCGCGCCTGTTCGGTGCGATCGTCGGCGCGCGCGAGTTGCTGTACGATGCGGGAGTGCTCGTGGCGCATGAGACGGCGATTCCCGCGTTGAGCGTCGGCAATCTCACCGTGGGCGGGACGGGCAAGACGCCAATTGCGGCCTGGATCGCGCGCGGTCTGGCCGATCGTGGCGCGCGGCCCGCGGTGGTGCTGCGCGGGTATGGCGACGACGAGCCGCTCGTGCACCGCGCGTTGAATCCGGACATTCCGGTCGTCCTCGGTCGCGATCGGCGCGAGGCCATCGAGCACGCGGCGCGCGACGGAGCGGACATCGCGGTGCTCGACGACGCCTTTCAACACCGGCAGGTGCGGCGGTTCGCCGACCTGGTGCTCGTGAATGCCGATCGCTGGACCCCGCGCGTACGCTTGCTGCCAGCGGGTCCGTGGCGCGAGCGGCTCGAAGCGATTCGCCGGGCCACGCTGATCATCGTCACGAGAAAAGCGGCGAACGACACGCTCGTCGAAAGTGTGCACACCGCGCTGGCGCACATCGCGGCTACCGTGCCGCGCGTCTCCGTACGATTGGAGCAGACGGAACTTCGCCGCGTCGGTGCGGACGAATCGTCGGAGCGATTGCCGATCGATACGGTAGCGGGCGCGAGCATCCGCGCCATCCTCTCGATCGCCGACCCCGGCGCATTCGTGCGGCAGCTCGAAGCGCGTGGTGCGCACGTGCGAGCGTCCGTCTTTCCGGATCATCACGCGTTCACGGCGGACGAAGTTGCGCGGCTCGCGGCGGACGGCGACGCGGGCACACTCGTGGTGTGCACGCTCAAGGACGCAGTCAAGCTCGCGCAGCACTGGCCTCGCCTTGCGCCGCCATTGTGGTATGTTTCGCAGCAGGTGATGGTGGAGCGCGGTGTCGGCGGCCTGGAGCGGGTGCTCGATGACGCTGTGCGCGCGCGCTCCCGGACCGCTCCCACCGCCGGTTAGCGCCGGCCCCTTTCGTCAACCATGGCAACCGACCTCAGACTTCCGACTGATAGAATCGTCCGTCCCGACAAAGACCGCTTCCTCGACGACGAGAACCCATTCGAGGCGATGATGTCGCGCTTCGACCGCGCGGCCGAGCTGCTCGACCTCGAGCCGGGGCTGTACAAGGTGCTTCGGCATCCGGAAAAGCAGATCACGATCTCGATCCCCGTGATGATGGACAATGGGGAAGTCGAAGTGTTCACCGGCCATCGAGTGCTCTATAACACGTCGCGCGGGCCCGCCAAGGGCGGCATTCGGTTCGACCTGCACGTGTCGCTGGAAGAAGTGAAGGCGCTCGCCGCCTGGATGACCTGGAAGTGCGCGGTGGTGAATCTGCCGTTCGGCGGCGCGAAGGGCGGCGTCGTGTGCGATCCGCTGACGATGAGCGCCGGCGAGCTCGAACGACTCACGCGCCGGTACACCGCGGGCATCATCAATACGCTGGGACCGGACTCGGACGTGCCGGCGCCGGACGTCAACACCAACGAACGCGTGATGGCGTGGGTGATGGACACGTATTCGATGCGTGTCGGCCACACGGTCACCGCCGTCGTCACCGGCAAGCCGGTGGAGATGGGCGGATCGCTCGGCCGCCGCGAAGCCACGGGCCGCGGCTGCATGATCGTGACGAAGGAAGCGCTCAAGCACCTCGGCATGCCGATCAACAAGACGACGGTGGCCGTGCAGGGCTTCGGGAACGTCGGCTCGGTGGCGGCGCAACTGCTCAAGCGCGAAGGCTGCAACATCGTCGCGATCAGCGATCGCACGGGCGGCTACTACAACAAGAACGGTATCGACATCGATGCGGCCATCCAGCACGCGCGGACGGCGCGCTCCCTGGAAGGCTTCAAGGGCGGCGATCAGATCACGAATGAGGATCTGCTCACGCTCGATGTCGACGTGCTGCTGCCGGCGGCGCTCGAGAATGTCATCACGAAGAAGAATGCCTCGAAGATCCGCGCCAAGATCATCTGCGAAGGCGCGAACGGTCCGACGACGGCGGGCGCCGATTCGATCCTCGACGAGAAGGGCGTGTTCGTGATCCCCGACATTCTCGCCAACGCGGGCGGCGTGACGGTCTCCTACTTCGAGTGGGTGCAGGATCGCGGCGGCTATTTCTGGACCGAGGAGGTCGTGAACGACCGCTTGACGGAGATCATGTGCAACAGCTTCAAGGAAGTGCTCCGTCTGGCTACGCAGCACAAGGTGAACATGCGCACCGCGGCGTACATGGTGTCGATCAGCCGCGTCGCCACGGTGCACCGGCTGCGCGGGATCTATGCCTGAGCGGCGCGGCGGCGCGCCGTCGCCGCGTGCCGGGTAATGCGCTTTGTCGTGGCGGTGGTCGGCAAACCGCGCGACGCTCATCTGGCCGGTGCGATACGAGAGTATGAGAATCGCGCCGGCCGATACTGGCCGCTCGAAGTGCACGAGGTCCGCGAAGAGCCGGCACGCGCCGGGTCCGCGGACCTCGTGCGCGAGCGGGAAGGTGAGCGCCTGCTCGCCGCCATTCCCGCCGCTGCCGAGGTGGTCGCGTGCGACGTGACCGGGCGCGCCATGTCGTCGGAACAATTCTCGACGTGGCTCCAGGAGTTGCGCGAACGGGCGCGCGATGTCGCACTCGTGATCGGCGGCGCGTTCGGGTTGGGCGATGTCGTTCGACGACGCGCATCAGCCTCGCTCGCACTCGCACCATGGACGCTGCCGCACGAGCTCGCGCGGCTCGTGCTCGCCGAGCAGTTGTATCGCGCCGGCAGCATCGTGCGGCGCGAGCCATACCACAAGTGATGCACGTGACTCGCGCCGCAACGGCGATCCGGGCGCGGCTGGTCCAGTGAGCGAGCCGCGCGTCGTCACCGAATCACTCGGCGGGTCTCCGCTCTCCCGCGCCGCGCAAAGCGGTCGCCTTCCGGAGTGGTATGGCCACACGCCGACCAATCCCGACGAGTGGCGCGAACGAATCGAGGCGGTCCGCGCGTCATCGTCCGCGAGCTGGTTGCGCGATCTCGAGCCGGCGCTGTCGGCCAGTGGTGCGGCGTCCGAGCGACTGGCGCGCGCGTCCGCGTCGGGCGTAGTCGTCACGACGGGCCAGCAGCCGGGTCCATTCGGCGGACCGCTGATGACGCTCGCCAAGGCGCTCACCGCACTCGCTCTGGCTGACACGCTCGAGCGGACGACTGGCGTCCCGGTCGCTCCGGTGTTCTGGGCCGCGACGGATGATGCCGACTTCGACGAAGCCGCATTGATCTCGGTCGCGCTCGACGGCGGGGAGCAGGACGTTCGCTGCGAGACGTCAGCGCCCGCCGGGACTCCGATGGCAAAGGTCCCATTGCAGCTCGCCGTCGACGCCCGCGCCGTGTTCGCCGTAGCGTGCGGATCGGTCGCGGGCCAGGCGTTTTTCGATGCAGGGCTCGAGACGTATCGCGACGGAACGACGGTTGGCGATGCGTACGTCACGCTGCTACGCCGCGTCCTCGAGCCGCTCGGCATCGCGGTTCTCGATGCATCGCATCCGGCCGTGCTTGCCGCCGGTTCGCAGCTGCTGACGCGAGCGGCCGCGCGAGCCGACGCGCTGGCGGACGCCGTGCGTCGGCGCAGCACGGAGATCGAGCATGCCGGCTTCACACCGCAAGTCGACGAAGTTCCGGGGTTGTCGCTGGTGTTCGGCAATGCGACGGGAACGAAACGCCGCCTGACCGTGCGCGAAGCATCCGAGATTGAATCGCCGGGGCGGGATGGGCATGGACTGTCTGCCACCGTGCTGCTTCGGCCGGTACTCGAGCGTGCGATCCTGCCGACCGCGGCTTATGTCGGGGGCCCCGGAGAGATTGCGTATTTTGCGCAAGTCAGTGCGGTCGCGGCGACGCTCGACGTGCCGGCGCCGCTCGTCGTGCCGCGCTGGTCGACGACGGTGCTCGAGCCGCGCATTCAGCGAATACTCGAAACGCTGAACGTGCAACCCGCGGAGCTGGCGGATCCACACGCACTGGAAACGAAACTCGCGCGCTCCAGACTCGCACCGGAGAGCGCCGCCGCGCTCCGTGCGCTTCGCGAGCGGCTCGAGAGCGAGATCGACAAGGTGGCGTCGGCGTGGGGGAGCACGACGCCTGCCGCGGTATTCCAGGGATTCCGACGCTCGCTGGAGCATCGGATCGTGCGTCTCGAGCGGCGCGTGCTGGCCGGCGTCAAGCGTCGCGAGCACGAGCTGATGCGCGCGGTCGCCACGGCACGGGGATCGCTCTATCCCCACGGCGCGCGACAGGAGCGCAAGCTCTCCTATCTCGCGCTGCTGGCGCGCTACGGACAACCGCTGATGGATCGGTTGCTCGAAGGCGCGCTGGCCCATGCGCAGCGAATCGTGACACGCGAGGCGAGCGCTCCGCTGCCCGCGGTTCCTGTCCCCGAGCACACTTCGTGAGCATTCCCGCCACCGACAATTCAGCGACCGTGCCTCCAACGCGACGTTCGACGAGCGTTCCGCGCCGCAGCGGAGCCGTGTTCGTCGCCGCGGGCATCTTCCTGTCGCGCATCCTCGGTCTCGTGCGCACGCACTTTCTCACCGGAGCACTCGGGCAGTCCATCGCCGCGGACGCGTGGGTGTACGCGTCGCGGATTCCGAACTTCCTCAACAACCTGTTTGGCGAAGGTTCGCTGTCGGCGTCGTTCATTCCGGTATACGCGAGCCTCGTACGCGACGGTAACGAGGAGGAGGCCGGCCGGACCGCCGGCGCAGTCGCCGCGATCCTCGGTTTGATCGTCGCGGTCGGCGTGGCACTCGGCGTTCTGTTTGCCGGTCCGATCACATCAGTGATCGCCAGCGGCTTGAATGAACCGGGCAGGGAGGCCACACGCGCGCTGACGATTCGGCTGACGCGTATTCTCTTTCCTTCCGCCGGCCTGGTGGTGATGTGCGCGTGGTGCCTGGGCGTGTTGAACAGCCACCGCCGTTTTTTCATGTCCTACGCGGTGCAGGGATTGTCGAACATCGTCCTGATCATCGCGCTCCTCATCTTCCGTCATAGCCCGGACCTGGCGCACATCGTGACGATGGTGGCGTGGGCCTCCGTCGTGGGTGCAGCACTGATGTTCCTCGTCCAGCTGCCGCGGGTGCTGTCGCTCGTCAAGCGACTGCGCATCTCGCTGGGTCGTGGCCATGAACCGACGCGCGCCGTGATTCGCAACGCCATTCCGGCCTTCGTCGGTCGAGGCGTCAATCAAATCAGTGCCTTCATCGATCTGTGGATCGCCAGCTACCTGCCAAGCACGCTCGCCGGCCTGCTGGGATATTCACAAAACCTGTATATGCTGCCGGTCAGTCTGTTCGGCATGTCGATCTCGGCCGCCGAGCTGGCCGAGATGTCGCACGTGCACGGCAGCGCCGGCGACGAGGCGTACACGGCGACGCTGCGTGCCCGGCTCGACACCGGCCTGCGCCGAATCGCATTCTTCGTCGTGCCGTCGGCGATGGCGTTCTTTGCGTTGGGCGGCGTGGTTGTCGCGCTGATCTTCGAGGGCGGGCGCTTCGGCCGGTCACAGAGCCAATTGACCTGGAGCATCGTCGCGGGCTCCGGCGTCGGCTTGCTCGCGGCCACGATGGGTCGACTCTACTCGTCGACGTATTATGTGCTTCGCGACACGAAAACGCCGCTGAAATACGCCGCGATACGAGTGACGCTGACGACGATTCTCGGATGGCTGCTGGCGATCTGGGTGCCGCGCTGGTTCCACATCAACCCGAAATGGGGTGCAGCCGGGCTCACGGCTTCCGCGGGAATGGCGGCCTGGGTGGAGTTCACGCTATTGCGACGGACGATGAACAAGCGCATCGGACGGACGGGCGTGGCCGCCGCATTCACGACGAAGTTGTGGTTCGCGGCGGCGGTATCAGCGGCCGTGGGCTGGGGCGTGAAGCTGCTCCTTCCATTCCATCAGCCGATCTTTGCCGGCGCGATCATCGTCGCGGTGTACGGCGCGGCATACTTCGCGCTCACGGCGGCATTCCGGATTCCGGAATCCCGGCAGTTGTTCAAGCGCGCCCGGAGCCTTCTGTAGAAGCGGCGCTCGCACGGTCGGTATCTTTCGATCATGGCTGTTCCCGCCGACATTCTCGACAAGATCTCGTATCTGCCCGAATCGCCCGGAGTGTATCTCTGGCGCGACGCGGAGGGGACGGTCTTGTACGTCGGAAAGGCCAAGCGGCTGCGCTCGCGCGTGCGCAGCTACGTCACGGGCGACCATCTGGAGAGCGTGAAGACCCGCGCCCTGATGCAGCACGTCGCCGCCCTCGAGACGATCGTCGTCCCGAGCGAGGCGCATGCGCTCATCCTCGAGGCGAATCTCATCAAGGAGTATCACCCGAAATACAACATCGCGCTGCGCGACGACAAGTCGTATCCGTACATCAAGGTCACGGTCGCCGAGCCGTTTCCGCGTCTGTGGGTGACGCGGCACGTCGTCGACGACGGCAGCCGCTACTTCGGCCCGTACACCGACGTCGGCGCGATGCGCCGCGCGCTGAACGTGGTCAAGCGCATCTTCACCGTGCGGTCGTGCAACTTCGACATGCCGCGCCAGATGCCGGAGCGGCCGTGCCTCGACTACTACATCAAGCGATGCAAGGCGCCGTGCATTCTCGCGCAGAGCCAGGCCGAGTACCGAGCCATGGTGGACGAGATGCTCGACTTTCTCGAGGGGCGCACTCAGGACGTCGTGCGGCGCGTCCGCGATCGCATGGAGCTTGCCGCGCAGGCACTCGACTTCGAGCGCGCGGCGGAGTTGCGCGACGCGCTGCAGCATCTCGAGCGGATGGAGGAGCCGACGGTCGTGCTCGCGGTGGAAGGCGGCGACCGCGACGTGCTCGGCTACGCCCGGGATGGCGACGATGCGGTTGTGGCGCTGATGCGCATTCGCGACGGCAAGCTCCTGGCCCGCGAGCATCACTTCCTCGAGAACCTCGAGGATGAATCCGACGGCACGGTGCTGGAGGCGTATCTCGTCGGCAGCTACCGGGCAGTGGAGGATCGCGCGCGCGAGGTGCTCGCCCCATTCGAGCCGGACGAGCGCGAGCTGGTCGAGTCGTCGCTCGAGCGCACGTCGATTCACGTGCCCCAGCGCGGCCCGCGCCGCGAGCTGGTCGATCTCGCGACGCAGAACGCGCGACACTTGCTCGAGGAACTGCGCCTGACCGGTGAAGAGGCAGAAGAGCGGGCCGGCGATCCGATCTATGAGCTGCAGCGTTCTCTGGGACTTCAAAAAGTGCCGCGCTCGCTCGTCTGTTTCGATATCTCACACGCGCAGGGCACGGACACGGTCGCGTCGTGCGTGTGGTTCCAGAACGGCCGACCCTGGCGCGCCGAGTATCGCAAGTTCAAGGTGAAGACCGTGGAAGGCATCGACGACTTTGCGTCGATGCGCGAGGTCGTGACGCGCTACTTCACGCGGCGTCGCGACGACGAGAAGCCGCTGCCGGATCTCGTCGTGATCGACGGCGGCAAGGGACAGCTCAACGCCGCGCACGCGGGGCTCTCCGAGCTCGGGCTGGCCGAATTGCCGATGATCAGTCTCGCCAAGCGCGAGGAGGAGATTTTCATGGTGGGCCGGAGCGAATCGCTGCGGCTGCCGCGCCGATCGCCGGCGCTGCGCGTGCTGCAGCAGGCGCGCGACGAGGCGCATCGGTTCGCGATCACCTTTCAGCGCAAGCGGCGCGCGATGCGCACCGTGACCTCTGAGCTGCTCCGCCTGCCCGGCATCGGCGAGTCGAAGCGCCGGCAATTGCTGGCGGAATTCGGTAGCTTGCAGGGCGTTCGCGACGCGAGCGTCGAGGCGATCGCCGCCCTGCCGGGCTTTGGGCCCAAAACGGCGGCGCGGATCGTCGAAGCCCTGCATCCTTCCACTCCCACTCCCGAAATTCCGTGAGCACCTGGCACCTCGAATGTTCCGCATGCGACGCGCGCGAATCAGGCGACGCGCGTGCGACCGTGTGTCCCAAATGCGGCCAGCCGTGGCTGGTTCGTTATGATTCTCCAATGCCGCCGCGCACGTCGCTGACGACGCGGTGGGACATGTGGCGCTACGCGCCCGTGATGCCGCTGCACGACGGCGAGACGCCGGTCTCGCTCGGAGAAGGGCTGACTCCCATGCTCGAGCTGCCGAAACTCGCACGCGAGATCGGCGTGGCGCGACTCTGGGTGAAGGACGAGGGGCTCAACCCAACGGCGTCGTTCAAGGCGCGCGGCATGAGCGCCGCCGTGACTCGGGCTCGCGGGCTCGGTGTGCCGGGGCTCGTCGTGCCGACCGCGGGCAATGCGGGGGCGGCGCTCACGGCATACGGCGCGGCTGCGGGAATGCCGGTACGTGTCTATGCCCCCGAGTCGACTCCCAAGCCAATTCTCGAAACGATCCGCACTCTCGGCGCCGATCTGCAGCTCGTGGCGGGGCACATCGGTGACGCGGGAAAGGCCGCGCGCGCGTTCTCGAACGAGAGCGGCTACTTCGACGTTTCGACGCTGCGCGAGCCGTATCGCATCGAAGGCAAGAAGACGATGGGGCTCGAGCTCGCCGAGCAACTCGGATGGCGGCTGCCCACCCATATCATCTATCCCACCGGCGGCGGCACGGGTCTGATCGGCATGTGGAAGGTGTTCGGCGAACTGCGCGACGGTGGTTGGCTGCCGAAAGACGTCGCGATGCCGCATATGGTGGTCGCCCAGGCCGAAGGCTGCGCGCCGATCGTGCGCGCGTTTGCCGCCGGTCAGGAGAAGGCGACGCCGTGGGAGAATCCGACGACGCATGCGAGCGGCCTGCGCGTTCCCGGCCCGCTTGGCGATCGGCTGATTCTGCGCGCACTGCGTGAGAGCAACGGCGCCGCACATGCCGTGAGCGAAGACGCGATTCGCGCCGCCACACTGCGCCTCTCGCGTTCGAGCGGCGCCGATGCGGCGCCGGAAGGCGGGTGCGCGCTGGCGGTGGCCGAACAGCTCGCGGCCGCCGGCCGCATTCCCAAATCGGCGGAAGTGCTCGTGTTCAATACCGGCAGCGGCGCCTCGTACCGGTTCTGATGCGCATCGCGATCTTCGACGCGTTCAGTGGAATCGCCGGAGATATGACGCTCGGTGCGCTGATCCACGTCGGGCTCGACCCGGCGTGGCTCGGCGCGCTGCCGGCCACGCTCGGCCTGGACGGCGTGACAGTAGAGATTAAAGAAGTCATACGGGGTGAGCTGGTCTGTCAGAAGGTTGATTTCGACATCCCCGCACAACCGCACGGGCGTCACATCCGACAAATTCGCGAGCTGGTCGGCAGGAGCGGCGCACCCGAGCGCGTGCGCGAGCGGGCTGACCGCGCGTTCACCGCAATCGCGACCGCCGAGGGCGAGATTCACGGCGTATCGGCGGACGAGGTGCATCTGCACGAAGTCGGAGCCGTCGACGCCATCCTCGACGTCGTGGGCGTGATCTGGGGTCTCGAGCAGCTCGGCGTCGAACAGGTGCACTGCGGACCGATCGCGCTCGGCGATGGGACGGTGAAGGCCGCACACGGCATCCTTCCGGTTCCGGCGCCGGCCACCCTCAAACTGCTCGAAGGACATCCGGTGCGTCCGGGCCCCGAAGGCTCAGGCGAATTGGTCACTCCCACAGGCGCTGCCCTGGTGCGCACGCTATCGGTGGGACCTCCGCCGGCGGAATACGTGCCGGTGCGGAGCGGGTTCGGCGCGGGCACCAAGGACTTTGTCGGACGCGCCAACGCGCTTCGCATCGTGCTCGCCGATGCACCCGCCTCGGGCGTGACTGCCGACGGGCTCGACGAGCTGGTGGAGCTCGTCTGCGAGATCGACGATATGACGGCCGAGTATCTCGCGGCCGTTGGTGATCGGATCCGCGAATCGGGCGCGCTGGACGTGACGCTCGCCCCCGTGATCATGAAGCGCGGTCGCGCTGGCACGCGGATCGAGGTGTTGTCGCGCCCAGCCGACGCGAGCCGCATCGAGTCGCTGCTGCTGATCGAAACCACGACGATCGGTGTTCGCCAGCGCATCGTGCGTCGCCGGGCACTGCGGCGGGAAGTCGTTCAATTGAGCGTACTCGGCCACGAGATCAGCGCGAAGCTGGTGGCGCTCCCGAACGGGCGGCGTCGGGCCAAGCCGGAGTTCGCGGACGTACAGCGGGTCGCACTGGCGACAGGACGGCCTCTGCAGGATATTTCCAGATTGGCTACCGCGGAGGCGGAACGCCTCTGGGATTGACAGGGTACGGCATGGTGGGCCCCGTGCCCGTCGTACTCGAGCAGACACTCAGGAGATTTTTCAGATGCCCGTTCTCGGGGGTAGACTTTTGCCGGCCGTGTTGCTCGCCGCGATGGCGACATCGGCTGGCGCACAGCAGAAGGCCTGCGACATCGATGAGGGATCGCCGGGCCAGGTGGCGCGCGCGTCTCTGGATTTGCAGCTCGCGCAGAGCGCCGCGACACCGGATGCCGCCGCGCCGAAATTGAAGGACGCGGTCAAGCTGTTGACTGACGGCGACATGTCGAAGAATCCGACTGGGCGCGCATTCGTCCTCGGCAAGACGCTGGTGATGTGGTCCACGCAGCCGAGCATGGCCGGCGGCATCACGACCCGCGGCGCGGTCGGCTTCACCAACAATCCGACCGATCCATATGATCTGGTCGCAGGGATCGACAGCGCATTCACGATCGTCGAAGCGGCGAATCCCGAGTGCACGACGACCACCGCGCAATGGCGCCAGCAGAAGGGATGGGTCGATCTCGTGAATCACGCGATCGAGCTGTCCAACAATGGCCAGACCGATTCCGCCATTGCCGTTGCCAAGCGCTCGCTGCAGATGTCGCGCAACGCGCCGTACGGCTACATGGTGCTCGCGCAGGCCGCGGCGAAGAACAATCAGCCGAAAGAGGCGATCAGCTATTACAAGCAGGCGATCGGCGCCGCCAAGGATACGACGTATGCCGACACCCGCCGGCAGCTGCAGTTGTCGCTCGGCAATCTCGCAGCCATGGAGGCGCAGCAGGCCACCGGCGCCGACAAGGCGACCTACGTTCAGGAGGCGCGCGCCGCTTTCGACGCGCTCGCCAAGGACCCGGGAACCAAGTACGCGGATGCCGCGCGGACTGGGCAGGCGACGCTCGCGTCGCTGAGCGGCGACACCGCCGCGATCCGCGCGACGTATCAGGATCAGCTCGCGAATCCCAGTGCGTTCTCCTACAGCTCTCTGATGCAGGGCGCGGTGACCGCGGCCAAGGCCAATCAGACGGAGGACGCGATCAAGCTGTTCGAGGCCGCGCGCACGCTGAATCCGTATCACCGCGACGTGTTGTACAACCTCGCGAGACTCTACGTGCTCGACAGTGCGTACGCGAAGGGCATTCCGCTCGCGCAGCAGCTCATCAAGGTGGATCCGGACAATTCGGACAACTACGATCTGCTCTCGATTGCGTATGCCGCCATGCAGAAGCGCTACGACCGCCAGCAGAAGCAGTACGAAGCGATGGCCAAGAAGTACGGCGAGCGGGCGAACACCTCGAAATCGTCGCGCATCGTGAAGGCCGCCGTGGATTCGGCCGCCCGCATGTCGCCGCTCATCAAGGCGTACGAGGACTCATCGCACCTCGCCGTCGATTCGGCGCTAAAGTACAACGGCGCTGGCAACGCGCTGCCCGTGAAGGTGACCTTCTCCGAGTTCACGCCTGACACGGCCAAGGCTACCCTTGGCGGCTCGGTGCAGAACCAGACCGACGCGGCAAAGTCGATCACACTCAAGGTGGAGTTCCTCGACAAGAATGGAAACGTCGTGGCATCCCAGGACGTCCCAGTCGGCCCGATCGCACCGCACGCGTCCGCCGACTTCACGGCGTCCGGTACCGGCGCTGGGATCGTGGCGTTCCGCTACGCGCCTGTGACCTGACGCACGCGTTCAAATTCAGTTCGCCGTCCAAAAGGGCCCGCCAGCAGACGCTGGCGGGCCTTTCCATTGCCGATCTCGAACGTTGGACGGTGCAACGAGCACAAGTGCCGCAACGAGCTTGATTTCGACCCATGCATCTCCTAGATTGCATGAGCTATCGCCGAGTGTTTTTGCGGCCTGATTTTTTCGGGGGGAGATCCGACTCGACGCGATCTTCCCCCATTGCAATGGTGGGTTGCATGGTCCGCGTGAAGGCCGTTCAGGCCGACAGCATTGCCGCAGAACTTGGAATCGTGGCCGGGACCGAGTTGCAGACGGTCAACGGCCGCCAGCTCGCCGACTTTCTCGACTGGGAGTTCCTGTCGGCAGACGACGAGCTGGTGATCGAGGCGAACCTGCCCGATGGCGAAGCCGTCGTCTATGAGATCGAGCGGCCGGAGGGCGAAACGCTCGGCGTGGAGCTCGAGCCGCCGACGATTCGGCGCTGCGCCAACCGCTGCGAATTCTGTTTCATCGAGGGACTGCCGCAGGGACTTCGCAAGCCGCTGTACGTGCGCGACGACGATTATCGCCTGTCGTTCACCTACGGCAATTTCGCGACGCTGTCGAACGTGAAGGAGCGCGACATCGCGCGCATTCTCGAGTACCGCTTGTCGCCGCTGTACATCTCGGTGCACGCCACGCCCTGGGAAGCCCGCAAGGTTCTGCTCAACAATCCGCGCGTGCCAAACATCGTCGAGCAGCTCACGCGGCTGGCCGAGGGCGGCATTCAGTTTCACTGCCAGATGGTGATCGTGCCCGGACTCAACGACGGGGAAGTGCTCGAGCAGTCGATGCGCGATCTCTGGTCGTTCGGGGAATCCGTGCTGTCGGTCGCGGTCGTGCCGGTCGGGCTCACGCAATTCTCGCATCTCTACAACGGCGAATCGATGGACGCCGACACGGCCGAAACGCTGCTCCGCGCCATCGATCGCTGGGCCGAGCGCGCGCGCGACGAACGGGGCGAGACGTGGGTGTACGGTTCGGACGAGCTGTATCTGCTCGCGCGCCGTCCGTTGCCGGAGCCGGCGTATTACGGCGACTTCTCGCAGATCGAGAACGGCGTCGGAGCCGTGTCGGCGCTCCGCATGCGCGTGCGCGACGGCCTCGCTTCGCTTCCGCGACTCGACGGCCGGCGGATTGGAGTCGTCACCGGCGTGTCGATGCGCGAGATCATGCCCGAGCTGCTCGATGAGCTCACGGAGGCGACGGGCGCTCACTTCACGCTCATCGTGACCGAGAACTCGCTGTTTGGGCCGACGACGACGACCGCCGGCCTGCTGGTCGGTGCCGACATTCTCCGTGCGCTCTCCGGCCGCGACGATCTCGATCTCGCGCTCATTCCCGCCGAGTCGATCAACGACAACGGGATGTTCCTGGACGAAGCGTCATTCATCGGCGTCCGCGAGCAGTTGAACGTGCCGGTGTATCCGTCCTACGACTTCGTCGACGTGCTCGCGCTGGAAGGCGAAGCCGCCGCGAGTGCGGCATGAACGGCGTTCCGGTCGTAGCGCTCATCGGGCGCCCGAACGTCGGCAAGTCGGCGCTGTTCAATCGCATCGTCGGTGATGACAGCGCAATCGTGTCGGACGAAGCGGGCACGACGCGCGACCGACATTTCGCCGAGACCGACTGGGCGGGCCGCGCATTCTGGCTCGTCGACACCGGCGGAATCAACGATGATCCGCGCGCGCCGATGGACGTCGAGATCCGCCGGCAGGTGGACGAGGCAATCGGCGAGGCGGACCTGCTGCTGTTCGTCGTCGACGCCCGTGTCGGCTTGCATCCGAGCGACGCGCACGTCGCGGAGCTGCTGCGCAATTCCGGCAAACCATGGATGCTCGTGGCCAACAAGGTCGACGACCCGAACGCGACCGATTTCTACGAGTTCTACGCGATCGGCACGGACGAAGTGTTTCCGGTGTCGGCGGTGAACGGGAAGGGCTCGGGCGACC
>JAICKA010000237.1 GCA_025928185.1 Gemmatimonadaceae bacterium
CACCGCCAGCCACGGACGCTGACGGAACGGGCTTGACGGCGGCGAGCTGCTTCCGAGACCGGCGCTCCAGGTCGTTCTTCTCGCGCCACTTCCGCTCCCGCGCCCGTCGTGCAAGCACCCCCGGCACGAGCGCCTGCGCGTTGGCCAGCATCCGCGGGGTCGCTCGCGTTCCTTCCGGCAACAGTCCGCACGCCAGCAACTCAGCCCGAATGGCGCAGTCGGCGCGCCGCAAGCGCGCCACGACGGAGTTGCGTGACATGCCGAAAGCCGCCGCCGTGTCCACGATGCTCATCATCTGGTCGCGAATGGCGTTGTAGACGATCAGGCAGTGCACGTTCATGTGCATGAGCGCGTCGCGAACGGCCTCCGCTACATCCCGCTGCTCCTGGTCCACGCTCGGCAGCATCCAGGCGCGCTCGCTCGCGACGACGGCCGCCATGTACTTCTTCCTTCCGCCGGCGGCGCAGCGGTCGTTGCGGCCGCGGTTCGACGCGCGACGGCTGACGATCGTGTTGATGTACGCCGGCAGCGACGCCAGGTGCGACGGCCACTTGCCCGCCCGGATCTGCTCGACGCATTCGAGCATCACATCCTGCGCGAGATCTTCCCAGGGCCGCCGTCGAGCGTATTGCATGGCGAGCTCGCGCGCCAATGGGGCGATCTCGGTGATCAACGCGTCCTGACGCTCGGTCTCGCTTTGCGCGGCCACACTCGTGTTGTCCATACGTCCCCCCGTTTGTGGAAAGGCGAGCGTCAGAGGGTTCTCATGATCGCCCGCTACCCTATCTGTCCCGGAAGGGCCCGGAATGTGTCAGTCGACCCATTCCAAAACCGCAACCGGTGTCAGAAAACCGCGCCACTATAAACAGGGTGCGTCACGTGAGCGTCACGACTGAACGTTTGGATCCCAATGGCAATGACACAATTCGGGGGGAAGCGTGACAGATAGTTAGAGGGGTGTGGGAAGATTTTTCTCATAAGCGATCTACAAATGGTGCTTTCCGGCGAGTCAGCTGTAACGAAACGTTACAGTGTCCACATTCATGGTCAGATTGCGGCGGATTCTGGTCCGATCGCGCAGTCGCGCGGTTCGATCACCAGGGTTGCGCCGCCCTCTCGCCCAATCGCGTGGTCGCCTCGGCTCGCGGCACCAGCCGCTCGGCAAGTCCTCTCGTCAGCTCGCCGCGCCGCAACGTCATGTCACCACGATGGCGTGATCACGCGGCCGGACGGTGACGACCGCTCGCTCCGCACCCAGGTGCGTTGGCCAGCATCGCGGTGGTTCGATCGCCGCGCGGCGACGTCCGCCGGCGACAGGGCGTGGTTCGCCGGCAGCGACGTTTGCTCCGCCCACTGCACAGCGGTGGGTCGGTCATCGACACCGCGACGTTCGCTCGCCGCGTCGCAACGTGCGGCAGACGATCGCCGGGCTGCGGCGATCGCATCGCGAGGTGCGGGCGCGACGCCGCGAAGTTCGGCGGCTCGATCGCCGAAGTCACCGGACGGCGCGCCGTGGTTCGACGACCACGACGCCGAGGTCCGGCAACGATACACAGACATCACTTCATCGCGCGGCGCCGGCAGGCGGCCGATCACCGAACTCACGTGATCGCGCTGCGACGGCCGGCGGCTACGCGCGGAATTCACACTTTTTCAACAGGAGGAAAGCAAGTGAAGGCACAACACGTCATCGTCCTGAACACGCTGCAGCGGGTGCAGCGATTCATGGACACCAACGACGGCGTCCTCGGGTCGGTCAACGACTCGGGATACCGCCACGTGCTCGACGACGTCGTCACGACGCTCAAGGAGCACGCGGTCAATCAGAACGCGTCGCAGCAGGCGGGCCAGGGCGAGACCGCACGACAGCGGGCGCTGCGCAGCGCGCTGCGGCAGAACCACATGCGTCCGATCGCGACGATCGCGCTGGCCGAGCTGCCGCAGGTGCCGGAGTTCGTGTCGCTGAGGATGCCGGCCAACAACGCGACGCCGCAGCGGCTGATCGCCGCGGCGGGAGCAATGGCGGCGGCGGCGCGGAAGTACGAGAGCACGTTCACGGCCGGCGGGCTGGCGCCGGATTTCGTGGCGCAGCTCCAGGCGGCCGCCGACGCGGTCGATGAGAGCGTGACGAATCGTGGCACGACCACGACGACACAGCACGCGGCGACGGCCGGCCTGTCCGCCTCGGCGAAGCGCGGCCGCGCGGCGGTCCGAGTGCTCGATTCGCTCGTCCGGCCGCAGCTCGCGGGGAACGCAGCGCTGCTCGCGCAGTGGAATACGGCGAAGCGGTTCAGCGGCAAGACGCCGCCGGTGCCGACGACGACGTTCGAAGCGGCGGCGATCGGCACGACGGCCGCCGAGCCGTCAGCGTCGTCCGCGACGCCGGCGGCATCGGCGCCATCTGCGTCATCTGCGGCTCCAGCCCCGACTCCGGCGGTACCTGCATGAAAAATCGCAAGAAATCCCAAGGCCCCAACGTCTGGGTGATCTGCCGCGGCTCCGGCTTCTCGATCACGGAGGAGGGCTCCGGCCGCTGCCTCGTGCCGCCGATTCCGCAACGGCGCGCCGTGTCGATCGCACGGGCGATCGCCAAGGCGAACCGCAGCGAGTTGATCGTGCAGGGACGCGGCGGTCG
>JAICKA010000287.1 GCA_025928185.1 Gemmatimonadaceae bacterium
CCGGACGGAATGTGCAGCACCGCCATGCGGGCCGGATGCCTGGCGTCGTGCGGCGGATCGGTCGCGATCGCGCGCGGCACCTGGGCGCCGGCCAACGCCGGCACCATCGCCACAATGCAAAGGGTCGAACGCATGCGCGTCATACCTGTCTCCTCTGGGTCCATTCGCTCTCGAGCAGCGCATACACAACGGCGTCCTCGAACTTTCCCCATCTGATGTACGCGTCACGATGCGTTCCCTCGTGGCGCATGCCGAGCTTCTCCATGACGCGACCCGAGGCGGGATTCCGCGCGAAGTGTTGTGCTTCGATCCGGTGGAGTCCGAGTGTTTCGAACGCGTAGGCAATCACGGCGCGAGCAGCTTCCGTGGCGTAGCCCTGTCCCCACTGCTGCGGCGCGATCCAGTAACCGATCTCGGCGTGCAGATGCTTCATCGACAACTTCAGACTGATCGTGCCGAGCAGCTCGGCCGGCGCGCTGCGCGGCGCAATCGCCAACGCGAGACTTTCGCGCCGTTCCCATTTCGACGCGTGCGTCGCGATCCAGTCGGCGCCGCCGCCCGCGGGGTACGGGTGTGGAATCGTCAAGGTCGTGTCGGCGACCTCGCGTGAGCCGGCCAGCCGCTCGATGATCGGTGCATCAGAGATTTCGAATGGCCGGAGCAGCAAACGGCTGGTCTGCAGCCGCGGATAGTCGCTCACGCGTTGCCGTCGAACGTCACGACCTCCTGGACGTTCAGCGGAGCCCGGGACGACTTGTCCTCCATCGGCGCGACGGCCGTGCCGACGGCAAAGAACTCGATCGCGTTCGCGCCCCATCCCCAATTGGATTCCTCAACGCGCGCCCCCACCACGCCGATGCCGCCGCGCTCCATCGCCTCGGCCTGCATGCGCTCGAGCGCCAGCTCGCGCGCCGCGTAGGTCGCGTCGGTGTAGATCTTCATCTCCTGATTGCGGCCCGCCTGCTTCAGCGCCTGCATGAAGCTCAGGTGCGCGATGTGATAGACGCAGGCGCCCATCGCGAGACTCACCGGTCGGTAGCCGGCGCGCGCGAGCTTCCACAGATCCTGACCGCTCAGGTCCGACGTGAATGGACGATTGTCCTTCGTGCGAAAGCTGCCGACGCGCTCGCGATGACGGATCGCGGTGCCGATCGCCTGGAACTCGAGCACGCCCTCGTCCATCGCATACTGCTTGAACACCAGGCGCACGCCGACGACGCCGTCGGCGCCGAGCAGGTCGGCCTCCTCTTCCATGCGCGTCATCGCCAGCTCGCGCGCCTCGAACATCGCCTTGGTCAGCACGCCAAGCTCCTGACTCACGCTCCAGCGCTGCCATTGGAAGCCGACGTGATAGATCGACGAACCCATGACCAGTCCGAGCGCCTCGAAGCCGGCCTGTTCGACGAGCAGAAACTCGTCGACCGAGAGATCGCTCGTGAAGAAGGCGGGCTTGTTGCCCGTGCCGCGCATGGCGCGCAGGCGCTCAGCGGCGCCGGCGGGGAGATTGGCGGTGGAACCGGGGGTGTA
>JAICKA010000121.1 GCA_025928185.1 Gemmatimonadaceae bacterium
GAACGGCGCGTTGCGACAGATCTCGCACCAGAACGATGCGTGGCTCGCCGGCATCGAGATGGGCGAGACGCGCGACATCAGCTTCAAGACGAAGGATGGCAACGAGGCGCACGGGCTGCTCGAGACGCCGGTGGGCTACGTGGCGGGCACAAAGGTGCCGACGCTGCTGCGCATTCACGGCGGCCCGAACGGACAGGACCAGCACTCGTTCAGTCTCGAGCGCGAGGTGTTCGCGGCGAACGGCTACGCGGTGCTGAACGTGAACTACCGCGGCAGCAACGGGCGCGGCGAGAAGTATCAGCAGGCGATCTTCGCCGACTGGGGCGACAAGGAAGTGATCGATCTGCTGGCCGGCGTCGACTACGCGGTGTCGATCGGCATCGCGGATCCGGATCGCCTCGGCATCGGCGGGTGGAGCTACGGCGCGATCTCGACCGACTACACCATCGCCTCGACGCAGCGCTTCAAGGCGGCGATCGCCGGCGCGGGCAGCGCGCTGCAGCTCTCGATGTACGGCGACGACGAGTACATCTATCAGTACAACAACGAGCTCGGTCCGCCGTGGAAGTCGCAGGATCTGTGGATCAAGCTGTCTTATCCATTCTTCCACGCCGACCGGATCACGACGCCGACGCTGTTCATGGGCGGCACGAAGGACTTCAACGTGCCGGTGATCGGCGGCGAGCAGATGTACCAGGCGCTGCGCACGCTGAACGTGCCGACGCAACTGATCATCTATCCCGATCAGCATCACGGGCTGTCGCTGCCGAGCTTCAACTATGATCGGCTGGTGCGGTACGTGGCGTGGTATGACAAGTATGTGAAGTCAGGTGCGGTGCAGGCGGGGAAGAGCCGGCCGTAAGGCCCCGCAGCCGGCGGTCGAGGTATACGCGCAGCGCGGCATCAGTTGTCAACGATATCGCACGCGCGTACGCCTCGCCCGCTTCCGGCGCACGTCCAGCTTCCGCCAGCAAATGCGCCCGCGTCGCCCATGCGGGTTGGAACCGCTGCACTGCCTGATCGGAGATCGCGTCGAGCATCGCGAGACCGGCAAGCGCACCGTCGACGCGCCCGACCGTCGCTGCATGCGCCACGCGCGCGCCGAGCGTCGGCGCGATCGTGACGAGCGCGGCATACAACGTCCGCAACGCACGCCAGTCGGTCACGCCGCTGATTGCGCGCGCGCAGTGGACGGACTGGATCGCCGCCTCGATCTGAAACCGGCCGATCCGCTCCAGTGCGCGTGCGCGATGCAGATACTGCTCGCCGATCGCGATCAGCTCCGCGCCCCACCGCGACGTATCCTGCTCGTCGAGCGGAACGAACTCGTCGCCCGTTTCGTATGCGGCGCGGCGCGCCAGCGACAGCGAGATCAGCGCGGCGAGGCCCAGTGCCTCAGGTTCGTCGGGCAGCAGCTCGGCCAGCGTGCTGGCGAGATAGAGCGATTCACCGGCGAGCGATTCGCGAAGCTCGGTGCCGGCGACCAGCGGAAAGTCGATCGCGTACGCGCCGTAGATCGCCTCGAGCACAGGCGTGAGGCGAGCCGTCATTTGACTGCGCTCGGGAATGGCGAACGGAATGCGCGCGTCGCGAATCCGACGCTTTGCGCGCACGAGCCGCTGGGCCATCGCCGACTCGGGGATCACGAAGGCACGCGCGATCTGACCGGCTTCGAAGCCAAGTACGGTCTGGAGCATGAGCGGCGTGCGGGCCGCGGGATCGATTGCCGGGTGCGCGCAGACGAACAGCAGGGCAAGGCGGCGGTCCGGAATCGCGTCGGGATCGAGATCGTGCATCGTCGACAGCGCGCTGTCGTGCGAAGCGTCGCTCGCAACGTCGTCCAGCGAATCCGACAGCCGGTGCGCCGCCGACCGCCGGAGATCGGACCGCCGATTGCGGGCGACCGTGAGCAGCCACGCCTCGGGATTGTCCGGAATGCCGGACTGCGGCCAGGTGTGCAGCGCCTGCGCGAACGCATCGGCGAGACAGTCCTCGGCCGACTCGATGTCGCCGTCGTTCGACGCGAGAATCGCCAGCAGCCGGCCGTATGCGACGCGGGCCAGCTCTTCGGCCCGCGCCGCGGCGTCCGCCGTCATTCCCGTTCTCTCAACGACGAAACTCGTATCACGACACTCGCGCCCATGCGCCGTCGATGAAGCGGACGGACGAGGGGCGAATCTCGATCGTTCCCCACTGTGCCGCCGGGCACTTCTCGGCCCAGGCGATCGCGGCGTCGAGGTCGGGGACGTCGATCACGAAGATCCCAGCGAATGCCTCTTTCGTGTCGGCGAACGGGCCGTCCTGCACCTGGAGCTTTCCGCTCTTCGTCGAGACGCTCGTCGCGGAGTCGATGGTCTGGAGGACTTCGGCGGATTGCAGCACGCCCGCCTTTTCGAGGGCCTTCGCGTAGGCGTTGAAGGCCGCCATGCCCTCCTTGATCTGCGCCTCGGTGAGCGAGATTGCGGGCGGTTGCGGGTAGTGGATGAGCAGTGCGTAGCGCATGGGTGGATGTCCTGGTTCGAGTGGATGATGATGGTTCCCACCCAAATGACGTAAGAGGGGCCGCCCGATCGACACTGGGCCGCATCTGCTCGATCAGCGGCGAACGAGGTCCGTTGCTGCGGAATCCCAAACAGGAAATTCGAATCGAAAGCCGGACTGGAGCAGTCGCCGTGGCACGACGCGTCGGCTCTTTAGCACCAGCTCGGGTTCGGTGCGCAGCGCCCACGCACCCAGCACCTCGATACTGAACTTCCACTTCGCCGGCGCATCCGGTTCGTGTCCACCGATCACGCCAGTCGTTTCGTCATTGGGAGCGTCGAAGCGATGTGAGTAGATCGTTGCGGTGCTCATTTGCAGCCAGACGGCAGGCGGCATTGCGCAGCGCGCGAGCGCTTCTCCGACGATGCGCGCAGAGTCGACACGCGATTCGAGAATCGACCGGCGGTTGGCCGGCGTGTAGCGGCAGTTGACGCTTCGGCCGGCGAGATCGATCACGACGTCGGCGCCCTCGAGCTCCGCGGTCCAGGGACCGAGGGTACGCGCGTCCCATGTGGCGACGCGCCATGGTGCTGGCGTTGGGTGAGGACCGAAAACGACGACTTCGTGCCCGTCGGCATGGAATGCGCGGGCGAGCATCGTGCCGACTTGTCCGGTGCCGCCGGGAATTACGATGCGCATCGGATGCCGTACACATACTGTTGTTGGATCGCCATATCTGTCCGCCCACTCACCTGGAGGAAACCATGTTCATGATCCGCGAGGTCTTCTACTGCAAGCCGGGCAAAGTGCGCCAGATGGTCGAGAAGTTCATCGCGATGTCGGACTTGAGCGAGAAGCTCGGCATGCCGCGCATGCGGATCATGACCGACTTTTGCGCCGAGCGGTACTGGACGCTCGTCGCGGAGATGGAGGTGTCGAGCGTGCAGGAGTTCGAGCAGATGATGTCGTCGCCGCCGAAGGGAACGGAAGAGGATCAGAAGCAGATGGAGAAGATCATGAAGGGCTATCATGATCTCATCGAGCATGGCAAACGCGAGATCTACAAGATCGAGAACTGAACGGGCCGACGTCACTGCGATATGGAATCAGTCGATCGAGCTTACAACCGGTCGCATAACGCAATCAGAACCGCGCGGATGTGCCGCGCAAGGAACGGAAGCGGGTATGGCCAAGCTCGTGTTCGGAATGAACCAGTCCCTGGACGGCTACGTCGACCATACGGCTTTTGGGCCAAGCCCCGCGCTATTTCGCCACTTCATCGAGGAGGCTCAGGAGCAGGCGGGCAGTGTGTACGGTCGCAAAATGTATGAGATCATGCGCTACTGGGACGACGATCATCCTGAGTGGACTGCAGAAGAACACGCGTTCGCGGCGGCGTGGCGGAAGCAGCCCAAGTGGGTCGTCTCGCGCTCGTTGAAGTCGGTCGGCCCCAACGCCACGCTAGTCGAGGATGATCTCGAGAGCGCGATGCGCAAGCTGAAGGCCGAGCGCGACGGGGAGATCGAGGTTGCTGGCCCGCACCTGGCGCAAAGCCTTACGAACCTTGGCCTGATCGATGTGTATCGAATCTACCTGCACGCCGTCGTGCTCGGTCACGGCACGCCGTATTTCGCCGGACCCCGGCCGCCGCTTCACCTGATGTCTCATGATCGAATTGCCGACGATGTGCTCAGGTTGATTTACGTTCCTGCGTGATCACGCATGGACGATCCACATTGTCGTCACCCCTTCGACAGCTCGACCAGCAACGGGTAATGGTCAGACGCCGTGCGCGCCGCCGGCGGCCGCCACACCTCGCATGATACAATCCGTTGAGCGTACGCCGACGGCGTGAATACGTAGTCCAGCCGAACGTGCGGATGCCAGACTGGAAAGGTGAATCCGGGATCCTGCGCCGCGTCGGGATGACCGTCGCGCCACGCGTCGGCGTAGCCCGCGGTCGCCATCATCTCGATGGTGTGACGCGCGATGTCGCGGCCGTTCAGCCAGATCATGCCGCGGATCCACGCCGGCATCGGAGACGGATCGAAGTGTTCGCCGGGCGCGAGCGCGTTGAAGTCGCCGGCGATCAGGTGAAAGGCGAACGCATTCTCCTCGCGCGCCAGCTGCGCGCGGATGCCGGCGAGCAGCCCGCGTAGCTCGCGAACTCGCTGCTGTTCCGTCCAGTTCGAGAACCACGCGCGGAGATGCACCACGAAGATGCGCGGCAAACCGTCGCCCAGTGTGACCTCGAGCAGCGCGTGGCGGGTGCGCGGAGGATGTCGCCAGGCATGTTCCACGACCGGCGCTCGGCTGAGAAAACCCGTCGAGTGCGCGCGCCGCGATCCGCACTGCGTGTAGCCGGCGAGCGTCGCGATGCGTTCGACGATCGCCGGATCGCGCGCCTCCTGCAACGCCACCACGTCGGCGTTCGCCGCGCCGATCACCTCCGCCAACTGCTCGGCGCGGCCGGCGCCGCCCTCGCGGATGTTGTAGGTCAGGAGCCGCACGCTACGCGTCGGTCGAAGCCGCCGACGGCGGGCCGTCCGGCTTCGCCAGCAATTTCAAGTACGGCTGGCGCATGAAGAGGTCGCGGACGAATTGCACGAACCACGTCGTCGCCTGGAGGTTCACCGGCCGGCCGGCGAGCGCGCACAATTCCTTGCGCAACGGCGCGAGTGCGTGCGACGCGAACGGATGTGCCTCGCTCAGCGGCACCGAGTGGATGCCGGGAATGTGAAACTCGCGAAACAGCGTGATCATTCCGCCGCCGACGAAGGTGACGTCGAGATCGCTCGTGCCCGGCCCGCGCGAGTCGAACGGCTCTGACGACAGCCATTTGTGGCCGGTGACGGCGCTGCCGCGGAGAATCACTCGCACTCCGGCCGGCGTCGCGGCGGCGATCGCGTTCACCAGCTCGGCGAATCGCCGCTCGTCGCCGCCGAAGGCGAGGCGGATCACGCGTTCGCGGATGGTTCGTTGCTCGTCGGAAGTCGCTTCGGTGTCGCTCTTTTTCATCTCATTTCCGCCCGCCTGCACAGTTAACCCGGAATTTACCGGCGGCTCACCACCGGTTAACGCAGCCGGCCGATAATGCTGCACGTGCTCGGCCCTGCGAGGACGCGGCCGAGCCATCACGTCAATCCACATTGGGACACAAGTTTCATGCGCGCAGGGACAGCGTTCGTGTTGCTCGCGGCAGTGGCGGGCCTGGCATGCGGCGGCGACTCCACTCCGATCACGGGGACCGGCGGCGGTGGCGGCGGTGGTGGTGGTGGCGGAATACCAAAGGCGCCGGATCTCAATGCACGCGTCAATGAGTTGCTGGCCGAGATCAATTCCAGCCAGACGGCGATCGGAAAGGGCGGGGGTGGGGGCGGCGCGGCGGCCAATCGCCTGCCCATCGGCGGCCCGACCCTTTCGCCGCTCGGGCGCGCGAGCGCCGATCTGACCATCGGCCACGCGACCTTCGACGCGGTGCCGGCCGACAATGCCGCCCTATGCGTGCTCGACACTGCGACGGTCACGTGGGGCTGCCCACCACAGACGCTGCAGTCGGGGCTCGTCAATAAAGTCTCATTCCAGTTCCTCGACGCGACCAACGCGCCGCAGATGCACTTCGACACCGTGACGACGGCCGCCATTCGGCGCGTGAGCGACTTGATCGGTACGATCTCGCAGCCGGTACAGACCCAGAACGGACCGGTGCCCGCCACGCAGACGAGCGACCACCACGAGGACGTCGTGCTCACCGGGCTGCACGCGGAGTCGCACGTGCAGAACGGCACCGGCACGATGACGCAGACCATCGCCATGGAGGGGCGCGATACCGCGTTCATCACGGCACCCACGACGACGACTGGCATTCTCAGCTCGCCCAAGGTGCCGTACCCGGTCGGCGGCAGCTACACCGCCGTCGTGCACACCGTGCAGGGCCCGTCGACGTCGACGACGACACAGGTGACGAGCTTCGACGGTACGACCGTCGCGCGGCTGGTGATCACGTTCGTTGGCGGAAAGCAGCGGGTGTGCACCTACGACATGACGTCGCAGACGCCGCCGACCTGCACCGGTCCGTGATGTCGCCCCGATCGGCGACGAGCGCGATGCTCCCTCGCATCGCGCTCGTCGTCGATCACTGCGTTTCCGTCCGCTCGGGCACCAGGTCGTTGACGACCACGCGCCCCGTACCGAGCAGCACGGCCGGCGTGGTCATTCGCGGTTCCAGCAGGCGCTCCACTACCGGTCCGATTGCTTCGCGCGCGGCGTGCATTGCGGCGGCCGAGTCCCACAGTGTGACCGTGAGCAGCCGCCCGCCGCCCACATCGGCGACGATGGTGCCGCGGTAGCCCTCGCGGGCCGCGTGGACATTCTGGAACTCGCGAAAAGCCGCGCTCTCGACGATCGCGTCGCCGGGGGCGTAGGTCGTCTCACGAAACACTGCGTGCATTGGTACCTCGCAACAACGCTGTCATCGAGAACGGGGCGGCTGCGGCGACGCGAACGGTCTGTCCTGGTCGAGCCTCGGGCCGCCGGGGCTGAATTCCACCAAGTGGCATCCATCGCGCCACGAAGCGCCGACCGGCGTCGCCGACGTCGTCGACGTCGTCGGAACTACTGCCCCATAGGCTCATCCGCAATCTGCCGCACTACCGACCGTCCGTCGCCGGCGATGTCGACGAATCGCTTGCTCCAATCGACCAGATCCTTCTGCGACTTGAATCGCATCACTGCGTAGCCGCCGATCACTTCCTTGGCCTCGGTGTACGGCCCGTCCTTCACGGTGGTCTTCCCGTTCTTGCGCGTGATCACGGTCGCCGGCGCCTGGGGGTTCCACCCGCCGGTGTCGATGAGCACGCCGGCCTGCATCGCTTCCTGAATGAACGCGCCCATCCGCGCCATCTTCTCCTGCGTCGGCGTGCTGATGTCGCTCTCCGGATACCA
>JAICKA010000054.1 GCA_025928185.1 Gemmatimonadaceae bacterium
GGCGACGCGCGATGTGGTGACCGTGGAAGCGAACGCGCGGCTCGACCAATTGCGCAGCTGGCTCGCCACCCGCCGGCCCGAAACGACGCACCAGGGCTTTCCAGTTCTCGAAAACGGCGCGCTCCTCGGCGTGGTGACGCGGCGCGACCTGCTCGACCCGACGCACCCGGACACCGCGACAGTGCGGGAGCTGATCGGCCGGAATCCGGCCGTGGTGTTCGAGGAGAACACGTTGCGCGAAGCGGCTGACCACATGGTGCACGAAGGCGTCGGGCGGCTGCCGGTGGTCACGCGCGAGGACCCGTACAAGGTGGTAGGAATCATCTCGCGCAGCGATCTCCTCTCGGCGCACCGGCACCGGCTCGAGGCGGCACTCATTTCAGAGACGCCGCCGATCGGGCGGGCGTGGCTCAGGCGGCAGGCGAGGAGGTCGGGGCAGTACGAGAAAGTCGACCTCTGAGAAAGTTGGTCCGTGGTCCGTGGTCCGTAGTCGACGGCCATCGAGGCGGACTCGTCTCGCTTGGCGCACCGAGTCCGTCGCGCCACACCCACAAAGCGTTTGCTTTTTCTATCCGTTCAAGTCCGCCCCGTCCGTGTCATCCGCGTTTCAAACTGTTGGGGCCCGCTTGGCGCGATGGGCTCTCGCGCCACACAAGCCGTAACAATTGGAACATCGATCTCACGGAGGGCACGGATTCAACGGAGGCCGGGACGCCACAACCACAAAACCCCCTTTTCTTGACCTGGCGCGCAGAGCTCCTTGCGCCACTCGGAACGAATTCGCGCCTCGTTCGCCAAGTTTTCGCCAAATTCGCGTCCCCCAAGTCAGTCCAACCCGATTCGGCGCGCTAGACGCACCCCGCGCACCGATCTCGATGGACGATGGCCGACGGACCACGGACGTCAATTTCCGCCTTCAGCCCTCGTCCCCCCCGCCAGCTCGCTCCCCGACACGCACGCCGTCAGCCACAGCATCCCAGCCGCAATGCCGGCGCTCGCGTCGCTGACGTAGTGCTGCCCGAGGTAGAACCGCGCCACCGTAATTGCCGCCACTACTGCCGTCGCCATCGCGACGATCACCCATCGCGACGACACGCGCGTGGCCAGCGATGAGAGCAGGTAGGCCAGCATGCCGTACCCCACGACGACGCCGAGCACATGGCCGCTCGCGAGGCCGGTGCCCCAGTCGAGCACGATCAGATCGGCGAACGGCAGCTCCGAGCGGCGGACCACGGAGCGGAGCGCGGCATCGAGCAGCGAGCCGCCGATGAACGCCGCGCACCACGTGACGAGCGCGAGCCAGCGGCGGCGCAACGCATAGATCAGCGCGCCGGCGAACAGCAGCAGCGTCATCGCCCCGCGGCCGCCCAGGCTGCTCACGACACCGAGCACGCGCGCCGCCGCCGGCGTGACGATGCTCTCCAGTCGAGTGGCGACGCCGATGTCGAACCGCGTGAGCGGCGAGCTGTCGACGATGCTCTCGGTGATCGACGCGAACACGCCGATCACGGCGAGGCTCAGGACGAAACCGACCAGCAGGTGCAGCGCGAGATACTCGCCCTGCGCGAACCGGCCGCCGACGAGCCGCGACATCGTCGGATGCCGCTCGCGCAGGCCGCGCATGCGCGGCGATGCGGTCGTCCACTCGCGTGCGCGGTTTGCCCAGCCGCGCACCGTCTCGCGGTTGCGCGTCAGCCAACGCCAGAGCAGCACGACGCCCACCACGACGGCAATGAGAATCGCGAGCAGCAGACTGACGCGGCCAATGTAGTGCACGAGCTTCGGCAGGTTGCGTCCGAACACGTAGCCCAGCGCACTGAACACCGTCACCCACACGCATCCGCCGATCACGTTGTAGATCGTGAACGTGCGGAACGTCATGCGGGAGATACCGGCGAAGATGCCGATGAAGCTTCGGATGAACGCGACGAACCGCCCGAGCAGCACGGTCTTGGCGCCGTGCTGCTCGAAGAAGCGATGTGTCTTGTCCAGCCGTTGTTCGTTCAGGCCGATCCAGCGCCCGTGCCGCGCCACGAGGGCCGTTCCACCGCGCCAGCCGATCCAGTATCCCGTGCTGAGGCCGAGGACCGTTCCGACGCAGCCGGCGACGACGACGCCGACGATCGAGAGCGTGCCTCGTCCGGCGAGTGCGGCGGCACTCACGAGCGCCGTCTCGCCGGGCACGGGCAGCCCCGCCCCTTCCAGAAACAGAAACGCCGCAACGAGCAGATAGCCGTAGTGGGCAACCCACTGGCTCAACAGGTCGAGCATCCGTCAGCGATCGGGTGGGATGGGATTGCGCGCGAGAGGCCGAAAGCTCGGTGGACGGGCGCCGCACCACAAGCGTTACGCTTCCATGACTGGCCGCGCGGTGCGAACGTTACCGCGTTCGACACCCGGACCGCTGATTTCGATGCTCGACATTCTGAATCTCGACAGTCTCGAGGAGCGCGCTCGCGCGCTGCTCGACCCGATGCTGTTCGACTACATCGACGGCGGCGCCGCCGACGAATGGACGCTGGCCGAGAACCGCGCCGCCTGGACGCGACTGCAGTTGCTGCCACGCATGCTGCGCGGCGTCGCCGATCGTTCGCTCGGCACCACCGTGCTCGGCACCCCCGTGTCGTTTCCGGTACTCGTGCCGCCGATGGCGTTTCACGGGTTGTGTCATCTCGACGCGGAAGCGGCGACGGCGCGAGCGGCGGCGGCCGAAGAGACGATCTTCGTCGCCAGCACCGTTTCGAACTGCAGTCTCGAGGCGATCGCCGAAGCGTCGACCACCGGTGCGCGCTGGTTCCAATTGTACGTCTACAAGGATCGCGCGATCACGCAGGATCTCGTGCAACGCGCCGCGGCCGCCGGCTATTCGGCACTCTGTCTCACCGTCGACACGCCGTACGGCGGCCATCGCGAACGCGACGCCCGCAACTCCCTGCGCATGCCGGCGCATCTGGCACTCGGCAACTTTCCGCCGTCACACACCGATCAGCATCACCACGGCACCGGGCACGGCTCGGCGCTGGGCCAATACATCGCGGCGCAGTGGGATCCGGGTCTCACGTGGCAGGACGTGGACTGGCTGCGGTCGATCGCGCCCATGCCCGTGGTGATCAAAGGTGTGCTCGCGCCGGATGACGCGGCGCTGTGCGTCGAACACGGTGCGGCGGCGGTGATCGTGTCGAATCACGGCGGGCGACAGCTCGACAGCGTGCCGGCGCCGATCACGATGCTCGAGGCGGTATGCGAAGCCGTCGACGGCCGAGCTGAAGTACTGCTCGACGGCGGCGTGCGGCGCGGCACCGACGTGCTCAAGGCGCTCGCGCTCGGAGCCCGGGCGGTGCTGGTTGGACGTCCGCTGTTGTGGGGCCTCACGCTGGACGGCGAGCAGGGTGTGCGCGCGGTGCTGCAGCATGTACGAGGCGAGCTGGATCTCGCCATGGCACTCGCCGGTTGCGCGTCGGTCGCCGACGTTCCGCGGGAGCTCGTGCTCCGGTAAAAACATTGGCTGCCTTGCATCGGTACGGATCTTGAGGGCGCTCATTGCCGATGCGCATTCCGCAAAAACCCGTTAGCCGGCACGCGGCGCCAGGCGCGCACGCGCCGCCGCCGACTCCGCCGCGACCGGACGCCGTCAGCGGCAAGACGCTCGGCATCGATACCGACGCACTCGGCCGCGCGTTGCGCGCCAAGGTGCGCGGCGAAGTTCGCTTCGACGACGGCGACCGCGCGCTGTATTCCACCGATGCGTCGAACTACCGGCAAATTCCGATCGGCGTGGTGCTGCCACGCGACGCCGACGACGTCGTCGAGACCGTCGCCGTGTGTCGCGAGTTCGGCGCGCCGATTGTGTCGCGCGGCGGGGCCACCGACCTCGCCGGTGCGACATGCAATGCCGCCGTCGTGATCGACATGAGCAAGTACATGAACCGAGTGCTCGAGATCGACTGGAACGGCAAGTGGGCGCGCGTCGAGCCGGGCACCGTGCTGGACGATCTGCGGAACCAGGCGGAGCAGCGGCATCTCACGTTCGGGCCGGATCCCGCGACGCACGAACGCAACACGCTGGGCGGCATGATCGGCAACAACTCGTGCGGCATGCACGCGCAGATGGCCGGCAAGGTCGAGGAGAACACGCTCGCGCTGGAGATCCTCACCTACGACGGCCTGCGCACGTGGGTCGGACCGACGACTGATGACGAGCTGGAACGGATCATCGGCGAGGGCGGCGTCCGCGGCGAGATCTATTCGCGGCTGAAGGCGATCCGCGATCGGTACGCCGACGAGATCCGCAAGCGTTTTCCACACATTCCGCGGCTGGTATCGGGCTATCCGCTGCAGCAGTTGCTGCCGGAGTGCGGCTTCAACGTGGCGCGCGCGCTCGTCGGCACGGAGAACACGTGCGTCACCGTGCTGCAGGCGAAGCTGCGCCTCGTGCACAGCCCGCCGGTGCGCACGCTGCTGATCGTCGGCTTCCAGGACATCTTCACGGCCGGGGATTGCGTCGAGTTCTGCAATGGGTTTCAGCCGATCGCCCTCGAAGGCATCGACGCCAGCATGTTCCGCTACATGCACGACAAGGGCATGTCGACGTCGGGGCGCGAGCTGTTTCCCGACGGCAATGCCTGGCTCGTCGTCGAGTTCGGCGGCGAATCGAAGGACGAAGCCGCGGCGCGGGCGCGCAAGCTCCAGGACGCGCTGAAGCACCACGGCAATCCGCCGGCGAAGCTGTTCGAGGATGTCGACCAGGAGCACCTCGTCTGGCAGATCCGCGAATCGGGGCTGGGCTCGACGTCAAAGATTCCTCATGACCCCGACTTCTACCCGGGGTGGGAGGACTCCGCCGTCGCGCCGAAGGACGTTGGCAACTACCTGCGCGATCTGCACGGCCTGTTCGACAAGTACGGCTACACGGCGTCGCTCTACGGCCATTTCGGCCAGGGCTGCGTGCATTGCAGCATCGATTTCGACCTGTACACGGCCGAGGGGATCGGGACCTGGAAGCGCTTCCTGAACGAAGCGGCGCACCTCGTCACGTCGTACGGCGGATCGCTGTCCGGGGAACACGGCGACGGCCAGGCGCGCGGCAGTCTGCTGCCGATCATGTTCGGCGACACGATCATGCAGGCGTTCCACGAGTTCAAGTCGGCGTGGGATCCGCGCGGCAAGATGAATCCCGGCAAGGTGGTCGGCGCGTATGCGGTCGACGAGAATCTGCGGTGGGGCCCGCACTATCACCCGTGGGAGCCGGCGACGCAGTTCGCGTTTCGCGACGACCGCGGCAGCTTTGCCTACGCGGCAAATCGTTGCGTGGGCACGGGCAAGTGCCGCAAGCACGACAGCGGCGTGATGTGCCCCAGCTACATGGCCACGCGCGAGGAGATGCATTCGACGCGCGGGCGCGCGCGGCTGCTCTTCGAGATGCTGGAGGGAAATCCGCTCGGCGACGGTTGGCGCGACGACACGGTGAAGGAGGCGCTCGATCTCTGCCTTGCGTGCAAGGGGTGCCGCGCCGAATGTCCCGTGAACGTCGACATGGCGACGTACAAGGCGGAGTTCCTGTCGCACTATTATGACGGGCACCTCCGTCCGCCGTCGGCGTATGCATTCGGCTGGATGTACCGGTGGGCGCGAGTTGCGTCGCACATGCCGCGAATCGCCAATCTGACGACGCAAACGCCCGGCGTGCGCACGCTGGTCAAGACGGCGCTTCACATCGCGCCCGAGCGCCGCATTCCGAAGTTCGCGCGGCGCACGTTTCGGCAGTGGTTCGCACAGCGCGACGCGCACGCCGGTGCCGACAAGCCCGCCGTGCTGCTCTGGCCCGACACGTGGAACAACTATTTTCTGCCGGCCACCGCGCAGTCGGCGACGGCGGTGCTCGAGGCGGCGGGCTTTCGCGTGACGATTCCATCGCGCTCACTCTGCTGCGGACGGCCGTTGTACGACTACGGCATGCTGGATCTGGCAAGGAAGCTGCTGCGCCAGATCGTCGATACGCTCCGCCCGCAACTGCGCGCCGGAATGTCCATCGTCGGACTCGAGCCGAGCTGCATTTCAGTGTTTCGCGACGAGTTGACCAACCTGCTGCCCGGCGACGAGGATGCCGAGCGGCTGCGCAACCAGTCCCTCATGCTCGGCGAGTTTCTCGCGAAGCACGCGACGCAGCTGTCGGTGTCGTCGCTCGGCCGCGCGGCGATCGTGCAGGGTCACTGCCACCACCGGTCCGTGCTCGATTTCAAGTCCGAACAGACCATGCTCGACCACGCCGGCGTGAAAGCCACCGTGCTGGACTCGGGCTGCTGCGGCATGGCGGGAGCGTTTGGCTACGAGAAGGGCGAACACTATCGCGTGTCGATCGCGTGCGGCGAGCGCGTGCTGCTGCCGGCCGTCCGCAAGGCCGACGCGGACACGCTCATCATTGCAGACGGTTTCAGTTGCCGCGAGCAGATCGAGCAGACGACGAACCGGCGCGCGCTGCACCTGGCGGACGTGTTGGCGATGGGGATTGGTCCGTAGTCCGTGGTCCGTCGAGATCGGAACGGCGACGGGGGCGTTGATTGGGACGCCCCCGTCACAGCGTCATTTGTTGTCGGTTGAACGGACTAATACCGTTCCGGCAATCCGCTCACGGGATCGTACCGCAGTTGGATGCGCGCCATGCACGTGACGAGACTTTCGAAGCTGTCCTGTGTCCAATCGCGGCACAGCTGATGAAACCGCCGCCGGAGCTCCTCTCGCAGGGTTTCGAATTGTTCCCGCGCTGCCGGGTTCATGCGTCGATCTCGCATGTGGGTTTGAGCTAGCAATCAGCGGGCCGCGCTGGTGCGCAGGCGGGAAAAGCAATTGGTCGACGCTGCGCGCCTATGACGGCGGCGCTGCGACGAGCTATGTGCCGCTTCGCGCTGGCCGGCCCGACAATGAGCTGGGCGCGTTCGGGTTCGCGCCGTCATCGACGCCGATGCCCAGGCGGTCCACCAGCTCGCCGCCGAGCCAGCCGGTGACGAGCGCCAGTCCGGCGCCGATGTAAGAGAACACGAATGCCACGGCCGGAGGATGCTGGCTGTCGGGGCGTCGGAGCAGCCAGCTTACGACGAACAGCCCGACGACGATGACGTTGCCGATTCCGTGCAGCGCGCCGATGCGCCGCGCACGCGTGCCGCGATCGACCCCGAGCCAATCGACG
Source organism: Gemmatimonadaceae bacterium (assembly GCA_025928185.1). Taxonomy (GTDB): domain Bacteria; phylum Gemmatimonadota; class Gemmatimonadetes; order Gemmatimonadales; family Gemmatimonadaceae; genus JAQBQB01. The sequence continues at coordinate 7,184 of JAICKA010000054.1, forward strand.
AGACCGAACACGGCGGCCGTCAACCCCCCGATCACGCCGGCGGCGATCATGTACCAGGAAGCAGTTTCCCACGTCGCGGCGCCGCCGAGCAGGTAGATGAGATCGAAGATGACCGCGGTCGCGAGGAGGCCGAGCGGAAAGACGATCAGCATTTGGTGAATCGGATGGCCGAGCAGCTTCATCAGGACTCCCCGTGGATGTCAGCCGTCAGAGCGGCTTCATCAGCCGTGCCAGTGAAGGCGGATCGCGACGAGAAACGTTTGGCGGTCAGTGATGGAGCATTCGGTCGAGGAGCGCGGCGAATCGGTCCCTCTTCCCGACACTCAGCGACTCGAGAGGCGGCTGCTTGACGAGGTGCAACGTTCCGGTTTTCTGAATCACTTCGGCGTGGCTGTCGCCGCTGTCGTCGCGCCAGAAGCGAATCGTCGCGGTCGCGTGACCGATGCGCAGCTCGCGCAATATGACCTCTGGCAGCCAGGCTGGCAGCACCGGATCGAAGGCAAGGAGATCGAGCGGCGCCACCGGCTGCAGCCCAAGCATGGTATGGATCAGGAGCGCGAACGCACTGGCGTTCCAGAGCTGCACCGGATTCGATCGCGGATAGGCGGCGGGGAATGGACGCTCGCGTCGTGCAAATCCGCCAACGCATTCCGGAATTCGAAAGTTCGGGTAGAGCTGCGCGAGTTCGAACATGGAACGCGTCAGCTGCAGGGCACGTTCATCGAAGCCAAAGCGCCTCAACCCGAAGACGATCGTCGCGTTTTCGACTGCCCAGATGCTGCCGAGATGATAGTCGATTGGATTGTACGCCGAGTGTTCGCTCGTCAGTGTCCGAATCATCCACCCGCTGTACAGATCGGGCGCAAACAGCCGATCGATCGTGCGCGGCAGATGCTCGTCGTCGATGATTCCGGTCGCGATGCACTGCCCCACGTTTGAGGACAGCGCGCGGACGAGGCGCTTTTCGGGATCCATGGCGAGCGCAAAAAACCTGTCACCCTCGAGCCACCAGTCCCGATTGAAGCGCTGCTTCAGCTCCATAGCACTCGACCAATGCGCCTTGGCGTCATCGTCATTGCCCATCGCGCGACAGAGGACCGAAAAGACCTGCTGCGCCGCGAACCAGTATCCCTGCAGCTCGCAGGTCGCGATCGGACTCGGCACCGGCGAGCCATCGTCGTACAGAATCGCATTGCCGCTGTCCTTCCACCCCTGATTCTTGGTGCCCATCGGCGAACGGGTCAGATACTCGAGATAGCCGTCGCCGTCCATGTCGCCATAGTCGCGGGCCCAGTCGAGAATGCGACGCGCAACATCCCAATGCCTTCGGAGCAGTGCATCGTCGCCCGTCCACGCATAGAGTTGGGCCAGCGAGATGACGAACATCAAAGGACTCGCAAAATCGGCGTAGTAGGCCGAGTAGGGATTGAGATTCAGCCGTGCGAGCGGCCCCTGGCGCACCTGATAGGGTATCCGGCCCGGCTGCTCGTCTCGCCAATCGTCGACCCGCGCGCTCTGCAGCCGGCCGAGTCGATTGAGCGCCGCCTCGAGAAATTCCGCACGATCGATCATGGCCGCATGCCATCCAGCCGTGAAGGCATCCCGCCCGAAGAGCGCCGGGTACAACGGCATTCCTGCCTGAGGCGTGAGCCATTCGTCGCGCTCGCCCTGCAGCAGCGGGAGCGATGCCAGATCGGAGATGTTCGAGCGCAGGATTGCCTCAGCCAACGTGTTTCCCGGCGTGTCGATGCGCGTGAGCCGATTGAGCCACGACGTCCAGACCGCCTCTCGCGCATGCTCGCCTCGCTCGTCCACTGCGTCTCGGTCGTCGACGGCCGCCACTCGCAAACGGAGGCTGGTCGCCTCCTGAGGCGCAAGCTTCAGCCGCGCACCGAGAAAGGCAGCCGCCTCTGGTGGATCGACGTCATCGTGCGCGGCGGTTCGAATCACATCGACCGAATCGAGCGAAACGCGCGTGGTGTAACTCAACTCCGGGTGTCGATAGGCGAACGTGACCGCCCCTGCGGACATCGTCCGTTCGACCGGCGCACTCTGTTGGCCATTGTCGCCGAGCGCCTCCTGAATGTCTGCGAAGTCGGCCGAGAGCTCCCATCCCGCATCGATCGACACGGTGCTGCGGCTGTGGTTCACGATGTCCAGCGTGGCCTCGAGCGACGCAATGCCGACCGAGTAGCGGAGACGAATGTCGAGCGCGCGATGCGGAATGCCGCTCGCGTCCTGCCCAACGTCTTCGCCCGACGCGCCGCTCCCGCCGCCGCCGAAAGATGTCATCTCCGGATGTACATAGGCGAAGTGCACAACTTGCGGCGACTCCGACGCCGACTCGCAAAGCCATGGCGCGGTACCGTTGATCAGAACGCGCAGCCGGCGAAGAAACCGCGCCTCGCGGAAATAGAAGCCGCTCAGCGCATCGGCCTCCGTGCAATCGCCTCGATCGTCGGTGACGAGGAGCGACTGGCCGTGCCAGGCATACTGTTGTCCCGAGCGCACCTGCGCTGATGGCATCGGCCAACGTCTCGGAGTGAGGGGTAGGGCGCGCGATTGCGGTCGCGCGCCCACCTCGGGCAATCCGCGTCTGCCGTCAGGTCGTACGCAGCTTGCCGTTCATACCGTTCGGGAACAATCCGCCGCCACTCACGCCACTCGCGCCATTGAGATAGACGATACGCAGCACCTGCTGTGGGGTACGCGCGAACACTTTTGCGTCGCTGTCGGTCGGCTCGATGTTCGCCCGACCATTCAGCACGATGCCCTGGTCGTCGTCCGACGGCCCATCCAGGCGATCACGTGCGTCGGAGATGGCGTTCGCCGCGTTGCGCGCCGTCGTCCCCATGCGGTAGAGCGTCGAACGCACCATTCCCATGTGATACGCCTCGGTGCCCAGGATACCGGCGGCCGCGTCGAGATTGGTCTTGCTGGTCAGGAGCGGTGCCGCACCGTGATACGCGGTGACGCCGACATCCTCCATGAGCATGCCGCCGAGGTAGAAGTTCATCTCGTTGGCGAACGGATCGAAGTTGTCGCCAAGGCCGGCGGCCTTCGCCGCTGCGGCGAACGCCGTCAGATCGATTGACGGACGGCTGACGGCATTGCTGCCGAGCACGCGACGATAGAAGCGCACGTGGGCGAGCTCGTTTTGCGCAACCTCGTCCATGAACTCTCGCAGATCCTGATTCTGCCACGGCACCATCCGGCCGCCCTGAACGGCCCCGGGATTCGGGCCGGCATCGGACTCGGGCATTCCGGAGCCTGTGGTTCCACGGAGGTAGTATTCGGTCTCCAGCGACTCGAGGTTCAGGGCGAAGTTGAAGATGTCCTGATCGCTGACGTCGAGTCCGATCTCACCACCCGCCGTCGAAATCGCGGAGGCCATGCGCGCACACCCCGGCAGCGCCGCCACGATTCCAAGGCCACCGAGCGATTTCAGCAGATTCCGACGGCTGACGTTCGATTTTGCGAATTGCATGGGTTCCTCCGCTCTGTGGACCGCACCGACAAACCTGCGCCATGTCGCGCATTCAATTCCGTCGCCGGCAGCCGCATCGAACGTGCCCATGAGGCCGATATGTGCGAAGTTGCGGCGACCCGGGGTCGGCGACGATTGGAGCCGTCGCCTCGATCGAACACGGTATCGTCCCTGCATCATCGCCGAGAGTGTCGAGCGTACGCAGCGCCACACAAATCCGTATGAGCATCGAAAGCTCCGAGAACTGCCCATTGGCTCGCCAACTGGCGATCCGCTTGCGAACCGCCAAGCTCGACCTGACTCGGCGGTGGCTGAGCCGGATCGCCGATCGCGTGTCGATCAGTCCCGATCGCGTTTTCCCCACCGACGAGTTGCTGGATCATGTGCCGCTGCTGATCGATGGCGTGGCCGACTACGTGGAGAGCCCGGCGGCCGAGATCAGCACCGACGTGCCGGTGATCGCGAAGGCGATGGAGCTCGGCGCGTTGCGCCACAAGCAGGGGTTCGACGCATACGAGATCCTGAAAGAGTACGAGCTCCTCGGCGCCATCCTGTTCTCCTTCTTCGCAAGAGCGGCCGAGGAGATCGATGAGCCGTGCGGCAAGGGCGAGCTGTTGACCTGTGGCGCGCGGCTCTTCCGTGCCGTGACGCTCATCCAACAGGCGACGATGACGCACTTTCTGCGGCTGGCCGACGAACAGGTCGCCGATCGCGAGTCGCAGCTCCAGGGATTCAATCGCGTGCTGTCGCACGAAATCAGAAATCGGATCGGGGTCATCATGGGGGCGAGCGATCTGCTTCGCGATCTCGATGAGCTGCCCGCCGAGAAGAAGCACGAGCTCGCGTCGATGATCAGCAGCAACGCGCGGCTGATGCAGTCCGCGGTGGACAACGTGCTTGCCGTCACCCGGCGCGATGCAGGCGTGCAGCAGCAGCATCGGCACGTCAGGCTTCCGGAAGCCGCTCAGGAAGCGGCGCGTCAGGTGCGCAATGCCGCACAGGCCGCGCGAGTGACCGTGCGCATTTCGCCCGACGTCGCCGACGTCGAAGTCGATGCGAGCGTCGTCGAGCTGTGCCTCACGAACTATCTGACCAATGCGATCAAGTACGCGGACCCGGACAAGAGCGAGCGCTACGCCGAGATCAGCGGGACCGTGGAGAACGCCGATTCGGACGATGCGAAAGTCGTGATCAAGGTCCGTGACAACGGGCTTGGCGTTCCGTCCGACAAACGTCCGCATCTGTTCGAGCGGTTCTTTCGCGCCCACGAAACCGTGACGCGGGCCGAAGGATCGGGCCTCGGTTTGAGCATCGTGCGTGAAACCGTCGAGCAGGATGGGGGGCGAGCGTGGGCCGAACACTGCGCCGACGGGACGGTGTTCGCGCTCGCGCTGCCGCTGCAACGAGTGCGGGCCGGCGATACTGCTCCCGCGAATACCCAGTCACAGCCGAACGCAACTCACACCGCAAAGGATACTCGGACCGGGTCGTGACGGAGTGAAGGTGAATCGTCGCGGCTAGCGGCTCCCCGGCCGCCTCGTATTCGAATTGGTCTGGTCGAGCGCCGCCCGCAACCCTCTCGCGAGCGCTACGGCGTCGCCGGTCGCCCAGTAGTGCATGAAGAACAGTCGCGGCTGTTCGTCGATCATGTGCGAGTGCACCGCCGTCACGGTAATTCCATGCGAGGTGAGCGCGCGGATCACCGGGTTCACCTCGGCGCCGAGCAGCACGAAGTCGCCGGTAATCGCCGCCTTACCGCCGCCGATTGGCTGAAAGTTGATCGATGTGGCCACGCCCATCGACGCCGGGACTGCGTAGCCCATGTCGCTGATCGCTTCCCGCCGCGCGACGCTCGCCTGGAATACCGTGCCGTTCAACTTGCCCGGCACGCCGAGCGCGCGGGCGAGTGCTGCCGTGTCGAGGGACACGGCCGGTGGTGCGGCGACCGGGCGACCCGGGACGAGTGGCGTCCTGCTCTGCGCCAGCGCCGTACGAATGCCGCGAGCAATTTGCGCTCCGTTACCACGCGCAGCGACATGCATGTACATGACGCGCGGCGTTTCGCCAAGCAGGTGATTGTGCAGCGCGGTCTGATTCACGCCCGCCGCCTGCAGCGCGCGCATGACGGGCGCCACCTCGCCTTCGGTGAGCACGAGATCGCCCATGGCCATGTCCTGCCCACCTTCCGTGTGCTCGAACGCAACCCAGCTTCCGAGCGCGAAAGCCGGCTTCAGCGCGACACCGCCGACGGACACCGCCAGATCCGTTCGCGGAAAGCTGAACTTGATGACGTTCTGCGGTTGCATGGCGCCCGGCTGTCGCATGGCGCTCTGGACGGCGGACCACGAAGCCGGTGCTGGTCGTTGCGCGGCGACACGCACGCCGAGGCCGAACAGCGCTGTTGATGCGAGAGTGAGACTCGACTTGAATGCTGTTGGCATCATGACCGCTCCGCGCAGAAAGGTATGTTTGACCAAGACCCATTCGGTGTCACCAGTTCCGAAGGCAGTCGGCTGTTCAACGCATGGGCGACACGGACCTTCTCGTCGATCTCAATGGCTTGCACATACGCTCATCATCCATCTCGCGCGCAGTTCGCGCGCGCGTGCTTCGTGGCACTCCTGGTCGTAACAGCCACGGTCTCGGCGCTCGCACAGCGCCCCGACGGCCGCGCCACGGCCATGACTGGCACGAAAGGCAAGCAGAGCTCCATGCCCACGATGGCCAATGTACCCGATCCCCTCGGCGTGTCGATGGAGCGCCTCGGATCCGGCACGACCTGGATTCCAGACGCCGTCTCACTTCCGTCGCGGCAATTCGCCGCCGACGAATGGAACTTCATGCTGCATGGCTTCGTGTTCGGCCAGTTCGACACGCAGGGCGGCGCGCGCGGCGGGCATCAGCTCGGCTCTCTCAATTGGGGCATGCTCATGGCCAGCCACGAACTGGGTGGTGGGCGCTTCCAGGCGCGTACGATGCTGAGTCTCGATGCGCTCGGCGTGACCAGCCGTGGCTATCCACTGCTGTTGCAAAGCGGCGAAGCGTTTCATGGCGAGCCCTTGCACGATCGCCAGCATCCGCATGACCTGTGGATGGAGCTCGGCGCGATGTACGACCGTCCAGTGACGAAAGCAGTCGGCGTGTCATTCTACGCGGCGCCGTCCGGCGAGCCTGCGCTCGGGCCCGTCGCGTTCATGCATCGGCCCTCGGCGATGGATATTCCAACCGCGCCGATCGGGCACCACTGGCAAGACGCCACGCACATCACCTTTGGTGTGCTCACCGCGGGCGTCTTCACGCATGAGTGGCGAATCGAGGCCTCCGCGTTCAACGGGCGCGAGCCGGACGAGAATCGCTGGGATGTTGATCCGATCAGGCTCGACTCCTACTCGGGACGTGTATCGTTCAATCCGACGGAGCATTGGGCGCTGAACGCGAGTTACGGTTTTCTCGAGAGTCCCGAAGCGCTGACGCCGGACGTTTCGATGCATCGGATCGTTGCGTCGGCGATGTATGGCGCACCAATCGGCGCTGACGGCCAGATCGCCGCGACGATCGTTTGGGGTGCGAACAAGCATTCCGATCGCTCCGGATTGTCGCACAGCGGGTTGCTCGAATCCGAAGTGGTTCTCGATCATCAGAATACCCTCGTAGGCAGAGTGGAGCTCGTGCAAAAGACCGCCGACGATCTGCTGCTCGACGTTCCGCGATTCGGATTCGCGCCAGCGCGATCGTTCAACGTCGGCGACGTCTCGCTCGGCTATATCCGGGAGATTGTGCCGCTTCGCGGCGCGACCATCGGACTGGGCGCGATGGGCACGGTGAACGTAGTTCCGCAATCGCTCCTCCCGGCGTATGGCTCGCGCACGCCGCTCGGCATGTTTGTCTTTCTCAGGCTCCGACCTGAGGCGGCAACGGGCAGGATGCCAGGTATGAACATGAAGATGAGCGAGGTGCGCGAGATCAACCGCATTACCGGCACACTTGAGGGCACCGCGAGTCACTAGCTCTTGCCGCCCGGGTGCTCCTCCTTTCCTTCCTGCTTGCTGCCGCTGGGCGAGACGAGATACCACTCGGCGCCGAACTGTTTCACGTCTTGGCCCTTCGTGTCGCCCGCCGCCGCGTCCTTGGCGTAGTAGTACAGCGGCTTCCCGTTGTAGGTGACCTGGGTCAAGCCGTCCGGGCGTTGGATCGTCGCGAGGAGCGAGGACTTGAGACTCGAGTCGGTCGTCGTTGGCGTGCCTTGCGCGGTGTACGGCGGCCAATCCTTTGCGCACTCACCTGAACAGGCGCTGTGTCCGCGCGTGTCCTTCTCGAAGAGGTACGGCGCACGTCCAGTCGCGTCGGTCAGATAGCTGCCGTTCTTTGCGTCATGGCCCACGGCGAGCGTCGCGGCGCCGGCGGGATTCGCCATGGCGGTCGAATCGGCTGGCGCGCGTGTCGCGGCGCTCGTGGTGTCAGCCGGTGCGATCGCACCGGGAGAGCTGGCGGTGATCGTCGTGTCGGCGGCGGAGCTCTGCGATTTCGAACACGCGCCGATCGCGCCCTGGCGACCGTCGTCGTCATTGGAAACGCTCACGTAGAGCTAACGGTCGAGCACCCTGGCGAAGTACGTTGTCAGATCCATGACGAGCGGCTCGGTCGCGCCATCGGGATGCCATTCCAGTTGGTCGACGAGTATCTCCGGTCGCGCCTCCGACGGTGTCGACCGTTCGATGGTGCGCGCGTCGAGATCGACGATCCAGTATTCGGCCACGCCTTCATCGCGATAGAGCCGGCGCTTCGCGACCCGGTCCGCTCGAGCGGTGCTCGGCGACAATATCTCCGCGGCGACCAGCAGGCGTTTGATTGCGGCCCATTCCCGGCGGCCGCCCTGCATTAGTGGCGCGACGAACACGTCGGGTTGCACCAGACGACGCGGCGTGAAGACAATATCCGCAGGCGAGATATAGGCGTGGCCGATCGGCTCACGTTCGAGGTACTCAGTGAGCAACCGATAAAGTCCCCCCACCGCCTCCTGATGCCGCAGCGACGGTGCGGGGCCCACGAACAACTCGCCGTCAATGACTTCGTACCGGTTGCCGTCATTTGGCAACGCGAGCACGTCGTCGACGGTCCATTGTCGCTCGAGTTGAGGCATGTGCATAGGATAGACCTCGCGGCGCCGAGTGAGCAAGCGAGCATTGTGGACGATGCGCCCAATAGTTCGCCGGATGCGCACCCTTTCGTGGCGTCGAACATCGTCGCGTTGCGCGGCAGCCGTAAGCGGGTGCCGGCCGACACCGGCACCCGCCATTCGCACACCGCTAATGAGCGTGCGTCACGCCGCCCGACTCACGCCGCGATTGCGATCGCCGGCTGCGGGGTCTCAACCGATGCTACCGCCGGCTCGGGCGCCGGAGCCACCGGAGCCGAGATGGCCGTCTGACCGGTGCGAACCGCTCCCGGCTTCTTCGGAATGCGCTTTACCGCATCCCACTCGGCGAGCAGCTGCGCATTGTCGGGCACCTGCTGCTGGATCGCGGCATCCAGCAGATTGATTGCCTTTCGCCCGTTGCTGGTCTCGGCGCCAAGCGCGATCGTCGATCCTCGACGCTTGATGACGTGATCGGTGCGTCCACCGAGCGACGTCGAGAGCTGCTCCGTACATGCGCGGAGCCCGTCGAGGAAATCGGGCTTGAGTCCCGCCGCCATAAACGTGGCGGCGTAAGGCGCGGCGGCGTTGGCCATCGCGTTCGCGGCATCGACGAGCTCCAAGCCTACCATTCTGATCGACGGCAGGCGAAGCGTCGCGATCTCCGGCACGTCGGCCAGCTTGGCTGCGGCGACCCTGGCGATCGGCCGCAGGTACTGCTTGCGGAGCGCCATGCGCAGGCTCCGCTGCTTGCTCGTCTCGCCGGTCGAGCCGATGGTGTGCTCGCCCTGCGCCACGGCGTGATCGGTCAGCGCGACGATGGCGTCGTCCAACGCCTTGCGCGCTCCCGAGGTGTTCACCGGTCCCAACGCCGCCGCGTTGGCGTCCAGAAACCGCTGGACGTTGACCAGTGTGTCTCGCACGTACGACTGCCGCTGTTGCATAACAATCCTCCTGGGCGCCGGCAATGTGAGTACGAGACGCGGGCGCCCGCGCGTCGGCGTACGAGCGACGCGCCACTGCGGCGCGCCGCGAGGTTTGACGATTCCATCCGTCGTGCTTCCCTGGTCCGATCTCATCGTTCCGTATTCCGATGTCGTGCTTCGCTATTCCGACGTCATCGCTCCCGGTTGCATCGTCGCACTGCTCTGTTCCGACGTCCTCGTTGCCAAATCGGGAGTCGCCGTTTCCTTCGCGGACGAGGCCACGGCGTGTTCCGATGGCGACGCGAGCGATTCCGTCGCGAACGGCAGGTGATCCGTCGTGAACGGCGGTTGATCCGTCGTGAACGGCGGTTGATCCGTCGTGAACGGCGGTTGATCCGTCGTGAACGGCACGTGATCTGGCGTCGGTTCGTGGTGATCCGACGTCAGCTTCCGCTGGTCCGAGGGGAACGCGAGCTGGTCCGACAGGAACGCGAGCTATTCCGACCGAAACGCGAACGATCCTGAGCGGAATGCCAACTGCGCCGGGCTCCTCGCCTGTTGATCCGCCTCGAGCGCCAGGTGTGCTGACGTCAGTCGAGGATGACCCGAGGTCGGTGCAACGTGCGCCGACGTCGGTGCGAGGTGAGCCGAGTACAATCGCGTATGGCCGGGGTGAGTCGCTTGATGGACTGCCGTCAGGTTGAGCGGCGCCGGCACGATGCGAAGGCCTTCCATACTA